>CAMZFV010000001.1 GCA_947306175.1 uncultured Prevotellaceae bacterium
AAATGATTAATAATAAAACTTTCAACGCCGCAAATGTAGCGGCTATTTTTGAATTACCAAACTTTTTTACTCCTAATTTTCATTTTTTAATACTTTTATTTGCCTTTTGGGCGGTTTTACGGGCAAAAAACTATAACTTTGCAGTGCAGAATTTTGTCCGGCATCTAGTTTTGCAACAATCGTGCCAAAATTGCTGCTCAGTATAATTTAGGATAATAATAACGACTAAAAACTAAATATTATGTCTATCTGGATTTTAATGGGAGGCGTTTTCATCCTGAGCTTGATTGTTCAGAACTCCCTCAAGTCAAAGTTTGCGAAATACAGTAAAGTGCCTCTGGGCGTACCTATGTCGGGACGTGATATCGCCAATGCCATGCTGCAGCAGAATGGTTGTGGCGATGTGCAGGTGACCAGCGTCAGTGGTCAGTTGACCGACCACTTCAATCCTGCCAACAAGACGGTGAACCTGAGTGAGCCCGTTTATGGCACCAACAGTATTGCTGCCGCCGCCGTCGCTGCCCACGAGTGTGGTCATGCTGTGCAGCACAAGGTGGGTTATAGCATGTTGCAACTGCGCACCAAATTAGTGCCTGTGGTATCTTTTGCCTCCAAGACTGTGCAATGGCTGCTGCTTGCAGGAATTGCTGTGTATGAGTTTACCAAATTGCCTTTATATATCGCAATTGCCATGTTTGCTGCTACGGTGCTGTTCAGTTTTGTGACATTGCCCGTTGAGGTCGATGCCAGCCGCCGTGCCATCAAGTGGCTTGAAGGCTCGGGTATCGCTGCTGGTCAGCAGTTGGAATATGCCAAGGACGCGCTTCATTCTGCCGCTTACACCTATGTCGTGGCCGCTATTGGTTCGCTTGCCACATTATTATATTATATTGCAATGATATTTGGCGGCAACAGAAGATAATACAAAACATCTGAGAATAGAGACTTAATTAAGAAATGGCACAAAAACCATCTATCCCTAAGGGGACGCGCGACTTCTCGCCCATCGAGATGGCGCGCCGCAACTATATTTTCAATACAATTAAAGACGTATTCCTGCTCTACGGTTTCCTGCAGATTGAGACCCCCGCTATTGAGAACCTGTCAACACTGATGGGCAAGTATGGCGAGGAGGGTGACAAACTGTTGTTCAAGATCCTGAACAGTGGAGATTACCTGAAGGATGCGCCCGATGATTTGCTGACGGCTCATGACTCGTTGCACCTGACCACCAAAATCAGCGAGAAAGGTCTGCGCTATGACCTGACGGTACCTTTCGCACGCTATGTGGTGCAGCACCGCAACGACTTGCAGATGCCTTTCAAGCGTTATCAGGTGCAGCCCGTTTGGCGAGCCGACCGTCCCCAGAAAGGCCGTTACCGTGAGTTCTATCAGTGTGATGCCGACATCGTGGGCAGCGACTCGTTGCTCAACGAGGTGGAGTTGGTAACCATGATTGACGAGGTTTTCAACCGTTTCAACATCAATGTTGCCATCAAGCTGAACAATCGCAAGATCCTTAGCGGTATCGCTGAAGTTATCGGGGCTGCCGACAAGATTGTGGATATCACTGTCGCCATAGATAAACTTGACAAAATCGGCATCGACAACGTGAATGCCGAGTTAAAGGAAAAGGGCTTGAATGACGCAGCCATCGCAATCCTGCAACCCTTGTTGGGATTGGAGGGCACCAACGAGGAACGCCTTGCCAGTCTGGCCGATATGCTTGCAGGCAGTGAGGTGGGCATGAAGGGCATCGAGGAAATGCGCTATGTGCTTGACCATGTGACTGCTCTCGGTACTCGAGCAAAAGTTGAACTCGATGTGTCGCTGGCGCGTGGCCTGAACTATTACACGGGCACAATTCTCGAAGTCAAGGCATTAGACGTTGCCATCGGCAGCATCACGGGTGGTGGCCGTTACGACAACCTGACGGGTGTGTTCGGTATGCCCGGCTTGTCGGGTGTAGGCATCAGCTTCGGTGCCGACCGCATCTATGATGTGCTCAACGCTCTTGACCTCTATCCTGCCGACACAATGGCTACTGCACGCGTGATGTTTGTCAACTTTGGTGAGCAAGAGGCTTCGGTTTCATTGCGTCACATCATGGCGTTGCGAAGGGCAGGTATCAGCGCTGAGCTGTATCCCGACACTTCCAAGATGAAGAAGCAGATGAATTATGCCAATGACCGCAAGATTCCCTTTGTGGCCATTGTGGGTGCCGATGAGGTGCAGAACGGGACGATAGCACTCAAGAATATGGTCAGCGGGGAACAGCAGACGCTGACTGTTGAGCAGGTTGTGGAGTTGTTAAGTTAATAATTCTTTAGTGTCGAGGTGATGAACAGCATGTACCAACAGCTGATGCAACTGCCGCTCTTTCAGGGTGTGAGTACTGAGAAGATAACGGCGCTTGTCGAGAAATTACCTTTCCATTTCCTGAAATTCCGCAGTGGAGAGCAGATTTTTGCTGCGGGAGATTCATGTACCCACATCAAGTTTATTGTGTCGGGTCAGGTGAAGTTGGAGCAGGCGTTTTCCCACTTGCGTATCACCTTCTGTCAGACGTTGGCGTCGCCTCACGTGCTGGCTGCGGAATATCTCTTCGGCAAGGAAACCACCTATCCCTATACAGCCATAGCCAATGGCCCGTGCGGCATCTTGCAGTTGCGCAAGAGTGACTACATCCAGATGGTGAATACCGACAAGGTGTTCTTGTTCAACATCCTGAATTACTTGTCATCGGGTAGCCAACGGGGCGTCTCCTCATTACAGGATATCAAGGACGGAACGGTCATCGAGCGGCTTGCTATGATGGTGGATTCGTTGGCCTTGCCTGGAGCTTTCGATATAGAATTTCATTATAAGCAGAAAGATTTCTGTGTTCTGCTAGGCACACAACGCACAACATTCATCGCTTCGCTTGACAAGTTGAGCGATATGGACATCATTGACTATGACACCAATGTGCTGCGCATTCTCGATGCCCGTCGATTGACCGACCTATTGAATCATTGATCAGAAGCAAAATGAAATATACCTATTACACTCAAGGTACTTGCTCTTCCCAGATAGATTTGGAACTTGACGAACAAGGCATTATCCAGGATGTCCAGTTCTATGGAGGTTGCCATGGTAACCTCCAAGGCATTTCGATACTGGTGCGTGGCATGAAGGCCACTGAAGCCATCAGCAAGTTGCAGGGCATCCGTTGCGGCTATAAGAATACATCTTGTCCTGACCAGTTGGCCACAGCGTTGAGTCAGGCGATAAGTAATAATCAGTAAAATAATTTAATCAACTAATAAATAACAAGTTATGAAAAAGATTTTATTAATGATGACGGCTTTGATTGTGCTGTCCTTAACAAGTTGCCAAAAAGATTATAAGCGTCAAGGCGAGGAAATGGCCAAGCAGCTTGACGAACTCTGCCAAAAGCAGGATGCTGAAGCGGTGCTTGCTTTTGAAGACAGCATCACGGCATGTGAAGCTAAGATCGAGGCCAGCGGAGACCAGGAGGGGCTGAAAGACTTCAAGGAAGCATTAAAAGATGCGCGTCGTCGCAACGCAGCTTACATCTCTACCTTGAAGGTTGATCGTGGCCAATCCAAGGATTCTGTTGTTCAGGTTTTGATAGACGACGCTTTGAACAATAATGATATTGACATCAGCGCTGTGACCTCATCGATTGACGCCATCAACGAGAAAGAGGCTAATAAGAAATGATAGATTGGCCGTCAACTTGTCTCAATTGGCTTAGACGTTGTCACTGGGCATTAGCGGGCACTCTGTGCCTGCTTGTTCTGTCTTGTGGCACGGGTATAGAAGTGACTGAACATGTGACCAATAAGGATGTTCAGCGCGTGATTGAGCAAGTGGATAGCCGTCAGACTCCCGTTACCCTTGATGCTTATCGGGATTCACTTCCTGCATGGAAGCAGGGTAAACGCTTTTGGGTAACCGATAATCAGGTGACTCAGCTGTTTGCACATCAGCCAGATTATGATAAGGACACATTGAATTTGGCTGGCCGTGTGCTGAACTATGTGGGTTATCAAACAGGAGGTTTGTATAACGATGATAATCGTTACATCTTCATAGATTTATATGATGGTTTGACAAACCTCACCTATTCTTGCCGTGCGGGACGGGCACAGGATGCTTATCATCAGGGATTTACGATTCCCATGCTCATCGATTTGGACATGGTGGAACATATAGGCAACCAGGTGACGGGAAAGGATTTATACATCCGCACCGGCATCTGGTACGACCCGAAAAGCGAGCAGATGATGGATGGACGCCATTACATCAAGGTGCACATCGACAGCGTCTTACCTGGCAATGCGGTGTTGCCCCTGCGGGTGCTTTTCACCACTGCCGACACCCGTGAATGTGCTATGGTGTGGATGAGCGACCCGTCATCGACGATGCAGGGGCGCAGTTTTGACGCGATGTTTGTCTCTAGTGACCCGCACCTGGCTTATCCTGAGATTTCCGACAAGAACTGGGAACTCATTACTCAAGCGCGGGTGGTTGAGGGGATGACTAAAGAAGAGTGCCGCTTGGCTCTCGGCAGTCCCAAGCGTATCAATCAGAACCCCGATCAGTCGGGAATGCGGGAATATTGGTATTATGACGGCGGGTCATATCTGTACTTTGTGGATGGCTTGCTGCATCAATTCAGGAAATAATGAACTTGACGACGCTGGAAATAGAATTTTTAGGGACAGGAACATCTACAGGTGTGCCCATGTTGCGATGCAAGTGCCCTGTGTGCATGAGTGACGATCCGCGTGACCAGCGGTTGCGCACGTCAGCGATAGTGCGTTATCAAGGGGCAAGGCTCCTTATTGACTGCGGTCCCGACTTCCGCACCCAGATGTTGCGCGCCAGCGACGATAACCTTGATGCGGTATTGCTCACTCACATCCACTTTGACCACGTCGCCGGTCTGGACGACCTGCGAGCCTATTGCTTTGAGCGTCCTTTCCCGCTATATGCCCGTGCTGATGTGATGAATCTGTTGCACAAGCGGATTCCCTATTGTTTCTCCGAAAATCCTTATCCGGGTGTGGCTCAGTTCGAGGAACACGTCTTTGGTGACGAGCCGTTCCTTGTCGAGGGGGTGAAAGTCGAGCCCATCCCCGTGATGCACTACAAATTGGCAATTTGCGGTTTTCGCATAGGTCCACTGGCCTATATCACTGACGCCAAGACAATTGCCGATGATGTGATTGAGCAGCTCAAGGGGGCGCCGCTGCTGGTCATCAACTCGTTGAAGAAAGAGGGCGGGCATCTGTCTCACATGTGCCTTGAAGAGACACTCGCCGTAATAGAGCGCATCAAACCAGGGCGTGCTTATCTCATTCACATGAGCGACCGTATGGGGCTGCACGCCGATTCGCCTAAGTTTTTGCCTGATAACGTTGAGCTGGCTTATGACGGCTTGATAGTAAAAGTATGAGCATCATGGAAGAAATTAAGATATCGGAGGTCAAGCCCGAAGAGAAAACCTCTGGACTGCAATTCTTTGAAGGTCGAGTGCAGGCTGGATTTCCCAGCCCCGCTCAGGGTGAGTATGCCGATACCATTGACCTGAACCGTGCGCTTATCACCAACCCTGCCGCTACGTTTTGTGCACGTGTGATAGGCAACTCGATGGTGGATGCGGGCATCAATGAGGGTGACTTGATTATCATAGATCGTTCACTCACGCCACACGACGGCAACATCGCTGTGTGTTTCATTGATGGCGATTTCACGGTCAAGCGCTTGAGTATGCGTGATGATGGAATATATCTTACCCCAGCCAATTCCTCTTTCCCCGAAATTAAGGTGGGCGAGGACAATCATTTTCAGGTGTGGGGTGTGGTCTCACATATTATCAAAAAAGTATAGGCTATAATCCCTTGGTTTTGAGCTGAATTTGCGGTGGAGAGGACTTCAGGACATATCGTGCGCTATGGGACACTTTTCTTTGTCCTGTGTGTGGCTGTGGTGGCCTGGCAGTGCTTTGTCGTCGCCCTTGACACGCAGTTGGGTGGAGTGGGGCAGATGCTGCATCATTGGCACATAGTCGCCATCTCCATAGCCAATGCGTTGCTCTTGCTTGCGCCCTATTGGCTTTTGCGGCGCCGATGGCGATGGCTGGTGTGGATACCCTTGACATTGCTCACTGTCTGGTGTGTGATGCAGATGTGCTATTGCCGCGCCTATGATGACTTGATGCCATGGCGAAGCATGGCGATGACCGACAATCTCAATTCCACCTTGGCGGCAAGCACAGTAGGTCTGCTGCGATGGCAGGACTTGTTGGTCGTTGTGCCATTTTTTCTGCTTGTTGCGCTATGCCTGTTCAGCAAACGTGCCGAGGGTGAGGAACGCCGCCTCAAGCCCTTGTTATACACTTTGTTGGCTTGCCTGCTTACTGGCGCTTGGGGGTATTTGTTTGGGAATGAGACTTTTGAGAATCGTTTCCTGCACAATTTCAGCAACAAGGGTTATTATGCACACAATGGTTTGATTCCCTATCTTGCTTTTTCCACCTATGAGGAGTTATGGGTTTCCCATACTGTCACCGACGAGGAACGGGCGATGGTTCAGCGTTTTATCGCCGAGGATTGCCCGCACTATACCGACAATGCGTTCTGCAAGATTAAGGATCGCAATCTGGTGCTCATCATTGTGGAATCACTGCACTCATGGCCCATCGGCATGGAAGTTGATGGCCGTGAGGTGACTCCAGTGCTCAACCGCCTCGTGAAGGGCGACAGTGTCATCTATGCGCCTCACGTCATGTTCCAGACCAGTCATGGACATTCCAGCGATGCCCACTTCATCTATAACACAGGTCTCTTGCCGCTGCGCGACGGTGCTGTGGCGGTCAATTGGGGCAATGGACCTTATCCCTCGATTGCCGAGGCCCTTGACGGCTATGACTGCCGCGAAATCATCTGCACTCCTGGTGTCAACTGGAACCAGAGCGTGACTGCGCGCACTTATGGGTTCGACAGTTTGTACACCCGTGAGCACCTGATGGCAGATGGGGCTTTTCAACGTCACAACGGGATAGATGATGCGGCGCTCACCGACTTTGCGGCTCGCTTGATTCCACAGATGCGGCAACCCTTCTTCCTCGAAATGGTCACGATGACGATGCACACGCCTTATCCCCGGGATAAGGTGCGCCACTCATGGATACTTGACAGTGACACGCTGAATGCCGAGGCCCGAGGATATCTCAACTGTGTCAATTTGACCGACAGCTGCATCGGTGCCCTGATGGATGATGTTCGCAAGATGGGCATGGCAAACAATACGGTCTTTGCCATCGTCAGCGACCATACACAGGTCTATCTCAACCGCATTGAAGGACGTCATGATAGCATTGCCGAGCCTAGAGACTGGGGCATCCCATTGATTATCACAGGCGTGGACACGACTATGTGCTATGAATCCGTTATAGGTCAGGTGGATGTGTACCCCACGTTGCTCGATGTGATGGGTGCCAATGACTATTATTGGAAGGGCCTGGGTCATAGTTTTTTGAGATATCCCGTGGTTGGAGCCATTTATCCACGTAACATGTCGGTGATTGGAGACAGCACTTCAACACTCACTCCGCATCTGCGTCGAGCTTGGGATATCAGCCGCATCATCATCTTCGATGGCAAACAACTAACAACTAAGGACTAAGGACTAAAAACTAAGGACTAAGGACTAAAAACTAAGGACTAAAAACTAAATAATATGAAATCGCGTCTTTTTTCAAGTGACAGCCGCTTGAGTGATTTGATTACCGCTCATCCGTCCTTGCTAACGCTCTTGACCAGGTTAGGAATTTCACTGGGTTTCGGTGACCGCTCGATAGCCGACGTGTGTGAGGAAAGCGGTGTTGATACCTCATTTTTCCTGCTCATCTGCAACGTCTATACATTCAATAATTATATCCCATCGACTGCTACCATCTTGGGGACCGACATGACAGGGCTGGTGCCCTATCTGGAGAAATCCCACAGGTACTATGTCGATAAGCGCCTGCCTCACATTGAGCGACACCTAGATGCCATTGCCCAGCAGTTGGGCGGACGCATTGGTAAGGTGTTCATCAGTTTCTTTCAGGAATACAAGCAGGAAGTGGAAACCCATTTCCTGCATGAAGAGCGGGAAGTATTCCCGCACATAGCCGCTTTGATGTCGGGCAAGCGGGACACCAGTTACAAGATTGGGGAATTTCTTCATAACCATAGCGATATTGAGGGCAAACTCGATGATCTGTTGAATATCGTCTTCAAGTATCTGCCGCCTCAGGTCGATGACGACAATGTGCTCGATGTGGTGTACGATATCCTGCGCCTTAGCGAGGATCTCAAGAAGCATACCTTCATCGAGGAGAAAATAATGGTTCCCCTGGTTCAACACCTTGAGACTAAGTTGGGTATTAAGGGTTAACACTTTGTCTATTATCTGAATGATATGAAACAGCGATTGTTAATAGTTGAACCCTCGGAGGTGATTGTAGAAGGTTTGAAATCAATCCTTGAAGGTCAAGTCCGGTTTAAGGTGCTTGACCCGGAATTGGACCCCGACAGATATATGGAGCGTATTGTCGCGAATCGCCCTGACATTGTGCTCATCAATCCCACATTGGTCGATCATGTAGCCAAGTTGCGCGATGAGAACCCTGTGGCGCTGGTGGCGTTGGTTTATCAGTACGTGGAGCGTGAAACCCTCAAGAACTTTGATGCTGTGGTGGACATCCGTGACAGCCGTGCAGTCATTATCGAGACACTGGCTCAGGCTTCACCTGGAGAGTCTGAATCGGGCAAAAGTAACTACGAACTCACCAAGCGCGAGACCGCCGTTCTCGTGCAGCTGGCCCAGGGCAAGACCAACAAGGAGATTGCCGATGCCCTCAACGTCAGCGTGCACACCGTCATCAGCCACCGCAAGAATATCACCCGCAAGACTGGCATTAAGAGTGTTGCTGGCCTCACCGTCTACGCCATGCTCAACAACCTCATTGACGAGATCTCTCTATTGTAGTTTTTGATACTTTAGGCGAAAAAGCTAAAGTCTAAAGTCTTTTTTATTCTTTAAGCGAAAAACTAAGGACTAAAAACTAAGGACTAAGGACTAAAGTCTAAAGTCTTTTTTATACCTTTGCAGGTTGAAACAAAACGAAAGATATGTTGTTGATAAAAATGCTCGATAAGTTTGGAGACTACTGCATGTTCATGTGGAGGGTCATCGCCATCCCCGACAAGTGGAAGGTGTTCTTCAAACGTTATACCGATGAGATTGGGAAATTGGGTATAGACTCGATTCCGCTGATTATTATCGTGTCGTTGTTCATTGGTTCGTTGTGTACGATCCTGATCAAATTGAACATCTCCAACCCGCTGCTGCCTCGATACACGGTGGGTTTGACGACACGTGAGATTATTCTGCTGGAGTTCTCATCGACCATTTTGTGTCTGATTTTGTCAGGTAAGATAGGATCCAATATCGCCAGCGAGATTGGCACCATGCGTGCCACCGAGCAGATTGATGCCCTCGATATCATGGGCATCAATAGCGCCAACTTCCTGGCGATGCCCAAGATCCTGGCCCTCATCACAATCCTGCCTTTTCTGGTGGTTATCTGTATGGCAACCAGCCTGTTCGGCGGTTGGCTCATCTGCATCATCACGGGTATTGTCGAGCCAGACACTTACCTCTTCGGTATCCAATCGTTGTTCATCGAGTGGTATGTGTGGTTTGCGTTGATCAAGTCGCTGGTGTTCGCCTTCCTGATGTCCACCATAGCCTGTTATTACGGCTACTCGGTGCAGGGTGGCTCAGTCGAGGTTGGCAAGGCCAGTACCGACACCGTGGTTGTCAGCAACATCATGATTCTGGTAGCCGACGTCATTCTGACACTATTATTACTTTAAGCAATTAGGTTTTTGGCGATAGTATTTGTACTAAAAACTTAAAACTAACAACTAAAAACTTAATAAATATGATCGAAGTAAAGCATCTATCCAAGACGTTCATGGAAGAGAACGGGCCACGTCAGGTGTTGTTCGACATCAACGCTAAGTTGTATGACGGCAAGACCAACCTCATCATCGGACAGTCGGGCTCAGGCAAGACCGTGCTCGTCAAGAACATCGTTGGCCTGTTTGACCCCGATGAGGGCGAAATCCTGTACGACGGACGAGATATCACCAAGATGGACCGCAAGCAGCGCAAGGAGTTGCGCAAGGAGATCGGTATGCTTTTCCAGGGCTCGGCCTTGTTTGACAGCGAGACGGTGATGGGCAACGTGATGTTCCCGCTGGTGATGTTCGGTGGTATGGGCAACAGTGAGATGCGTGACCGTGCCCAATTCTGTATCGACCGTGTAAACCTCACGGGCAGCGAGAACAAATTTCCCAGCGAGCTCTCGGGCGGTATGCAGAAACGCTGTGCCATCGCTCGTGCCATCGCGTTGAATCCCAAATACTTGTTCTGCGATGAGCCAAACTCTGGCCTTGACCCTAAAACTTCAATCGTCATTGATGAGTTATTGAGTGATATTACCCACGAGTTTGGAATCACTACCATCATCAACACCCACGATATGAACTCGGTGATGGGCATCGGCGAGAACATCGTCTTTATCAACAAGGGGCATGTAGGCTGGATCGGCAATAAGGATGAGGTATATAATGTGGATAACGATGATTTGAACAACTTCGTCTATGCCACCGACCTGTTCCGCGATGTGCGCAAGTACCGTCGTGAACACGGCTACAAACCAACGAATCATTAATTCAGCCTTTATCGTCTCTATTTCACTAAATCTATTGAATTGCAAATGAAAACCGGTGATAAGAACTGCAAAGAAGAAATCCTTGAGCTGCTCCGCTTGACCCAGCGTGAAGGCATCGAGGACGTGATAGGCGATTTGGAGGCATGGGGCTTCTTTACCGCACCTGCTTCGGCCGGACATCACCTGAATACCGAGGGCGGCTTGGCTAGGCATTCGCTCAACACCTGCAAGGCGGCACTTGCCGTGTGGGAAGCGATGAAGGCGATAGAGCCCAGCCTTGAGCACGAGGTGAAGTGCGAGAGCGTTATCCTTGCCAGCTTGCTGCACGATGTGTGTAAGTGCGACATCTACAAGCGGTCGGTCAAGAAGCGCAAGAACGCGTTAGGCATTTGGGAAGACGCCGAGGGGTACAAAATTACCTATAAGGGTTTCCCGATGGGGCATGGCGAGAAATCGCTCACCCTGTTGCTGTGCAGCGGTCTGCCCCTCAATGACGACGAGATGCTCGCTATCCGCTGGCACATGGGCGCGTGGGGAGTCAACCAGAACAGTTATGAGGATGTGCGCAACTATGATGCCGCCCGCAAACTTTATCCGCTCGTGACCATCATCCAGACGGCTGACGGCTTGGCGGCCAGCATCATGGAACGCACAGGAGAGGAAATCGACGAGTTATGACACGGCATATCAACATCTTGTTGTGTGACACCTTTCCGGGACGCTTACCGGCGTTTATTCCCAATTATGAGTCTCTGTTCATGGATCTGTTTGCCTCAATCGGTGAACAGGTGACGTATGGCATTTTTCAGACTTGGCAAGGTGAGTTGCCTTCTTCCCTCAACAGCGATGAGCTATATCTGGTCCCTGGCAGTCTAGACTCGGCCTATGACGATAAACCATGGATTGTGGCGTTGTTACATTGGATTGAAAAAGCCTATGTTCACGGGGCAAAGATGATGGGTGTCTGTTTCGGACATCAGGCGATAGCACGCGCCTTGGGTGGCGAAGTGAGGCCCTATGATGGCGGATTTGGAGCTGGGGTGAGAACCTCACGTGTCTTGGACGAGCAAATGAAAGCCTATTTCCCTCAACAAGAGATGCGCCTGCTCTATAGCCACCATGACCAGGTGATGAAGTTGCCACAGGATGCTGTGCTGTGTGCCACGAGTGATTTCTGCAAGAACGAGTCGTTCAGAATAGGCCGTCAGGTCATCACTTTTCAGGGACATCCCGAGTTTACGGTCGCATATAGCCGACACCTGCTCACCAACTGCTGTGACGATGTGGATTTGGCCATAAGAACTGCCGCACTGCAGAGCCTCGACACCCTCATGCCACAAGGCCCCGAAGCAGCCCGTTTTGCCCTCGACCTGTTAAGTGATTAGACAACTGATTACTGCCAACTGAAAACTTTTTACTACCTTTGCAGCCCAAAACACTAAATTTCATTGATGCTATGTCAAGAACAGAACAAGAATTGGAAGGTGTGACGCTACTGGGTAACCAGGGCACGCAATATGAATTTGATTACCGTCCCGACGTGCTGGAGACTTTCGAGAACAAGCACCCCGAGAACGAGTATGTGGTGACGCTCGACTGCCCCGAGTTCACATCGTTGTGCCCCAAAACGGGACAGCCCGACTTCGGTCGCATCATCATCAATTATATCCCTCGACAGCGCATGGTCGAGAGCAAGAGTCTGAAACTCTACCTGTTCAGTTTCCGCAACCACGGTGATTTCCATGAGGATTGTGTGAATATCATCATGAAGGATCTGGTCAAGTTGATGGATCC
The DNA here is from genome assembly GCA_947306175.1 of uncultured Prevotellaceae bacterium. Lineage (GTDB taxonomy): Bacteria > Bacteroidota > Bacteroidia > Bacteroidales > Muribaculaceae > Sodaliphilus. The sequence goes on from CAMZFV010000001.1 coordinate 12,596, forward strand.
CAAATATATCGAAGTGATTGGCTTGTTCAACCCGCGTGGCGGCATCAGCATCAAGCCGTTTGCCAACTATGGCGACAGCGAGCACCAGGACATGGTGCGCGCACGCCTGATCAGTAATTTCCACAACGATTGATATGAAAGACGCGGTTATTATCACCTCGGGAGGCATGGACTCGACGACCATGCTCTATGAGTACAAGGATCAGATTGCAATGGCCATTACCTTTGACTATGGCAGCACCCAGAACGGCCGTGAGCGTCGCTGCGCCATCATGCACTGTGAGCGTTTGGGTATCAAGCATCTGATCATTCCTCTGGACTTTATGCACAAGTATTTCAAGAGCGCTTTGCTTGAGAACGCCGATGCCATCCCCGACGGCAATTACAACGATGAGAACATGAAGGCGACTGTAGTGCCCTTCCGCAACGGCATCATGCTGGCCATTGCTTGTGGCATTGCTGAGAGCAACGGTCTCAGGCGTGTGATGATCGCCAACCATGCCGGTGACCATTCCATCTATCCCGACTGCCGCTCGCCTTTCATCGAAGCCATGAGCACGGCCATGATGACGGGTACCTATGAGGGCATCAAGGTGTTTGCGCCTTACACTGACTTGAGCAAGGCCGAAATTGCCCGTCATGGCGCCGCATTGGGTCTGGATTACAGCGAGACATATTCTTGCTACAAGGGTGGGGAAAAGCACTGCGGCACTTGCGGCACATGCACCGAACGCCGTCAGGCCCTACAAGAGGCAGGCATCGACGACCCTACCGAATATCTGGTATAGATAATAGATATCAGATAATAGGTTGTAATTTGCTGATTTTCAATCATTTGTTTCTCCTTCATGCGAGCGCTAACAAACTATTATCTATTAACTATTAACTATTAACTAAAAAATTACTACCTTTGCCGCCGATTTTCTAAATAATTCCGTAATCAACATTAACTTAAAATAGACAACAAAACAATGAAAGCATTCGTATTCCCTGGTCAGGGTGCACAGTTTGTGGGTATGGGCAAGGACCTGTATGACAACAACCCTCAGGCCAAAGAATTATTTGAAAAAGCTAACGAGGTCTTGGGTTTCCGCATCACCGACCTGATGTTTGAAGGCACTGAGGAGGACCTCAAGCAGACCAAGGTGACTCAACCCGCGGTATTCCTGCACTCGGTAATTCTTGCTCTCACGATGGGCGATGAGTTTAAGCCCGACATGGTCGCTGGCCACTCCCTGGGCGAGTTCTCGGCTTTGGTAGCTGCTGGCGCGCTGCCCTTCGAGCAGGGTCTGAAACTGGTCGAGGCACGTGCCCTCGCCATGCAGAAAGCCTGTGAAGCCGCACCTTCGACGATGGCTGCCATTATCGGCATGCCCGATGATAAGGTGGCTGAAATTTGCGCCAACATCGATGGCGTGTGTGTACCCGCCAACTATAACTGCCCCGGACAGGTGGTTATCTCGGGTGAGATTGCCGCTGTCGAGGCCGCATGTGTAAAATTCAAGGAGGCTGGCGCCCGTCGCGCGTTGCCCCTCAAGGTGGGTGGTGCCTTCCATTCGCCCTTGATGGAGCCTGCCCGCGCCGAGCTGGCTGAGGCTATCGAGGCTGCCGATTTCTCGGTTCCCGTTTGCCCCATCTATCAGGACGTTGACGCTAAGCCCCACACCGATCCCGCCGAAATCAAGGCCAACCTGCTGCAACAGCTGACCGCTCCCGTGCGTTGGAGCCACATCGTTGCAAACATGGTCGCCGACGGCATGACCGAGGCCGAGGAACTTGGCCCGGGCAAGGTGCTGCAAGGCCTCATCTCCAAGACCTGTCCTGACGTCACCCTCTCCGGCCGCCAGTAATCCACCGCAATTGCCTCACGCAAAGGCGCAAACAATAAATAGACCACTATGGACATCAAATCCATAGTGGTCTATTTTGTTTAATTTCTCGAGCGAAGCTCGATCAAAGCATTCAGGCGATAATTAAAACACCCTCTTGCATCAGCAAATAATTCAATAATTCATTAACATATATTCTCATAAATGCCCACGAATGATTCATGAAAAAAAATATTTATGGAAATTCGTGGTCATTGATGGCCATTCGTGTTTTAATTCTCTCTTTGGCAGCCGAAATCACGAAAGCCCAAAGGCATTGTTTTTTAGTCGTGTTCATCTTTGGTTGTTGTTGATGATGAGATCGATGATGGCGTTGATGTCGGCGATGTTGATTTCATCGTCGCCATTCACGTCGGCTTGGGGTGCGCGGGAGTGTCCCGAGTTGCCACCCATCACGACAATGTCAACCACGCTGTTAGCATCAGCAATGGTGACCTCTCCATCGCCATTCACGTCACCAGGTATATTATCATCAACTACATCACCGATGATGTTCAGGAACTGCCCCCAATATACGTTTGCCATATAAGCCCTTTCATATCCTGTCGGCACATGCAACGGCGTGTGATTATAAACATTGGTTGTGAACATAGATGTGTTTTCCCATGTCGGCGGTGTCGCTGCCTTGCAAGTGATTGTTTCGATGGCAGGGGCATTCTGGAAAGCATCTTTACCGATGGTTGCGACAGAGTTGCCGATGGTCACGCCAGTCAGATTAGTGCAATCACTGAAAGCATGGCTACCGATTTCTGTGACCGAGTTGGGGATGTCTATACTCTCCAGTGCTTCACAACCCTTGAATGCGCCATTACCGATGGACGTAATACATTTGCCAAGAGTTACACTTGTCAGCGCTGTGCAACCCCAAAATGCTGCGCCTTTTATAGCAGTAACCGAGTTGGGGACTTCTATGCTTTTCAACGCGGTGCAACCTTGAAAAGCAGCGTTACCGATGGTTGCGATAGCATTTCCTAGGGTCACGCTTGTCAGGGACGTACAGCATTCAAAGGCGACTTGTCCAATCTCGGTGACCGAGTTGGGAATAGAGATACTCGTCAGCCCAGAGCAGTCCTCAAAGGCATTGTCGCCTATAGAAGTGACGGAGTTGGGAATCAAAATACTCTTCAACCCCGAACAGCCCTGAAAGGCATAATTCTTGATAGCAGTTACGCCCTCGGGAATCACCAAATTGGTTACTTCGGTGTCATTCAGAAAAAGATGCTGGGCATAAATAAGCGGATTGAATTGTATATCCATATTGCACCATGCCCTCATGTCGGTGATGGTCACACGGGTCAGTCCCGTGCATAGATAGAATGCGCTACCCCCAATCGTATTGATGGATTCAGGAATGGTGATGCTCGTCAATCCCGAACAGTAATTAAACGCATAGTCGTCTATAATGGTGACTGGGTAAGTAGTGCCTTGATAGGTGACAGTTGAGGGTATCACCACGTCGCCGTGGTAATCACTCAGGTGCATGCCATTTTCCCATCTTTGACATGATACACAGGCTACGTCGCCTTTAATCTTGTAGTAGATACCATCCACTTCAAACTCGTAGAGGTTGTAGTTGGTCGGAGGAAGGGCAATAGCGGTGACTGGCAACAGGAGTGCCAGCAGCAATGTCATCAGTGTTTTTGTTGTTTTCATAATGTATCTTGTTTAGTGTTGATTTTTCATTTGCAAAGTTAATATAGATAAATGTTAAATCGGCAAAAAATAGGGCACATTCGCACCTCATTTTCAAAAATGTAAATGGCTGGAAATTAAGCATCTAAAAAATAAAAATCTCATTTTGCTCTCATTGTGGTAATTCTTAGGGCCGAAATTGTTAATTTTGCACAAAAAATTCACCGCTTTTGGGGAGTATCTCACGAGAACTTGACAAAAAAACGCTTCAAATGATACACATTAAAAATATCATCATTCTGCTCTCAGCAGCCGCTTTTTCTCTCATGATGGCAGGTTGCCGTCACAACACCGCCACCATGCAGGAACTTTCCCGTATCGACTTGATGGTCTATCATCAACAGGAACGGGACGCTTTGCCCTTGCTGCAGCAGATGAACACCGGGCAATTCAGCAAAGAGGAGCGTGCCTATCATGCCGTACTGCTGTCGATGGCGTTATACAAGAACTACCTCCCGTGCACCACCGACTCGGCCATTAACGAGGCTGTTAGCTACTTCAGGTACTCGGGTGATGACTTGAAGTACCTGAAAGCGCTTGTCGCACAGGGCTGTGTCAATGAGGACATGGGCAACCTTGAAAAGGCGGTTGACAGCTACCATCAAGCCGAAGGTCTGCCCTTGAGCACCGATACTTCCATGATTGCCTACGCCAAGCTGAGGTTGGGTACGCTTTACCAGTCTCAGGTGATAGGGAACAGCGCCATCTCCCTGCAGAAATACCAGGAGGCATTGCCATTGTTCAAAGCCCTTGGGGACAAACATTTTGAGCAGGTGTGCCTATCAAGCATCGGCGGCATTTATCGCAATATTGATGAAAAGCATGATTCGGCTGTGATCTGTATGAAAAAAGCGATAAAACTGGCTCAAGAGGAGGGTGACCTGTATAACATTTTTGCCAATCAATATATTCTGTCAGAATACTATCTGGTAAGGGAACAGAATTACCGGTTAAGCAAGAAATATGCACTGCAAGCCGTTTCGGCCAATCCGGCCATCATTGACCATCCCCGTGCCCATTATCGGTTGGCTTCGTCCTACTTGTTCCTGGGGCAACCCGACTCTGCGGTTTATTATCTGGACAAAGCCCCTGTCGCCAAAACCGCGACGGACAGTATCGTCTATTTTGAACTGCTGTCCGAGCTGGAACACCGATACCGTAAGAATGAAGAAAAGTCGAAAGACTATATGCAGCTGGCCCATGGCATTGCCGACTCCCTCACCATTAATAGCCTGAACCACCGCCTGCTGGAAGTGGAGAAGAAATATGATGTTCAGATGGCTACGCTTAACCGGGTCAAGAGCGAAGCCCGGTTTAAAGAGACTTTGCTACTGGCTGCCTTGTTGGCATTGGGCTTGCTGGCGCTGGCCCTGCTGTTGTGGAGGTACCGCAACCAACTGAAGATGAGGCAGAGCGAGATCGAGATGCTGAAGGCAGACCTCAGCGGTTCGCTGGCGAGCCTGGAGCTGATGCAGAAACAGCTTGACACCCGTGAACATAACGATGAAGGCAATAAGCCCCAAATCGACGAACTGCGTACCATCATCAACCAGCAGATTGATGCCGTGCATCAGCTGATGTCGTGGTCCTACCAACTTGACAGTGACAAGTTTGCCGCCAAGTTCAGGGAAATGATGACCTTGGGAGGTATGGGTGATGACAGCAACTACTGGTCTCACCTGCAATCCCTGGTCAATGACCTGCACGATAACGTGCTCGTCAAGGCGCAAAAGGAGGCTGGCGGCACGCTGAACGACAGCGAGCTGAACATGCTGGCACTCTATTGTTGCGGATTCTCGCGCACGGTGGTGATGGTGACCATGGGTTACAAAAACGTCGGCACGGTCTATAACAAGAAACTGCAAATCGCCAAAAAACTCCATGTCGACGACCTCGACGACTTCCTGCACACCACCATGCCCCAACACTAAAAACACAAGCAAGTCCGCCGCATTGATGCTTGGCCGTTAGGCCGTAATTTCATGTAGAGACGCAAAATCTTGCGTCTCAGAGCGCGGATGCCAAAAAACTTAGCGTCTTAGCGTGAGCCCATAGCCTAACGCCTAAATAATACTTTTTGTCATAGTGTAACCATCCCTGTGTTTTGTACCTTTGCAGTGGAGGTCTTTGACATGCTTTTAACATAAAAAAACAATCGCGCACCACCCCCTTTGTTTTGAACAAGACAAAACAACTCTTGAAAATCAACAAGTTACAAAATCAGCCCTAAAACCACCCCATTGCTTTTCAACAGTTGGAGCCAACAAAAAAGTTGTCCCCATTAGTCAATGAAGTTGTCCCTGTTGTCTGAAAAAAAGGAATGCGGATGTAAAAAAATCTTAGCGGCTTAGCGTGAGGCTGGTGAGTAGTGTCGTGTTACTTAATGCCTAAATAACGGTGGATTTGCAAGGATAATCGCCACTCGGGGTTGTCGAGTACGGCCTGGACGGTGGCTTGGAGGTTGTATTGGCGTTTTTCGGGGTCTTCGATCCAGCAGGGTTGCAGGTAGCGGTGGGCGGCTTGGATGCCGTCGTATTGTGAAAGGTCCTGTCCGAGATAAACGACCTTTAATTCATCGCAGCGGGTAAGCACCACGGGAGCATTGCCGCTATCGCCGATGCCGCTCTTGGGTGACAGGGTTACCCAGTCGATGCCATGGGGCAGGGGATGGGTTCCGTTGGTCTCGATAGCTATGCGCTTGCCTGTCATCAGCTTGAGGCCGTTGATAAATGCCTCGTCAATCCACAGGGACGGCTCACCGCCAGTAAGCACAATGAGCGGAGCCTTGGGATAGCGCATCACCTGCTCGACAATCTCGGGCAGCGACATCATCGTGCCTTCCTCGTGCTGTGTATCGCAGAAGTTGCAATGCAGATTACATCCGCACAGCCTGATGAACACGCTGGCAGTTCCCGTGTTGTAACCCTCGCCCTGCAAGGAATAGAAGATTTCGTTAACCTTCCACATCTCTCTCAGTTTTCCGTTGTTAAACTACGAATTACACGAATTAAACTAATTATTGGCTTAGCCGTAAGAGTTCGTTAAATTAGTGTAATTAGTAGTTTATTTTTAGTAGGCGGATGCCTCTCTAACCTGCTCGCTCAGCGAGCATCCTCCTCGTCCTTGACGTAGGTGGCCAGATTGTTGGCGCTCTCACGCACGTCGGCGCGGTAGCAGTTGGGCACGGTATCGACAATCCAGCGGGCGATGTTCTCGGCAGTAGGGTTGAAGTCGAGCACCTCGTTGAGATTGCGGTGGTCGAGTTTGCCGTGAACCATCTCCTTAATAATGGTGAAGTCGGTTACCATACCGTTGTCGTCAAGTTCCTTGGCCTTGCAATACACGTTCACAATCCAGTTGTGGCCATGCAGGTTCTCGCACTTGCTGTTATGATCCAGAAACAGCATGTGGGCCGATGAGATTTCCAGTGTCTTCTGTACGTAATACATATTTATTGTTCAGTTTTTGTCTGTCAGGGTTAATCTATGCAGTGGCTCCTGCCACGGCACAGCGAGTTAACGTTTGTTCTTGTCTTGAGGCACCGATTCGTTGAAGCGCATGTAGTATATGGCATTGACCACACCCTTGTCATAGCCCAGTGTCAATGCGGTCAGGTAGTCGCTGCAGAAGATGCCGTCTCGGGCAAACACAAAGCCCTTGGTGCCTAAGCGGCTTTCCACCTTATTAACGATGGCAGGCTCAGTGCTTGCGGGACAGTGGTTTACATTCAATGACATGATAACGCATTTCACCTTGGCGTCGTAGTTGAACTCGGCGTTAGTGCTGTCGGCGTTGACCGAAGCCACTTCGCGGTCAAACACATATTGGATGATATATGGACCTTGGGGCAAGATAAGCGTGTTGCTGCCAGCATACAGGCGGGCATCGGTACCTACCATGCTGTTCATGTCCATCAGGGTAGTATTGGCGTTGGCGCCACAGCATGAAGTCTCGTCAAACATCATCATCAGCGATGCGGCGGCCAGGTCGGTATCAATAAAGCCGCGGGTGGCATAGGGATTGTCCTCACTCACGTGGGCATTCTTGAACTTGACATTACCCACGGGTTGACCCTTACGGTCAATAATATGGTAGGTGTCACCATCTACAGCAATCAGGCGTTCGCCATTGATGTCGATGAGGTTGTCATGCTCAATGGGAATAAGCACCTTGTTGTCTTTATCGACCATTCCGGTCTTCTTGTCCTTGATGACGATATAGTCGCCCGAAGGGGTGCGTGAGAAGTCGGCATATCCTCCTTTTTCGATCTTATCCTTATCATCGATGGGATTGGCCACTTCCTTGCCGTCCTCGTTGAGGCAAACCAGGCTGTCACCTTTCACAGCGGGCAGCACACCGTTGATGTAGTAGGGCTGCACAGGCTGGTACTCATTGCTGCTGGCGGTAAACATGATTTTACCGTTCTTGTCGATGACGGAAAATGAAACCACGCTGTCGCCTTGCTGGTTCTCGTCAATAACCAGGGCATAGTCGTTATAGAGAAACAGATTGGCGCTGCTATAATTGGCTGGAACAATTGTGTCGCCACTGGTGTTGATGTAACCCCACAGCCCGTTGTCGTTCTGGAAGGCGGCCATGCCGCGTGAGAACATGGAACATTGGGATATTTCCTTAGGCAACTGCTTGACGATCTCACCCTTGTGGTTGATCACACACAGGGGGCCTCCAATCTTGCTGGCGACCGTCACGCCTTCGTCGCAGAACGATGTCACACTGCCGAAGTGGCCTGCCACTGGCTGGGCGGCATTGTTCACATCATAGATGTCGTAACTGCCCTCGCTGTTCCTCACGTAGAACATCCCTGCCACAACAGGTGAAGGTGCCTCGTCAAAGGCATCCTTGACAACCACTTCGCCCGAATTCACGTCCAGGATGCTCCACTTCTCACTACCCTCGAGCTGAACGGGCAGATACTGGGTTTTGTACTGGTAGGTAGTATCACTACCGCTGCAAGCGGACAACAGGATGACTATCGCCGCAAATGCTATTCTAGATAAATATTTCATCATCATTATAACTTGTTTTCGCTGGATGAGCGGCAAAATTAGTGATTTTTTCTCGTTCTGAACAGGATTATAGAATTGTAAAACATTTTTTATGCTTTTTTGTCATTCGGTTTGTGATGTCCCCATTGCTCTAAAAGATATGCTACATATTCAAGCATGTGTCAAAAAAGCACAGTAGTATCTTTTCCTGCAATGCTTTTATCGAGAATTGGCAGTTGACTGACAAATTGTCGCATTGGCGCTGTTTTTTAGCCGTTGGCACACTCGTTGCACGTTAGCAGGTCGTGACAAAAACTTCAATTAAATAACTAACAAAATCATTTAAACCAAATCATGACTATTAAACCATTAAATGACCGCGTTCTTATCGAACCGGCAAAGGCAGAAGAAGTTGTTGGCGGCATCATTATCCCCGACAGCGCTAAAGAAAAACCTCTCAAGGGTAAAGTCCGTGCAGCAGGCAATGGCACTAAAGACGAGGAAATGGTCGTCAAGCCCGGCGACACAGTGCTTTATGGCAAGTACGCTGGCAATGAAATCGAAATCGACGGTGAGAAACTGCTCATGATGCGCCAGAACGACATCCTGGCCATCGTCGAGGAATAGTTTTATGGGATTTAGAAGCGTTTTCAGGCGATTGTAATCGTACTTAAAACTAACAACTTAAAACTAACAACTAAAAATAATATGGCAAAGTTAATCAAATTTGATATCAAGGCTCGTGAAGAGCTGAAGAAGGGCGTTGACCAGTTGAGCGACGCCGTGAAAGTCACCCTGGGTCCCAAGGGCCGCAATGTGATTCTCGACAAGAAGTATGGTGCTCCCCACATCACCAAGGACGGTGTGACCGTTGCCCGTGAAGTGGAACTGGAGGATGAATTCCAGAACATCGGTGCACAACTCGTCAAGGAGGTGGCCAGCAAGACCAATGATGATGCTGGTGATGGCACCACTACCGCAACTGTACTGGCACAGGCCATCATCACCGAGGGTCTGAAGAACGTCGCTGCCGGCGCTAATCCCATGGACGTGAAGCGCGGTATCGACAAGGCCGTGAAGGTCGTTGTCGAGGGCATTAAGGACCAGGCTCAGGAAGTGGGCGACGACTTCGGCAAGATCGAGAATGTGGCCCGCATCAGTGCCAACAACGATGATGCAATCGGCCAACTCATTGCCGAGGCTATGAAGAAGGTGAAACAGGACGGTGTTATCACCGTCGAGGAGGCTAAGGGCACCGAGACCCGCGTTGACGTGGTCGAGGGTATGCAGTTCGACCGTGGCTACATCTCCCCCTATTTTGTCACCAATGCCGACAAAATGGCATGTGAGATGGAGCGCCCCTACATCCTCATCTTTGACAAGAAGATTTCGGGTCTGAAAGACCTGTTGCCCCTGTTGCAGGGTGCAGTGCAGGCTCACCGTCCCATGCTCATTATCGCCGAGGACGTTGACGGTGAGGCTCTGGCATCGCTGGTAGTGAACCGCCTGCGTGGCTCGCTCGAGGTATGCGCCGTGAAGGCTCCCGGCTTTGGCGACCGCCGCAAGGAGATGCTGCAGGATATCGCTATCCTCACGGGTGGAACCGTCATCAGCGAGGAGACCGGCCTGACGCTTGAGAAGGCTACCCTCGATATGCTGGGTACCGCCGAGAAGGTGACCGTTGACAAGGAGAACACCACCATCGTCAATGGCGCTGGCAACAAGGACATGATTGCCGACCGCATCGCCCAGATCCGCGTCCAGATCGAGAACACCAAATCGACCTACGACAAGGAGAAACTGCAGGAGCGTCTTGCCAAGATGTCGGGTGGTGTCGCCGTGCTTTACATCGGTGCTCCCAGTGAGGTTGAGATGAAGGAGAAGAAAGACCGCGTGGATGACGCCCTGAGCGCCACACGTGCAGCCGTGGCCGAGGGTATCGTGCCTGGTGGCGGTACTGCCTACATCCGTTGCCTCAAGGCCCTGGAGGGCATGAAGGGTGACAACGATGACGAGACCACCGGCATCCACATCATTCAGCGTGCCATCGAGGAGCCGCTGCGTCAGATTGTCGCTAACGCCGGCCTGGAGGGTGCCGTTGTGGTTAACCGTGTGAAGGAAGGCGAGGGTGACTTCGGTTACAACGCCCGCACCGAGAAATTCGAGAACCTGTTCGAGACAGGTGTCATCGATCCCGCCAAGGTAGCACGCATCGCTCTGGAGAACGCTGCCAGCATTGCCGGCATGTTCCTGACCACCGAGTGTGTCATCGCCGAGAAGAAAGAGCCTGAGCCTCCTATGGCAGGCGGCGCTCCCGGTATGGGAGGCGGCATGGGCGGCATGATGTAATCCCTCAGGCAACCAAGAGATTTAAGACAGCCAAGAGAAAAGATATGTTTTCATAATTCCAAAAGTGGATCCCCCGTCGGCTATTGTGCTGGCGGGGGATTTTTAGTATTATGTCGTTAGAACCTCAGTTCATAGCGACATTCGGGTGTGCTTTCCTTTGTTATGGCGCTTAAAAGCAGTAGTTTAGCAAAAACCCAGGTAATTGTTCTTGTCATTTCATAAAAAATCACTATATTTGCGGGATTAAAGTAAAATACCCGATGCGGTTGGCTGTGATCAGCTCAATCGCAAAGTATATCATTAATTGGATCTGGAATGGAACAACAGCGTTTAATATTCAATTCCCGGGACGAGATGTTGCGCATCGACGTGTCGCATATCGTCTATTTTGAAGCCGATGGTAATTATACCTATATCGTGAACAGTAATAAACTCAAGAGTGCGGTGTGCATGAACCTTGGCCAGATGGAAGAAGTTCTGGCACAGCGGTTGAAAGAGAAGAAAAGCCTCTTCGCCCGCATCGGCAAGAAGTATATCGTGAACCTTGATTTTGTATATAAGATCAATCCCATGAAAAAGCAGTTGGTGCTCACCGACTTCTGTAATTTCTCATATCAACTGGACATATCCAAGGATGCATTGAAAAACCTGAAGGATATGATGGTTCAAATCAAGATTTAGTCTTATGGAACTGATAATTGGGAGAGATGGCGCTACGGCCAAGCTCAAGGTTGTGAATGGTACCCAGGTGACTCTGTATGGAGAGGCTGCCAGTGTGCCCGGTGATGTCAGCCGCCAGCATTGTCAACTGACGGCCATCGATGACACGACGTTTGTCATCAGGAACATCAAATCGTCTAATGTGACATGGGTCAACGGTATTGAGATCCAGAGCAAACACATCACTAAGGAAGACAAGGTTCAGCTTGGCAAGAGCCGCTATGACCTGCCGCTGGATGAGATATTGGAGCAGATGAAGCCCAATATCGTGGATATCGAAGGGCTGAGATCTGTCTGGGACGATTACAACAGGAACATGATAGCCATCAGGAAACGGCAGCAGACCAACAACCTCTTGGCGAGAATTCCCATTTTCTTGACGATGCTCGGAGGATTGCTCATTGCACTGAGTGAGTCCATCAGACCCTATTCAATTGCTTTCACTGCAATTGCCCTTCTCATTATGGCTTATGGTTTTTACCGTCAAGCCACCGACCGTTCAATCGACAAACAGGAAAAACTCAAAAAAGAGTTCCAGCGGGACTATGTTTGCCCCAAGTGCGGACGCTTTATGGGATTTATCGATTTTGACTTATTACATCAGAATTCTTTCTGTCCTGGCTGTAAAGCGAGGTTCAAAAAATAATTTCATACATTAATCCCACCATTTCGTTTAGTATAACCTGAAATGTTTGGATTAAGTGTTGAAGGCATTTTATTTTTGCAGTATTAAGACAATCAGTAACTGCATTAAAAAAATTGAAGATTATGAATAACGAAGAAACAATCTACATGGGTAGCGATATGACCCAGAACGCTAACAATAGCGGGAATGACGCCATGGGCTTTGTCGTCAAAGCATGGAAACCGCTCACCATCGGTGGATCAGCATGCGTCTTGCTGGGAACCGGGGCAATCTTGATGGCCAACGCTCAAGACGATGATCTGGATATTCCTGATGACAACGTAGTGCCAACAGGCGATACAATGGCAAAGGTCGAAACGCAGCCTGTCGAGCAGGAAGAAGTCGTTAGCGATGCCGTCGATACTGACCAGCAGACCGACACGTCGATGCAATTGCAAGTTGCCATTGTGGATGACAGATTGCCGTTTGGCGACGCCTTTGCTTCGGCTCGTGGACAGGTAGGGCCTGGTGGCGTGTTTAATTGGCGCAGCCTGATCTTCAGCACTTATACTGCCGATGAGTGGGAGGCCATGTCCGAAGAAGAGCATGAACAATTCGCGATGAAGGTTCACCCCGAGGTGGACGCTAGCCATGTATCCGATGCAGAACTTGCCCAACGCATCACCACTGTCCCCGCTGATGACACGCCCGTCGTGGATCTTGTGGACGATGATGCTGTCAACGAGTATAATGTCGCTCAGGATGATGTGACTGATGACCAAGATGTCATGGCTAAAATCAATGAGGACATGGCTGCTATCGCTGCCACCGACATGGTCAATGAACCAGCCGACATTGAGCCTCTAGAGCAGGATGTGGTGGCCGATGTTGAACTTGCACAAGACGATGCCCTGCCTTTGGAGGGCATTGCCATTGTCGAAGGGGAAGAAGGTATTGCCCTCGCCGACATTGCTGATGATGTCATGATTGCCGACGAGAATGACGATGCCGTGATCGAGGATATTGCCCTCGCCGAAGATGAGGTCGCTGATGATGCATTTGCCCTTTCCGAGATGTTTGACCTGAAGCCTGCCGATGATCTCGCTATGTCAGCTGCAGCCGTTAAGGCATCAGAAGGGGGCACTCCATTTGAGAACTTCCTTTCAGAAGAGAACACGGTACGCATTGTAGGATATGGCGAGTTTGACGGTCATCAGGTGAGGGGTCTTGACCTGGACGGTGATAATACGGCAGACATTGCTGTGATCGATATTGATGATTCGGGTGATTTGTCAAGTGTGGACATGATTGTTGAGCAGGGTAATGGAAATCAGTTCACTTATGGCGAACTCCAGGATTTTGCAATGAGTCAAGAGCATGGCGCTGACCATCACGATGTTCACGCACCCAATCCCGACATTGCCGACGATATGCCCGACTACATGGATGATGCTATTGCTCAACTCTGATTCCTGTAGTTTTTCATTGTAGAAACGTATGAGACGTCTAACCTTCCTTTCATTATTGCTGATTGCGCTGCTGTCACTGCCACAATGGGTACAGGCACGTAGCTATGCCCTTTGTGTCGGCTTGGATACCTATCCTGCCAAGGTGGGCCGCTATAGCGTGAGGCCATTGAGGGTGAGTGCCAACGACGCAAGAGTGATGATGAAGATGTTCTCGGCTAATGGTTTCAGTACATCGCTGTTGACCGACAGCACTGCGACTTGTGAGGCTGTGCTGCGTGCGATAAAGTACCGCTTCTATATTGCCAAGGAGGACGATGTGGTCATCTTTTTCTTCAGTGGCCATGGTACCGAGGAAGGTTTGTTGTGTTATGACGGGGTGTTGAGCAACGGTGATATCGTTGAAGAATTCAAACGCTGCAAGGCCAAAACCAAAATGCTGATTGCCGATGCCTGCTACTCTGGAAAGATGCGCTGCGACTCCGTGTGGCAAAACGCGTTCAGCAAGAAAGACAATGTGATTCTGTTCTTGTCTTCGCGCACCAATGAAGTGTCTCGGGAAACCATGTACAGCAACAGTCTGTTCACGATGTACCTGGAACGAGCCCTCAGAGGTGGTGCCGACATGAACAAGGACAAGAAAATCACCGCCCGAGAGCTATATGATTTTGTGCATGAATCAGTCAATCAAGACGATTTCTTCAAAGGGTTGCAGCATCCCGTTATGTGGGGTGGTTTTGATGGCAACAGCACCATCGTGAACTGGGATAAGAAAAAGACAAAAAAGACTAAAGAACAAAAGATAAATAACGATGGCACCTCAAACGATTAATATCAAGTGTCCAAGCTGTGGGGTAGTCTTGAAAGTGACTAACACCAAGAATGAGCCTGTGAAACGCTTTGCCTGCCCCAAGTGTGGCAAGCACATCCTGGTTCCATTCTTCAAGTTGAGGGAAAAGGCCGAAGACGGCGTGACCCTGATGGATGGTAAAGGTGAAGCCCAATCTACCCAATTGGCCTCATCGGACATGCACCAGTCATGCCGCCTCATCTGTGAGGGCAAGGAGTATGATTTACCAATCGGCAGCTACAGCATCGGCCGGCAGGCGCTCTCATCGACCGCTGACATCCAGATCGACTCGCAGGACCTGTACATGAGTCGTGAACATGCTTTGTTGAATGTCAGACGACTGGCCGACGGAGGAATCAAGGTGGATATCTGCAACCTCAAGAACAAGAATACTACTCAAGTGAATGAATACTTGCTGGTGCAAGGCGATGCCATCGTGCTTCATGATGGTGATACGGTGAAGATGGGTAACACCGTCATGACCATTCAAATCAAATAATAATCTGATTTTATGAGAATTAAGATATATACGCCGTTTGCGATTCAAGAGCAAGGCAATCGCGACAACCAGGAGGATTTCATTTATCCTCTGCTGGGCAGGGCCACATCAAGTGACCGTCTGTTCATTGTCTGCGATGGCATGGGCGGGCATGAGAATGGCGAGGTGGCAAGCCAGACATTTGCGATGGCTCTGGCTGAATACTTCCAGATTCATGCCTCGGGAGAGGAAATCCTGCCTGACAAGGTGCTCAACGATGCCATCGCCTATGCCTATGCCAAGCTTGACGCAAAAGATAACGGGAATTTCAAGAAGATGGGCACCACGCTCACGTTGTTGTTTTTCCATCGTGGTGGAGTGACGGCGGCTCATATCGGTGATAGCCGAATCTATCATCTCAGGCCGGGAAAGAAACTGCTTTATGTGAGCCGTGACCATTCGCTTGTGTTTGACCTGTATCAGAGCGGTGAGATCTCTTACGGCGAAATGAGGACCTCGCTACAAAAGAATGTGATCACTCGTGCTGTGCAACCGGGAGAGGATAACCGTGTCAAGCCCGACATCATTCACATTACTGATATCAAGCCCGACGATGTCTTCTACATGTGCAGTGATGGCATGCTCGAGAGAATGGACAATGAGGACGTCTTCAAGTTGTTCTCGGGCAGCGGCAGTGACAAGAAGAAGTTGCAAAAACTTGCTGAACTCACTTCTGGAAGCCAGGATAACCGTAGTGCCTACTTTATTCGTGTCCAGGATGTGATCATCGAGCCCAATGATGAGCGCCGAATGGTCAATGAGGAAACCACAGCGCGCTGCAATGCTTTGAATTTGAAACCGCTGGGTGAAAAGGTGGTGATTCAAGACGATGACCCCATTGACGATGATGCCACCGTATTGTCCACCGCACCGCGTAGGCCCGTTAACAAGAAGAAGCCCTTAACCTGGTTGTGGTGGGCAGTGCTGATTGCAGTGATTGTGGCAGTTGCGGCATGGCTGTCGTTGTATGCTTTCACTGGTAAGAATGATCAGGGCAAAGCCCAACAAACTGTTGAGGTGAAAAATGAGGTGAAGGAAGTGAAGCCAGTCAAGCCCATTCCGCACTATGACCCGAACGAGTTATCATCCAACTCTGATGACCCTGAAGAATAATATTATTAGATAACCCTATCAAGATACAATATATGTCCAACCTGGAAAATATAAACGTGGAATCGATGCTCAAAGTGGGCACCGTATTGCATGGAACATATCGCATCGAGAGCTATTTGTCAAGTGGTGGATTTGGCAACACCTATGTGGCCACACACATCAATTTCAATGAGAAATATGCCATCAAGGAGTTTTTCATGAAGGGGGTGAACGAACGCGACGGTAACAATACCGCTGTGAGCGTGAGCAACAATGAGAAGGTGACCGAGTTCACTGAGCAGCTTGAGAAGTTCAAGAAAGAGGCACGCCGCTTGCGCATCCTCAATAACTCTCACATAGTCAGGGTGTATGACCTCTTTGATGAGAACGGTACCGCCTATTATGTGATGGATTATATCAACGGCGAGAACCTGAAGGAGAAACTCAAACGCTTGGGACAACCCGTCAATGAGAGCGAGGCAACCGATATTCTCATCCAAGTGCTTGAAGCCTTGCAGGAGGTCCATTCACAAGGCCTTTGGCACCTTGACTTGAAACCTGCCAATGTAATGGTTGACAGCAAAAACACGGTCAAATTGATCGACTTCGGTGCCAGCAAGCAGTTCAACAGCAAGACCGGAGGCGCATTATCAACCTCTTCGGTGACCTATACCAATGGTTATGCACCCATTGAGCAGATGGAGAAGAGTTATGAGAAATTGGGACCTTGGACCGATTTCTATGCCCTTGGTGCCACCATTTATAATATCCTGACCAATGAGCGCCCGCCCATGCCGAGTGACATCAATGATGACCACACGCCCAACAAGCGCTTGTCATTGCCGTTCCCTAAAGGCGTCAGCGACAAGATGAGGGACCTGGTTCTGTGGTTGATGAAGACCAACCGCAAGGAGCGTCCTACGTCTGTTCAGGAGATTTTGGATTACATGAAGGCTTCGGCGATGGGTAAATTTGGGGATGCTGATTCAACCATACTTGAAACCCGTGCCGTGGAGCGTAAGAATCAGGTGGATCAGGTGGTGAATATCGATGACTCTGATTCTAACAGTTCAATCGAGAATGTACTGAAAACCAAGAAGGCCATCATTATCGCGGCTTGTGCGGGATTGTTGATTGCTATTGGCGCTTTCTTCCTGTTTAACGGCGGCTCTGACGATGAGGCTGTGCCCGATCAGCAGGAACAAGTCGTTGATTCTGTCATGATGGTTACCAATCAGTCCATGACCATCACATTGGGAGAATGTAAGTACACGGGACAAGTCAACGAGACTGGTGCTCCCAATGGCAAAGGCTATGCTGTGTTTGCCAATGGTGACAGCGTCAACGGCACCTTTGTCAATGGCGACGTCGAGGGCGACGACATCACCTATTTTGTTAATAATGGTGACACTTATCGGGGGACCTTTAAGAAGAATTATATAACAACGGCACGAATGACGCTGAAAGATGGACGATATTTTGAAGGAACGTTCGATGATGCATATCGCCCCTACAATGGACAGTGGTACAACAAGGATGGCAAACCAGGCGATTTAGTTAAAGATGGCAAAATGATATAAAGGAGGTCTATATAATGCGTACTATAAAATGAAAAAGTACTTTACCATATTGTTAGCGTTTTTTCTCATGCTAATCCTGTCTGCAACTCATGCAACGGGGCAGATTAGACGTGGAACGATAGACGCGCCGAAGACAGAGGCGCCTAAGCCTGCCAAGGAAAAGCCCGAACCCAAGAAGACGGTGCAACCTCGTAAACCTAATCGTGGGCGCGTACATTTCGGCTCACGTGGTCAACGGGCACGCACTGTGCTTCCGGGTAACGACAACTCTTATCGTCAGAAGGACAACGAAGAGGATGATCAAGAGTTTGATGTGATTTTCCGCTGTAGTGTAAACAATGCGACCTTGTTCATCGATGGCTATGAGGCGATTGATGGTCCCAACAGCACTATCTCCTTCGAACCGGGAAAGTATGAGATTTCTGTCGAGGCCGATGGCTATGAGCCTTGTGATACCGTGATTGAAGTGAATCGTGATGGTATGGAGTTTGATTTTGTCCTGGTAGAAACGGCGCTTCCGTTGCTGATCGACGATCTGGATGATGACAGGCATCTCGTTTCCCAAAATGCTAAAACGACATCTAAGCCTCAAATTGAATCTCAACTCACTGAAGATGAACCACTAAGTCCTCTGCCCGCTACCGAGGAATCTGACGAGGATGAGGAATCTGTCATTGAGGAGCAACAACCTATTGTTGAGCCACAAGAGCTAACCACGTCTCCTGAGCCTATTTCCGCACCCCGGACTGTTAATGAGTCACCTCAGGAAGAAATTGAAACCACTAAGCTTAAAACCATCACGGTGAAAGGTGTCTCGTTCACAATGGTTTACGTCGAGGGTGGAACCTATATGCGCTACAAGATACCCGACAATGTGAATCAGTTTGTGGAAGGTGATGTCCGCACGGGTGTGCCACGCGCTCATAATGTGACCGTTTCG
The DNA here is from genome assembly GCA_947306175.1 of uncultured Prevotellaceae bacterium. Taxonomy (GTDB): domain Bacteria; phylum Bacteroidota; class Bacteroidia; order Bacteroidales; family Muribaculaceae; genus Sodaliphilus. Next base: position 31,343 of record CAMZFV010000001.1, read on the forward strand.
GACTTCTACATCGGGATGTATGAGGTGACCAATGATTTATGGTATGCAGTGATGGCCGACAGCGTTGTCAACGATGGCGGACTATTCCCTTATGACAATGCGAGCTGGTCCCAGTGCCAGGTATTTATTGAGAAACTGAATAAAATGACAGGCCTGGAATTCCGCTTGCCGACCGATGCCGAATGGGAATTTGCGGCACGTGGTGGAGTTAAGAGCCAGGGTTATGTCTTCGCTGGCAGCAACAACATCGAAGATGTGGCATGGTATAACGGAAATAGTGATATTGAGTACCATGACGTGGGCACCAAGGAACCCAATGAGTTGGGACTTTACGACATGAGCGGTAGTGTGCCTGAGTGGTGTGTCGACTGGTTCTGGTACTGGCCTGGTGTAGATGAGACAACACCCCCTCTGGTCAACCCCGTCGGTGAACAATTCAACGGCAAGCGTGTAAACCGTGGTGGTGGTTACGGCAACGACGCCAGCGAGTGCTGTGTCTGGCGCTACTTCAACGACAACCCCGAGGCCGGCCGAGGAATGGGCCTCCGCCTCGCCCTGTAATATACTTGCTGCGCAAGTAGTTTGACAAAGGTTTGTTTTTCGCACACCGCAACTGCGTTGCGACTCATGCTACAAACTTTGTCGAGCTAAAGGTTAGAGTTTAGAGTTTAAAGGGGCATCCGCCACCTAAAATCTAACGCCTAATGCCTGACTCGCTTGATTTTCCAGCCGAGGGCGGCGATCAGCATGGTCATTAAGGGACTGATTAAATTAAAGAAACAGTAGGGCAGATAGGTGAGGGTAGGGACTCCCAACACCGTTGCCTGCGTCATGCCGCACGTGTTCCAGGGCACCAGCACCGAGGTCACGGTAGCGGCATCTTCACAGGTACGGCTCAGCAACCTTGCCTCATAGCCTTCTTCCTTGTAAACGTTACGGAATATGTCAGCAGTCAACACGATGCTGATGAATTGGTCGCCTGTTGTCAGGTTAAGGAAAATGCCTGTACCCACGGTCGAGGTTACCAAACTGAATCTAGTTCTCACAAAGCTGATAATCACCTTGGTAATGCTCTCTATCATGCCGCTGGCCACCATGGCGGCCCCATAGCACATGGCGCAGATGATGAGCCAGATGGTATTCAACATGCCTGCCATACCTCCCGTTGACACTAGCTCATTCAGGGCATCAAATCCGGTCTCGATTGCAGTTGAACCATAATAGGTGATAGTCAACCCCTTGGCCAACGCTGCTGCCGTCGAAAGCGATGCGTCGTTGGCGATTTGGGTGAGAATGTGGGGTTGCAGGATCAATGCGGTAATACCTGCCATAATTGAGGAAGCAAACAGCACAATCAATGACGGCACTTTCTTGGCGATCAGCACGCCCGTAATAATAGGCACCAGCAGTGTCCAAGCGCTGATGTTGAAGGTTGAGGCAAGTCCACTTGTGTATTGCTCTACATGTAGCGCCCCCTCGTTGCCGTGTCCCAGACCTGCTACAAAGAAGATGACCAGCGTGATAAGTATTGATGGGGTAGTGGTGATGACCATGTATCGGATATGCTCAAAAATATCCACTCCTACCGATGATGAGGCCAGGATGGTGGTGTCGCTCAAAGGTGACATTTTGTCACCAAAGTAGGCGCCCGAGATGATAGCACCAGCCGTCCAAGCCTCGTTAATGCCCAATGCGTGACCGATGCCCAGCAGTGCCACACCGATGGTGGCGACCGTTGTCCACGAGCTGCCCGACAGCAGTGACACAAGCGCGCAGATGATGCAGGCGCTCACTAGGAAGAACTGGGGTGACAGAATCTGAACACCGTAGTAAATGAGGGTGGGCACCACACCGCTGATCATCCATGAGCCTGAAAGCATACCTACCGTCAACAGAATGAGCAACGTGACGGCGATGTTGCCGATGGTCTTGCACATGTGGTCCTCGAAGGTCTTCCATGGGATGTGATAAAACACCATGGATATGGTCACACACACCGCCAGCCCCAGCAACAGGGCAATTTGGCTGCCGCCACTCAGTGACTCGCTGCCAAACAAGGTGATAACAATAATCAGCAACCCGATCAACACCACTACGGGTATCGCGGCAACTAAGGGGTGTGGGATTTTACGATCGGCCATATCAAGTTCAATTCTTTACTTTCTAATGTGCAAACTTACAAAAAATAACGCATAGGCGATGAAAAAAACTTGTTTTTATCTGTAAATAACTAAATCTCTCCACATTTGTGTGTAATTTTGCGCCATGAAACTGAAATTGATTCTTCTGAATGCCGTATTACTGCTTGCGTCGGCGTTTTTGGTCTTACCGTTACAGGCCGTGAATATTGAAAATGGTGTCTCGAGGCAATTGGCGATATACCGCGCCGACAACCTTAGGGATATCAGTTATTCGCTCTCGTTCTCGGTACCTGATGATATTTCCAAGCCTGTGACGTTTTTCGAGACCCTGCGTTTCAAATGGTTGGGACATGAGGACCTGCAGATCGACTTTCAAGGCGATGCCAGACAATTGGATGAAATAATCATGGTCAACGGCAAAGCGGTGAATGCTGAGTTCCGCAACGAGCATATCATCATCCCTAACCGTTATTTGAATATAGGCGACAATAAACTCTTGATAGGAGGATGCAGTGGAGACAAGGCTTTGAACCGTCATGAGGATTACTTATATACCCTGTTTGTTCCTGACCATGCCCGCAGCGTTTTCCCATGTTTCGACCAGCCTGACCTCAAGGCGCTTTTCAGCGTGGAGCTGGAACTGCCTGAAGGGTGGGTGAGCCTGAGCAACGAAACCGAGCGTCCCATCCCCACCTATCTGTTCTCGTTTACAGCGGGCAAGTTCCAGGTGCAACCTGCCATCAGGGATGGTCGGGAACTCACCGCCCTGTATCGTGAGACCGACCCCAACAAGGTGGCACAGTTGCCCGCCATATTTGACCAGGTGGCGCTTTCGCTGCAATGGATGGAGCGTTACACTGGGCTGGATTACCCCTTCGAGAAATACGGTTTCGTAATTTTGCCGGGCTATCAGTTTGGTGGCATGGAGCACCCTGGTTGCATCCAGTTCACCGATCAGCGCATGTTCCTTGGTCCAAATCCTTCGGCCGACGAACGGATGTCCCGCCTCAACCTTATCGCCCACGAGACGGCACACATGTGGTTTGGCGACTTGGTGACGATGAAATGGTTTGACGACGTGTGGACCAAGGAGGTATTTGCCAACTTCATGGCCGACAAAATTTCCCGCGAGATGTTCCCCGGTGTGAATCATGACCTCGCCTTTATCAAAACCCATTACCCTGTGGCGATGAGTACTGACCGCACCCAAGGCACACACCCCATACAGCAGCCGCTCGACAACCTCAATCAGGCAGGCTTGCTCTACGGCAACATCATCTATCACAAGGCACCCATCATGATGCGCAAACTGGAACAGGAAAAAGGTGCCGACGCCCTGCGCCTGGGATTACGCAGCTATTTGCGAAAATATGCCTACGATAACGCCACTTGGGACGACTTGATAATCGAACTGGACAAGTTTGAGCCAGGCCATAGTGCCCGCTCGTTCAGCGACGTCTGGGTCAAGCAGAAAGGTATGCCAGTCATCAAGTGCGATACGAGCGATGAGGGATACTGGGAAATTGTCCAGCAAGATCCTTGGGGACGTGGCCTCGTGTGGAAGCAGGGCTTTGATGTGGCATGTGCTTCACCTTCATTGGGCATCGACGTCAACCAGTCCGTCTATATGGATCGTGACCGCATCATGACGACAATTCCTGATGGCTCGACTCCCATTTTGAATTCCGATGGCGAGGGTTACGGACGTTTTGTCATTGATGGTCAAGCGATACAACTGCTGGCAGATGCCTGGAGGACTATGCCCAATGACATGAACCGTTATGCCGCGGTGTTGAACCTCTACGAGAATTTCCATTTGGGCAACTTATCGGCAGGGCAACTCTTTGATATCCTGATTAAGTTCCTCTCCCATGAGCCGAACGAGCTCATTGCCTCAACAACTAGCGGTTTCCTTGGCACGCTGCTCTCGCGTCTTGATGGTTCGCAGCGTCTTGTGGCTGAGGGTCAACTCTTCGATATGGCGCAGAGCCATAGCTTGCAGTCGGTTCGACAGTCTTTGTTGCGCCTGCTTTCGCTCCAGGCCATTTCGCCCGATGTTGTTGACGCCCTCTATGACATCTGGAAGAATCAAAGCAGTTCGTTGCTTGGGCAGCGAGACTATATGCGCATGGCCTATCATTTGGCCATCATGCGCCCCGGCCAGTGGGATGTGATTCTGGCCACTCAGCGTGAACGCCTCAAGACCGATGACGAACGCAACGAGTTTGACTTCATTTCACGCGCCTGCAACCCTGATGAACAGGTGCAGCAGCAACTGTTTGAAGGACTGCTCAAGGCCGAGAATCGCCGTGTTGAACCTTGGGCACGCACGATGCTCGCCTTGCTCAATGACCCCACGCGCGAGCCCTACAGCAACCGCTATTTGGCCCCTGGACTCGACGCCCTGGAGGAAATCCAACGCACGGGAGACATCTTCTTCCCCGGCTATTGGCTCTCCAGCCTCCTCGACGGTCACCACAGCTCCGAAGCCAAAGAAATCGTCCAGTCATGGATCAACACCCACTCTTCGCTGTCTCCGGCCCTCATGAACAAACTCAAGGAGAACGCCTATTGGCTGATCACTAAATGAAGAAAAACGCAATAATTAATTGCACATTCTTTTTAAAAATAGACAAAATTTGACTATTTTTGCATCATCATTATTGCTCTCATTATAAATAATGGGAAATATTAATCTTTAAGAATGTACTCATATTAACTATTAATGGATTTAAGCGATGAAAAAGTATTACATGTTTTTCGCGGCCATCGCTGCTGCAATGACGATGACGGCCCAGGCCCAGTTTCTTGGTTGGATTGAGGTGGGAGACTATTACAACGCCACCGAAATATACAACGGTTCTTACTTTGATATGGCACCGACCAACTTCTATATCGCTCACACCGGTGCTCAGATGCTTTACACGCCCGATCTGCTGACTGGCATGGAAGGCCGGGAGGGCTTGAAGATCAAGTACTTGAACTTCAAGTTCTATAGTGAATCTTATGAAGAGATAGTCCGCAATGCGAAGGTTTATCTTCAGGAAATTGATGCCACCGAGTTTGCTACCAGCGAAGATGGCATTAAACAGTTCTTCGACTTTGGCGAACTGGTCGCTGAGGGACGATATGACATTGACTTGCTGGAATGTTATGGCGAGGACCAGGTTCTCGCATTGGAAATGGAGGAACCGTTCGACTTCACTCTAGGCAAAAGTCTGCTTGTGACCATCGTTTTAGATGCTGAGGATGACGATAACTGCACCATGGGCAGTGACTACGCACCCTTCTACACTTCGGGAATACGTGGCAAGGCGATGACCTACACCAACAACTGGACCAGCTTTGTGGATTATTCCATGGGTTGGGACTTCCCTGATGCAACCGCCACGCTGGGTTGCGGAACCAACGTGGAGCTCCCCGTTACCGAACTTGGTTACACCTATGAGAGGATGCCCGGCGATGTCAACGGTGACGGCTACATCAGCATCAGCGACGTGGCAACTCTCATCGACATGTTGTTGGGAGCTGCTACCGGCTACCCCGTTAATTCGGATGTGAATAATGATGGCAGTATCTCCATCGGCGATGTGACGGTTCTTATCGACATATTGTTGAGCGCTAAATAACCTGTCAAGAACCCCATTAATTAATCCCTCATTAATTTATGCTATAGAAAATTGCCAAAATGGGCTAATCTTGGACTGAAAACGCAAATATATTTATTGACAGTATTGATCATTCATGTGTTTTTACCATGGTGATCAAAATTCATAAAAAAAAGTGACTGAATTTTCAGTCACTTTTTAAGCTTTCGTGGAGCATAGCGGACTCGAACCGCTTACCTCAACACTGCCAGTGTTGCGCTCTACCAGATGAGCTAATGCCCCGATTTGCGGATGCAAAGGTAATACCATTTTCCGAACTGGCAAACTTTTTCTTGTGATTTTTTGGAAAAAAGTTTTCCGCTTGACGGATCGCTTGACGGGTCAACATGGGTGAAATGTCGGCAAAATCAATGTTTTCGGGCCAAAATCGGAAAATAATTTCCCCAATATGTTCAAGAAATTCAAAAATAATAGTAATTTTGCAGAAAATTGGTGATTATGGCTTCTATGGAGTTGAAAGATAAGCTGAAAACCGTGGCGCGCAAGTTGGCAATCTTGCGCAAGCGTTATCTTGCGCTCCAGACCGAGAACAAAGAATTGAAGCGCGACATCGAGTGCAAGGAATTGGAAATTGCCAAGCTGGAGAAAGAAGTGAGCCAGCTGCGCATCGATAACGAGTTCCTGCGGGTCGCTCATTCTGTTCCTGCCAACCCTGAGGTGGTTGCAGGCTACAAGAAGCAGGTCGCCAAGATGGTGCGGGATATTGACCGGTGCATCAAACAATTGAACGCTTGACACGACTCTCTACCGTTATGGCCGACAATAATAAAGTTAAAATATGGATTCAACTTGCCGACGCTAACCCCAGTGCCCTGAGCATCAATCCGGGCGAGGAGGAGACCTACCGCAAGGCCGAAGAACTTGTTAACACGCTGTGGAACAAGTGGACTAAACGCTTCAACGATACATCCAACGATGTGTTGGCAAGGGTTGCTTTCCAGTTTGCACGTCTCTATTTGGAGGCCTATGGCGAGAACCGCCAGGTCAATGATTTCCTGACTGATTTAGACCAACAACTCAATATCCTGCTGGATAAAGAGAAGTAGATTATAAGTAGAAATTAGGTTCCTGCACCACTTTAGGAATGATATCTGACGCGCTTGATAATCAGCGTGTTTGGTTTCATGTTAAGGTGGCGCTATTTTTTATTATTTTATAGACAAAAATGAATATAATAGTAACTGTTATCGTAGCCATCCTGGCGATGGCAATTGGTATTGGGATTGCGCTGTACATATCACGCACTAGCGCAAAATCCCGTGCCAACGAGATCATCGAGAAAGCCCGTCTTGAGGCCGAAGTCCTCAAGAACAACGAGGTAATGAAGGGCAAAGAAGCCGGTATGACAATCAAGAGTGAGGCCGAGAAAGAAGCTAATGCTCGTCTGACCAAGGTGCAGACCAACGAAGCCAAGCTCAAGCAGCGTGAAATCACCCTCAATCAGCAGCAGGGTGAGCTCAAGCGCCGGAGCAATGAGGTGGACAACCTCAAGGCCAGCGTCGAGACCCTCAAGATGAATGTGGACAACCAGATGGCTCTGCTTGAGGATCGCAAGAAAGAGGTGGACAAGTTGGAAAAGACCGTACGTGACACGCTTGAGCACGTGAGCGGCCTGTCTGCCGAGGAGGCCAAGGAAAAGCTTATCGAGTCACTGAAAGATGAGGCCAAGACCAGCGCCGCAAGCTATATCAATGACATCATGGACGATGCCAAGATGACTGCCAACAAGGAGGCCAAACGCATCATCATCGAGACGATTCAACGTGTAGCCACCGAAACTGCTGTCGAGAACGCTGTGACGGTGTTCCATATTGATAATGACGAGATCAAGGGACGCATCATCGGCCGTGAAGGCCGCAACATCCGTGCCCTGGAGGCTGCCACTGGCGTCGAAATCGTGGTGGATGATACCCCCGAGGCTATCGTGCTGTCGGGCTTTGACCCTGTGCGCCGTGAGATTGCCCGTCTGGCTCTGCATCAGCTGGTAAGCGATGGCCGCATCCATCCTGCCCGCATCGAGGAGGTGGTTGCCAAGGTGCGCCGTCAGGTCGAGGAAGAGGTGATCGAGACTGGTAAGCGCACAGCCATTGATATGGGTATCCATGGTCTGCATCCCGAGCTGATCCGCCTGATCGGTAAGATGAAATACCGTTCCAGCTATGGCCAGAACCTGTTGCAGCATTCACGTGAAACCGCCAACCTGTGCGCCATCATGGCTAGCGAGCTGGGCTTGAACCCCAAGAAGGCCCGCCGTGCCGGTCTGTTGCATGATATCGGCAAGGTGCCCGATGATGAGCCCGAACTGCCGCACGCACAGCTTGGTATGAAGTTGGCCGAGAAATATAAGGAGAAACCCGACATCTGCAACGCCATCGGTGCCCACCACGATGAGGAAGAGGCCACCAGCCTCTATGCCCCCATCGTTCAGGTGTGCGATGCCATCAGTGGTGCCCGTCCTGGTGCTCGCCGTGAGATTGTCGAGGCCTACATCAAGCGCCTTAATGATCTGGAGCACTTGGCTTTGTCCTATCCTGGTGTGATAAAGACTTATGCTATTCAGGCTGGACGTGAACTGCGTGTGATTGTCGGTGCTGACAAGATTAGCGATGCCGAGACCGAAAAACTGTCCACCGAGATTGCTCAGAAGATTCAGGACGAGATGACTTATCCTGGTCAGGTGCGCATCACCGTCATCCGCGAGACGCGTGCCGTGAGCTACGCTAAATAATGGCGCGTACCACAATGATGGACGAGAACAAGAATATTCCATTGACTGTGTCCGAGGATGCTGACTCCTGCGTGAGATGTAGCGCGGGGGCTTGCAGTGGCGGATGCTGTGATGACGATATCGGCCGCTGTAACCTCACGAGTACCAACTGGCTTGAAGATGTGCCAGACAATGACTACGAGATTGTAGAGGTGCTCTTCAAGAACACTCGCCGCGGCTTTTACCGTAACAGCACCCACTTACCCCTCAAGCGTGGCGATTGGGTGGCTGTCGAGGCCAATCCCGGGCATGACATCGGTCGTGTGGGACTCATGGGACGCCTGGTCAAGAACCAGATGAAGCGTGTGAACCTGCGCAAGGATGCCGAGATACTGCGTGTCTTCCGTAAAGCCAAGCCGGCTGATATGGAACGCTACGAGCAGGCTAAGGCCCGTGAGGAGGACACGATGATCCGCTCGCGCAAAATCGCGGTGGATTTGGGACTGAAGATGAAAATCGGTGATGTGGAGTATCAGGGAGATGGCAACAAGGCCATATTCTACTACATTGCTGACGAGCGAGTGGACTTCCGCCAGCTCATCAAGGTGTTGGCCGAGGTGTTTAGGATCCGTGTCGAGATGAAGCAGATTGGAGCCCGGCAGGAGGCTGGCCGCATCGGTGGTATCGGTCCTTGTGGCAGACCATTGTGCTGTGCCACGTGGATGTCGAGTTTTGTGTCGGTGGCTACCAGTGCTGCACGTTTCCAGGACATTTCTCTCAATCCCCAGAACTTGGCAGGACAGTGCGCTAAGCTCAAGTGCTGCATCAACTTTGAGGTGAATACTTATGTCGAAGCCATTCGTCAGCTTCCAGCTAAGGATATTCATTTGGAGACTAAGGATGCCACATATTACTATTTCAAAGCTGATGCCCTCAAGCGCGAAATCACTTATTCCACCGAGCGCAATGCGCCTGTTAACACGGTGACCTTGACAGCGGCGCAGGCGTTTGAGGTGATAGCCTTGAACAAGAATGGTGTGAAGCCTGACAGCCTTAAGCCCGACGATAACAAGAAAACGGCATCTCCGTTCGGTGACCTCTTGACCCAAGAGAGCATCAGCCGCTTTGACAATAAAAAGAAGAAAAAGAAGAAAAAATCGAGTGGTGGAGATAAATCCGCTGCCGATGCCTCGGCCAATAAAGATGCGCTCCCCGCAGATAAGGTCGAGGAAGGCAATGGTTCCTCCAAACCCGAACGCAACAAACCCCGTCAAGGAAAGCCTAAACGTCAACCCCAAGACGGCCAGCAGCAGTTTGGTGGCGAGCATCAGTCGCGTGGTGACAAACCACGTCGCCAGGATAAGCAGCCGCGACCCGTCAAGACGTTCAGACCTCGACAGGCAACCACCGAGGGTAATCCTTCTTCCAATTCCAATAATGCTCAAGGCAAACAAGACAATAACGCCAATGAGTAGCCGCAAGATGCGGCTCTTGATAGCTCAAGCGGTGGCAATGACTGTGTTCGTTGCCGCCGCAGTGCTCATCATGCTCTCTTGTCAGCGCAAACCCGTAATGTCTCATGCCCGTTTTTTGCATCTGCCTACCACTGGTTGGCAGCGCACATTGCCATTGACCTTCATGCCTGAGTATGACGACTCAGCTGCGACCTACGACATCAAGTTAGCCATTAGGCATGATAATACCTATCGTTATCGCAACCTCTCGCTGGTGGTGGATATCATTGATGTGGATTCGGTTGTCAACCGCAACACTGTGGACATGACACTTGCTGATGAATACGGCAACTGGACGGGTGGTGGATTTGGCACACTCTACCAGGACGAGGTGACCATTGCTCACGTCATTGACCCTGGAGATGCGAGTTCGGTAGTTGTTTGGCAGACCATGCAAGGTTGCGACACGTTGCGAGGACTCGTTGATGTGGGCATCATTGTAAGCCCATTGTGATGATTATCAGACGGATACCTGCTAATAGTTAACGTCTAACAGTTAAAAGCAAAAAATAATTTTGTCAATTCGTTAAAATTACCTAAATTTGCCGAGTTAAAACTGTTATCATGAAGATAGATAAAGCCGAGGCCCGCGAGACGGGCATTCAACTGCTCAAGTATGGAGTGATAGGCGTGCTCAACACGCTCATCACCATGGTTACTTTCTATCTGCTTAACACTAAGTTGGACTTGTCCTACGGTATTTCTAATGTCACTGGATATGTCCTTGGTGTGATCAACAGTTTTTTGTGGAACCGCAATTGGGTATTCAAGAGCAAGGACAACTTCAAGCGAGAGCTGCTGCTGTTCGTGTGCGGCTTCCTCATTTGCCTCGCCTTGCAGTTGGCTGTCAGCGCTATTCTCCTCGAAGGTTTCGGCTGGAAGAACCTCCCCGATGACATCATTCCCTTCTTCCCCATGCAGAAGGCTGGCCAGAACATCGTCATGGTACTCGCCATGGTTGTGTACACTCTTGCCAATTATGCCTACAACCGCTTTGTCACCTTTCGCGTCAATCCTAAAGGTGATACCACGAAGTAAATGTCTTATAGAAATATAAAATGAAAACCGCCTTCAGTTATTGAGGCGGTTTTCATTGTCTTTTGATGGGTTTTATGCTTTGTGTTCTTGCTCTAATGTCAAGAGGTATTTCTTCTTGTCGGTCCCTGAGGCATAGCCGCCAAGGGTGCCGTCGGCGTTGATGACGCGGTGGCAGGGGATAACGATGGCGATATGGTTATTGTGGTTGGCCTGGGCTACGGCGCGTGAGCCTTTAGGATTACCCAAACGGGTGGCCTGCTCACCGTAGGAGATGGTCTCGCCGTAAGGAGTCCGTTGCAATTCATCCCATGCCTTCATCTGGAACTCTGTGCCTTGTAGATGGAGCGGTAGCGAGAACTCACGGCGCATGCCGGCAAAGTACTCGTTCAACTGGATGGCGGCTTGGGCGAGTAGGGGAGTGAGCACTTGAACAGGTCGTAAACCCATTTGCCTGGCTTTGTCGTCTATATCCTCTTTTCCCCAACCAATCATGACGATACCCTCATCATCGGCAGCGATGGTGATATCACCCACAGGCGTTGGCATCATCGTGTGGCACAAGTCTCCCTTATGAACAGGCTCAATGCCTAATTCAGCAGCCTTGTCAAGCATGAGCCGATAGGCAGATGCATAGTCGTTAGTGATAACACCGTCAAGAATAGCGTCCTTGATGGCATCCTTGATGTAGCCGACAGGGCGTGAGGGCGCCAGCCCGAAGGTCGTCATGATTTCCTCTCCATCGACGGGTGGCTGGAAGTTACGCACGCGGTCTTTTTCCTCAATGTCAACCAGCTTCTGTTTTACCAGGTCGAAGTTCTCGCGGAAACGTTGCACCTTGTTCTGGTTCTTGCTGGTGATGTCTGCTTTGCACAGGGTCATCAGGTCGTCGATATCATCGCCCGCATCAAACAGCAAGCGGCGTACCGCACTGTCGGTCACTTCGTCCTCGACCAGGGCGATAGGTCGCATGTGCAACCCGACGAGCTTTTTCACATATTTCATGTGGTCGTTGAGTGGCAGACGCATTTTAGCAAAAATCTTGGGCACCATCTTTTCGCCGATGAAGTTGTGGTTGTGGAATGTCCATCCCAGTTGCGGATCCCAGCGCTTAGTGCGCGCCTTGCCCACATCATGCAACAGTGCCGCCCAGCGCAGCCACACGTCATCACTGGAAGCGGCTACATTGTCAAGCACCTGCATGGTGTGCATGAAGTTGTCCTTGTGGCCTCGGCCATTGACCGTTTCGACACCCTTAAGCGCCGCCAATTCGGGGAAGATAAGCGGCAGCAATCCGCTTTGATCCAATAGAATCCATCCTTGTGAAGGCTGCGGACTGCGCATGATCTTCATCAGCTCCTCGGCAATGCGTTCACGGGTGATGATGTTGATGCGCTTGGCGTTGCGGCGGATGGCATTGAATGTCTCGGGATAGATGTCAAAACTCAGTTGGGTGGCAAAACGCACTGCGCGCATCATCCTCAACGGGTCGTCGCTGAAGGTGATGTCCGGGTCGAGTGGGGTGCGGATGATGCGGCGTTCCATGTCACCGATACCGTCAAACGGATCGAGCAACTCACCATAACGTTCCTTGTTCAGGCAGATGGCCATTGCGTTGATGGTGAAGTCGCGGCGCTTCTGGTCATCATCGAGGGTGCCGTCCTCCACAATGGGGTTGCGACTTTCACGGTGATAGGACTCACGGCGCGCTCCTACAAATTCAAGTTCCCATTGACGGGTCTTGACCTGTGCCGTGCCGTATGTCTTGAATACCGCCAAGTGGGCGCATTTGCCAATGCGTTGTGCGACGGCTCTTGCCACTTCAATCCCTGAACCGACGGTCACAAAGTCCATGTCATTGCAAGGACGTTCAAGGAATATGTCCCTGACATATCCCCCCACGACGTAACACTCACGGTGCAGTTCATCAGCGACTTCACCTACCAGCTTCATGACAGGCAAATTCACATGTTCGGCTATTTTTTGGCGGTTGATTTCCATTTTTTAACTTCTCTGGTCGCAAAATTACTGCTTTTTTCGCGCTTTTTTTGCTCAAGTTATCAAAAATCACTAATTTTGCCACGCAAAAGCGCCCAGAGGGCGTGAACTAATCAAGAAAATCCTCCAATTCCATATTCCCTCATTTTCCATATCCTTTTATTTCTCGTGAAATAGAACACGACAATACTCCTGATAAAGATAGGGACTTATAGGAATAAAGAATTGAAGACACAAGCATACTGAACAAATCAAAAACAAAATTGGGATATGCGTGCGCGAGAGTGCACGTCTGGTGTGACACAAGTGGCATAGGATAGCCAGCATACCAGCCTAGAATATTATTGAAGAATTATGTACAATATCAATCAGCTTAATGAGATGGGCGACGAGCAACTGCGTGGGCTCGCTAAGTCTATGGGAATCAAACGTGTTGATTCGATTGATCATGATGATCTTGTTTATGAAGTGCTGGATCATCAAGCCGAGGCCGAGGCTGCTATCGCTCCTGAACCCACCAAGCGCCGTCGAGAACGTATCCGCAAGCCAGCGGCCAAAGCCAATGGCAATGAAGTGACTAAGGATGATGCTGTCAAGGGAAAGCCAAGAAATGAACAGAATAAAGTTGAGGCCTTACAGTTGAATGACCTCAAACAAGATAATGCACAGATTGCTGAGCCGCAGATAGAGAGTCTGCAACCTCAGCCGATAGAGGTTAAGGAGGATGAAATGCCTCAAGAACAGCCTGCCGAAACTCCGAAACGTAAACGCGGACGTCCTACTGCAGCCGAGAAAGCTGCTCGTGATGAGGCTCTGAAACAGACCGATCAGCAGGATAGTCAACCCGAGACCGAGAAGAATCAGGTAAAGGATGAGCCTGTGAGTGAGCAGCCTACACGTCGTCGTGGCCGCAAGACCAAACAGCAAAACATGGACCCTGTTCTTCCGTTTGATAATATCGATGATAATCAGTCTCCTGTCTTGAATGAAGAAGAACCTATAGAAGTTCCTGTTGAGCCCGAAACCAATGAATTTCAACAGGAAAATGAGGAAATTCAACAGCAACCAGTAGTAGAACAGACTCCCCGTGAACGTGAAGGCGTTTCTTTGAACTCGTTCTTTAATACGGGCAGTGGATTCACATTCAAGCCTCGCACTCAGGAGGAACGAGAGGAGGCCATGAGACAAGCCGAGGAATTGCGCCGTCGTCAGGCCGAAGAAGCAGCCGTTGCCCCCATTGTCATCCAGGAGCCAAAGGTGGTTAAGGAGAACAAGAAGAACAAGCGAAAGGCAAAACAGCAGCAACAGCAGCAAATTTCAGAGGTCAATCCTTATCTCGATCAGCCCTACAACTTTGATGGCATTCTTGAAGCTCAAGGTGTGCTCGATATTGCTCCCGAAGGATATGGCTTCTTGCGCTCGAGTGACTACAACTATCTCACTTCACCCGATGATATCTATGTGCAGCAGTCGCAGATCAAGGCTTACGGCCTTAAGACCGGTGACGTTATTGAAGGCACTATCCGCCCGCCCATGGAGGGTGAGAAATACTTCCCGATGAGCGAAATCCACCTCATCAATGGCCGCACGCCTGCTTATGTGCGCGACCGTGTGCCTTTTGAACATTTGGTACCCCTGTTCCCTGATGAGAAGTTTGATCTGGTGAGCAAGACCCATCCCACTGTTTCACAACGCGTGGTGGATATGTTCTCGCCCATCGGTAAGGGACAGCGTGGCCTCATCGTCGCCCAGCCCAAGACAGGTAAGACCATGCTATTGAAGGAAATCGCCAATGCAATCTCCGAAAACCATCCCGAGACCTACATGATCATTCTGCTTATCGACGAGCGCCCCGAGGAGGTGACTGATATGGCCCGCAGTGTAAACGCTGAGGTCATCGCATCGACTTTCGACGAGCCGGCTGACCGTCATGTGAAGATTGCCGACCTGGTGCTGAGCAAGGCCAAGCGACTGGTGGAATGTGGCCACGATGTGGTCATCCTGCTCGACTCGATCACACGTCTGGCACGTGCTTATAACACCATTGCACCTGCATCGGGCAAGATCCTGACTGGTGGTGTGGATGCCAACGCATTGCAGCGACCCAAGCGTTTCTTCGGTGCTGCCCGTAACATTGAGGGCGGCGGTAGTCTCACGATCATTGCCACCGCATTGACCGAGACTGGCTCCAAGATGGACGAGGTGATCTTTGAGGAATTCAAGGGCACTGGTAACATGGAGTTGCAGCTCGACCGCAAGTTGTCCAACAAGCGCATCTTCCCCGCTGTGGATGTCATGGCTTCGAGCACTCGCCGCGATGACCTGCTCTTGCCGCAGGACACCCTCAATAAGATGTGGATTATCCGTCGATTCTTGAGCGACCGCACCTCGGTCGAGGCCATGGAGTTTGTCAAGGAACGTATGGACCGTACACGTGACAACGAGGAATTCCTGCTCACCATGCAGCAGGGCTAATCAACTGCCTTATTGTTGAGGACGATGGGACGCATCATGGGTATCGACTACGGGCGCAAGCGCACGGGTGTGGCAGTTACCGACCCGCTACAGATTATTGCGGGTAATCTGGCGACTGTTCCCTCCCACACGCTTATGCAGTTCATCAAGGACTACATCGGGCGAGAGTCGGTGGAGCGCATTGTGGTGGGTCAGCCCACTCAACTCAATGGCGAACCCAGCGAGAGCATGAAGTACATCACCCCCTTTGTCAACCGCTTGCGCAAGGAATTGCCAGACATGCCCGTTGTGATGTATGACGAACGCTTCACCAGCACGATCGCCCATCAAGCGATGATTGATGGCGGAATGAAGAAAAGTGACCGCCGAGACAAGTCTCGTGTTGATGCCATTGCAGCTACCATCATCCTCAACGATTATCTTCAAAGTAAATACAATCAACCTGATAATACTGAATCATGATTTTACCGATTTATGTTTACGGACATCCTGTGTTGCGCTCTGAGAACGCAACCGTCACACCTGACTTTCCTAATCTTCAGGAACTCATCGAGAACATGAAGGAAACCATGTACCACACCCAGGGCATCGGCATTGCCGCACCCCAGGTGGGCGTTAATGCCCGCATCGTCTATATTGACGTGGATGTGCTGGCCGAGGATTTTCCCGAACTCAAAGATGTGCGTATGTTGCTCATCAACCCCGAGATTACTGTTGATGAAGACGCACCGCTCGTCTCTCGTGAGGAGGGTTGCTTGAGTGTGCCGGGCATCCATGAGAATGTGCAACGCCATGAGAAAATCCACCTGCACTGGCAGGACGAGAATTTCCAGGAACACGATCAGGATATCGAGGGCTACCTGTCACGCGTGATTCAACACGAATGTGACCACTTGGACAAGACGCTCTTCATCGACCGCATCTCGCCCATACGCAAACAACTCATCCGCAGTAAGCTGAATAATATGGTGAAGGGGAAAGTCTCATGCAACTACCGTTGCAAATTTGCGCCACACAACCGCAAGAGATAAAAAAAGTGGAAGATGTCTCACGACAGCCTCCACAAACCTTAAATCTAATACCATGAAAAACACACATGCAAATATACAACTCTTTTTTTGAATTGTACAAATTATTTAAGAAACTTTTATATTTTTATAGATAATTTTAGAATTTAGATAATCATGCCCTTTATCTCTATGATGGAGATGCTTGATAACCAAAAGAAAGGGGCTGCCGGCATCACGCAGGCAGCCCCTCTCATTCATTAATAACTCTTTACTTATCTATTGTTCAACTCCATTAGAATTTAATACCAAAGGCTAGCTGGATATTGCCGTTCTTGGCTTCACTCATATCGTCCTTGAATACTTCGGTCATACCCAAAGTGTAGCGAGCCTGAACAAATGCATTGTCTGTCAGGTTGTAGGTGCCGCCCAGGCCAACGCCAAAGTCAACGCTCTTGGTCATGTCCTTGATGTCAATAGACTTCTCATCTTCCACCTTGTATTTACTGAACACGTTGAAGCCCACTTGAGGACCGAGGTCGATACTGAAGTTAGGTGTTGCATAGAACTTGAACATCACGGGAACATTGATATAGTTGGTGATGAATTTTTGATCGACTTTATCAACACGACCGTCTAAGTCCCCAATCGCAGCATACACCTTGTCCTTACCGCCCTGGGCAGCAAATACAACTTCAGGAGCGATGGCGAAGTGGGGATTGAATTTGTACTCCATCACCAAACCAGCCTGATAGTTCAGTTGCATGCCATGTTCGACGTTTTTGCCCCAGAAGTTGGTAGCGTCAACGCCGACCTTTGCACCGAACTGAAGTTGAGCGCTTGCGCTCATGCACACGATTGCAGCTGCAATCAAAACAAAAACTTTCTTCATAATTTTCTTTGTTTAATAAAACATTTAGTTGTTTTCTTGTTCGTTGATGTCTGCCTTTTGAGCAAAACGACTCTTTGACGCAACAACATCCCCTAGGTTTAACATACAAGATGGAAAAAATACATTTTCGCGAATTTTGGAACATTTTGTGGTGATTTTAGAACACTATTTACCCACATAAATGTAGAGACGCAAAACTTTGCGTCTCTTTTGCTCTCGCCAGTTCCCTGGACCTTTATTTCAAATCGTTGTCACTTGTTGTATTGCTTGCAGAACTGCTGGATGCCGCAGTTCAGGCAGTCGGGCTTCAGTGCCTTGCAGATGTAACGGCCATGAAGCAAAATCCAGTGATGGGCTTTGAAGCGCAGTTCGGCAGGAATGTGACGCGTCAAGTCACGCTCCACGTCATTGGGCGTCTTGCCTTGGGAGAGCCCCAGGCGGTGTGACACGCGATATACGTGAGTATCGACAGGAATAGTCGCCTGATGGAAGACAATGCCCAGTATCACATTGGCGGTCTTGCGGCCCACGCCAGGCAACGAGGTCAAGTCCTTCATGTTGTCAGGCACTTTGCCCTCAAACTCATCCACCAGCTTTTGTGCCATCGCCTGCAGATGGGCTGCTTTGCTGTTTGGATAAGATACGCTTTTCACATATTCTAATATGTCATCCACGCTGGCCGCAGCCATGGCCTGGGGAGTGGGGTAGGCGGCAAACAGCGCTGGCGTCACCATGTTCACCCGCTTGTCGGTGCACTGGGCGCTCAGCATCACTGCCACCAGCAACTCAAACGGGTCACCGTGCACCAATTCAGTCTCTGGATTAGGCTGTTCCCGCTGGAAATAATCCAGTATCCCTTCATATCTCTCCTTGATCGTCATCTCTCTATCTGTTCAAAATATGTAGAGACGCAAAATCTTGCGTCTCTATTTCTCTTCTAAACCCTAAACTCTAAACTTTTGCCGCTTAGCGGCAAAATATCAATGTGCGCTCTTGAACTCATCCAGGAAACGCACATCGTTCTCACTGAACATGCGCAGGTCCTTCACCATGTATTTCAGGTTGGTGATGCGCTCCACGCCAAGGCCGAAGGCATATCCACTATAAACCTTGCTGTCGATGCCACTGGCTTCAAGCACGGCGGGATCCACCATGCCGCAGCCCAGGATCTCTACCCAACCAGTGTGCTTGCAGAATCCGCAGCCCTTGCCGCCGCACAGCATACACGACACGTCCATCTCGGCGCTGGGCTCGGTGAACGGGAAGTAGCTGGGACGCAGGCGGATCTGGGTATCGGTGCCGAACAATTCCTGAGCGAAGTGCAACAGCACCTGTTTCAAGTCGGCAAACGACACGTTCTTGTCAATATAAAGACCTTCGATCTGGTGGAAGAAGCAGTGGGCGCGGGCTGTGATGGCTTCGTTGCGGTAAACGCGGCCCGGGCAGATGATGCGGATGGGCGGCTGATTGCGCTCCATGGTGCGCACCTGTACCGAACTGGTGTGGCTCCTCAACACGATATTGCGAGTCACATCCTGCTCGTTCTTTTCGATGAAGAAGGTGTCCTGCATGTCGCGGGCGGGATGGTCGGCAGCGAAGTTCAACGCGCTGAACACGTGCCAGTCGTCCTCCACCTCGGGACCGTCGGCGATGGTGAAGCCCAGGCGGGAGAAGATGTCGATGATTTGTTTGCGAACTACCGAAATCGGGTGCCTTGTGCCCAATTCAGCGGGGAAGGCAGGACGCGTGATATCGATCTTGTTCTGCTCCTTAGCCTGCTGCTTGGTAGCCTCACGCAGTGCATTGATCTTCTCGGTGGCGAGGTTCTTCAGCTCGTTGAGTTTCTGGCCCAACTCACGTTTCTCCTCGGGAGCCACCTCACGGAACTCATTGAACAAAGCCGTCACTTCACCTTTCTTACTCAGGTATTTGATACGCAATGCCTCAAGGGCCTCCTCATTCTCGGCCTTGAGATCAGCGATTTGCGCCTTCAGCGCCTCTATCTTATCCTTTAACATAGTCAAAATCTTGAATTAACGTGCAAAGGTACGAAAAGTCGAGAGAAGAACAAAAGAAAACTCGTTTTTCTTTATTTTTCCGTAGTTCCTTGAGCGAAACAAATGCAGTAAAAAATGTAGAGACGCAAAATCTTGCGTCTCCACTA
This sequence comes from uncultured Prevotellaceae bacterium, assembly GCA_947306175.1. GTDB lineage: Bacteria > Bacteroidota > Bacteroidia > Bacteroidales > Muribaculaceae > Sodaliphilus. The sequence continues at coordinate 50,944 of CAMZFV010000001.1, forward strand.
TTAATTTCTTAGCGCCTTAGCGAGAACCCCATGAATGCGGATGCCCCTAAAGCCTAAAACCTAATGCCTAAAGCCTAAGTTAAGGCTCGCGGCCTTCAACGATGGCCTCAGTGTCGTGGGCAATCATGTATTCCTCGTCGGTCATGACTACCACCACCTTGACCTTGCTGTCGGGCGTGCTGATTTCGCCTTCCTTGCCACGCCACAGGGTGTCGTTCAATTCCTCGTCGATCTTGACGCCCAGATATTCCAGCTGGCGGCAGACGCGCTTGCGGGTCTGATATTGGTTCTCACCAACACCACCAGTAAAGGCGATGATGTCCACACCGTTCAACTCGGCAGCGTAAGCTCCGATGGTCTTCAGGATGCGGAGCTCATACATGTCAAGGGCGAGTTGTGCGCGCTCGTCGTTGTCCTTCTCGGCAGCATCAACCACGTCACGCATGTCGCTGCTCACGCCAGTGATGCCCAGCACACCGCTCTTTTTGTTGATGATGTTGAGCATATCCTTCGGGCTGAGGTTGTATTTCTCCATGAGGAACAGCAATGCACCTGGATCGACGTCGCCCGAACGGGTACCCATCATCAGACCCTCGGTGGGCGTCAGACCCATCGTGGTGTCGATGCTCTTGCCGTCCTTGATGGCGCTGATGCTGGCACCGTTACCGATGTGGCAGCAGATGATGCGTTTGCCCTCGGGGGTAGTGCCGAGCATGTCACACACGCGCTTAGCGATAAAGCGGTGGCTCGTGCCGTGGAAGCCGTAACGGCGCACGTGGTCGTTTTTGTAATACTCCATGGGCAGGGCATACATGTAGGCCTTCTTGGGCATGGTCTGATGGAAAGCTGTGTCAAATACTGCCACTTGGGGCACACCGGGCAATACAGCTTCGATGGCCTCGATACCTGCCATGTTCACGGGGTTGTGCAGCGGGGCAATGCCATAGCACTCGCGGATCATGTCCTTCACTTCATCGGTGATGAGGACGCTACGGCTGAACTTCTCTCCGCCATGCACCACGCGGTGACCAACGGCGTCAATCTCCTTCAGGTCCTTGATGCAGCCATACTCAGGATTAACCAGGGCATCCAGGATGGCCTTGATGGCACCCTTGTGGTCGGTAAGACCCAGGTCAATGTTCTTCTTGCTGCCGTCGTCAAACTTGAGTTTGATGAATCCGTCAGGCAAACCGATTTTTTCTACACCACCCTCAGCAAGGGTCTTGTTCTCTTTGGTCTCGAGCAATTTATACTTGGCAGAGCTGCTGCCGCAATTCAAAACTAAGATATTCATTATTCTAATTGTATTTGTTTATTTCTGTATTGTTTTTTATCCTAAAGCCTAATACCTAAAGCCTAATGCCTCACCTGTTAATCGCCTGATTGCACGTGAGGATAACGGTGCGGTAGATGTCGTCCTCGTTGCAGCCGCGGGACAGATCGTTGACGGGAGCGGCAAGACCTTGCAGCACGGGACCTACAGCCTTGGCACCAGCGATGCGCTGTACCAGTTTATAAGCGATGTTGCCTACACCCAGGTCGGGGAATACAAGGACATTGGCGTTACCAGCGATTTCGCTGCCGGGAGCCTTGCTGGCACCTACGCTAGGCACGATGGCGGCATCGGCTTGGAGTTCTCCGTCAATCATCAGGTTGGGATTCATCTCCTTGGCGATGCGGGTGGCCTCAACCACTTTATCTACACGCTCATGCTTGGCGCTGCCCTTGGTCGAGAAGCTCAGCATAGCGATCTTGGGATTGTCGATTTCAGCAAGGGCACGTGCAGTGCGGTCGGCGCTCACGGCAATCTGTGCCAACTGCTGGGCATCGGGATCAGGCATCACGGCGCAGTCGGCAAACACCATCACGCCATTGTGGCCGTAGGGAGAGCCCTCGGGCAACAACATCAGGAAAGCGCCACTCACGGTGCTGATGCCGGGAGCGGTCTTGAGCACCTGGAAGGCGGCACGCAGCACATTACCCGTTGTGTTCATCGCACCGGCCACCTGGCCGTCGGCATCACCGTTCTTTATGAGCAGGCATCCCAAGTAGAGCGGGTCAAGCACCTTCTTGCGGGCATCCTCGATGGTCACACCCTTGGCCTTGCGCAGTTCATAGAACAATTGGGCATATTTCTCGACTGCCTCGGCATCATTAGGGTTGATCACTGTGGCCTTGTCGATGTTGTTGAGTCCCAACTCGGCGGCTTTGGCAAGGATCTCGGCCTTGTCGCCAATGAGCATCACGTCGGCGATGCCGTCAGCGATGATGCGGCTGGCAGCAGTCAGCGTGCGGGGTTCAGTACTCTCGGGAAGAACGATGCGCTGCCTGTTGGCAATCGCGTTGCTTTTGAGTTTCTCAAATAAAGGTTCCATGTCTCTTTTGTTAGTATTTTAGGTAAACTAATCTGATAATTGTTTTAATGCCCCAAAGATACTGCTTTTTTCCAAAATAGAATGCTACAGCAAGAATAAAAATCAAACAACTTGGACAACATTATTTGTTGTCCAAGTTGTCAATATGGTTGTCAAAGATATCTGACAAAAAAACTTAGCGCCTTAGCGGCTTTGCGTGATGCATCACGCGAGGTAAAGTTTACTCGCCGATGATGGCTGCAACGCCAGGCAGTGTCTTGCCCTCGATGGCTTCGAGCATGGCACCGCCACCAGTCGATACGTAGGATACCTTGTCGGCCAGGCCAAACTTGTTGACGGCTGCTACCGAGTCGCCACCGCCCACGAGAGAGTAAGCACCGTTTTGGGTAGCCTCTGCCACATACTTGGCGATTTCGCCAGTGCCGTGAGCGAAGTTCTCAAACTCAAACACGCCGACGGGACCATTCCACAGGATGGTCTTGGAGCCGAGGATAATCTCCTTCCAGTTAGCCAGTGAAGCCTCGCTGGCATCCATGCCCTCCCAACCATCGGGAATGTTGAAGATGTCAAAGGTCTGGCGGTTAGCGTCGTTAGAGAAACTGTCGCCAGCAACAGTAGCAACTGAAAGGCTCAGTTTCACGCCTTTCTCCTTGGCTGCGGCGATAACGTTCAATGCCTCGGGCATGAGGTCGTCCTCGTGCAGTGAGTCTCCAATGTGGCCACCCTGTGCCTTAACGAAAGTAAAGCCCATGCCACCACCGATGATGAGGTTATCCACCTTGTCGAGCAGGTTCTTGATGACAGATAGCTTGGACGACACCTTGCTGCCGCCAATGATGGCGGTGAAGGGGTGCTGAGCGTTCTTCATCACGTTGTTGATAGCGGTGACTTCCTTCTCCATGAGCATACCCAACATTTTGTGGTCGGCATCAAAGAAGTCGGCAATCACGGCAGTCGAGGCGTGACGACGGTGAGCGGTACCAAAGGCGTCGTTCACATACACGTCGGCATAGCTAGCCAGCGTCTTGGCAAACTCGGTCTGACGGACCTTCATATCCTTCTTGGCAGCATCATAGTTGGGATCATCCTTCTCGATGCCAACGGGCTTACCTTCCTCCTCGGGATGGAAACGCAGGTTCTCGAGCAGCAGCACCTCACCGGGTTTCATGGCATCGGCCAGGTTCTTGGCATCAGCGCTATCCTGAGCGAATAGTACTGGCCTCTCCAGAGCCGAAGCCACGGCGCTGGTAATTTGGCTCAAAGAGAGTTTATGGTTGATTTTGCCCTTGGGCTTGCCCATGTGAGACATGATGATCAGGGCGCCGCCATCGGCAAGGATTTTCTTCAGTGTGGGGACTGCACCGCGGATGCGGGTGTCGTCGGTGATTTCACCTTTTTCATTCAGGGGCACGTTGAAGTCAACGCGCACGATTGCCTTGTGTCCGGCAAAATTAAAATCATTGATTTTAGCCATTTCGTTTTCTGCTTATTTGAATTGTTGATAATTGTAATTCAATTTTAATCGGCAAATATATCAAAATTATCTGTAAGCTGTGGCGGTTTTATGGAAAAAATCATTTTTTTTGCGATGATTTTTACTATTTTGTCATTTTTAAGAATTATCAGCAACGTCAAATGGACTTTTAGTGCTATATTTGTCACCTCGAAAACCAATAACTATAACTGATATGAAAAGATTTTTTGTTATCTTGATGACATCGGTGCTGATGGTTTCCTGCGGCATGATGTATCACAATGCAGATGAGATCATTAACGACATGCGCGATGCAAGGCATGCACAGTATTTCAACGTAGGCACCAGTTTATTGGGAATTGGACGCATCTTGTCGCCCACCTTGTCTGAGGCCAGTCTCGGTATCACGTCGGTGCAGGTGCTTGACTTGAGCAAGTGCAGTGGAAATGTTCGCGATAAGTTCAGAAAACGTCTCCAGAATCTCGACCGCTACTATGAGCCAATTCTGACCACCCAGAGTGGCTATGACACTAAAACTGCTCTCATCCGCCGTGACGGTCAGTATGTTAACGAGATCGTTCTGGCAAATGCAGGTGGGATGACCGATGTGATGGTTCTCATTTTCGGTCACATCAACGTTGAGAACTTGGAGAAGATCGTGAATGACCAGAGGAACTACCTGATCAATTAGACTTGAATGATGAACCGGCAGGAATCTGGAATTGCCGTATGGTAGATTCCATGGTTCCTATGCGCCTTATCGTTCAATGAGACTTTCAATAGAATCAATACTTAACTTAACTTATATAAAAATGAAACAGAAGATTAAAGAATTATTCAAACAGCATTTTGGAACCGATTGTGTGGTCTATGCATCGGCAGGTCGCATCAATCTCATTGGTGAGCACACCGACTACAACGGTGGCTTTGTGTTCCCTGGAGCTATTGATAAATACATCATGGCTGCCATCAACATCAACGGTACCGATAAGGTGCGTGTCTATAGCATGGACATGGATGCTTATTGTGAGTTTGGCTTGAAGGAGGAGGACGCTCCTCAGGAACAGTGGGCACGCTATATCTTCGGCGTTTGCCGTGAGACCATCAAGCGCGGAGGCATCGTTAAGGGCTTCGATACCGTTTTTGCGGGAAATGTGCCTCTGGGTGCCGGTCTATCATCATCGGCGGCGCTGGAATCCTGCTTTGCTTTTGCCCTTAACGACCTGTTCAATGAGAACAAGATCGATAAGTTTGAATTGGCCAAGATCGGTCAAAGCACCGAGCATAACTACTGCGGCGTGAACTGCGGCATCATGGATCAGTTTGCCAGCGTCTTTGGCAAGAAGGACTGCCTGATGCGCCTCGATTGCCGCTCACTGGAGCATGAGTATTTCCCCTTCCACCCGGTTGGTTACAAACTTGTCTTGCTCAACAGCAAAGTGAAACACGAACTGGTGGATTCTCCCTATAATAAACGTCGCGCGTCATGTGAGCACGTGGCAGCAACGCTGGGTCTTGAGACTTTGCGTGATGCTACCTTTACTATGCTGGCCGATGTGCGCGATAAGGTGAACGACGAGGACTATCGCCGTGCCCGCTTTGTCATTGGTGAGAAACAGCGCGTGCTCGATGTGTGCGATGCCCTGGAGCGCGGTGACTATGAGACCGTGGGACGTTGCATGTATGAAACCCACGATGGCCTGTCCCGTGACTACGAGGTGAGCTGCGAGGAGCTGGATTACCTCAACGACGTGGCTCGCGAGTGTGGCGTGACGGGTTCACGCATCATGGGCGGCGGCTTCGGTGGCTGTACCATCAACCTGGTCAAGGAAGACCGCTATGACAACTTCATTGCCACAGCCAAGGAGAAATTCAACAAGAAATATGGACATGAGCCCGAGGTGATCAATGTCATCATCAGCGACGGCGCTCACAAGGTGGAGGATTGACATGAAGAGCATCCGCATCGACACTCACGAGACAGAACGTGGCGAAATCACCACCTATGAACTCATCAACGCCAGCGGCGCAAGCGTAAAGCTTTCGTCGCTGGGCGCTGGTATTCTCGAAATCAAGGTGCCCGACCGTGACGGCAATCTCGCCGACGTGGTGCTGGGCTACAAGGACGTGGCCGACTATTTCTATGATGGGCCCTGCGCCGGCAAGGTGCCTGGACGTTATGCCAACCGCATATGCAAGGGTCACCTTGACATCGACGGTAAAGTCTTTCAACTGAACATCAACAACGGCCCCAACCACCTGCATGGCGGTCCCGAGAACTTTTCCAATAAAATCTGGGACTGCGAGATGGATGGCGATACCGTGGTGTTCTCACTGGAAAGCCCTGACGGCGACGAGAACTATCCTGGCAACCTCACGGCCCGCATCGCCTACACCTGGAACGACGACAACGTGCTCAAGATTGAGCTGGGCGCTGTGACCGATGCGCCCACGGTGGTCAACCTCACCAACCACACCTATTTTAATATGGCAGGTGAGGATAGGGGAGGAACTGCCCTCAATCAGGTGCTGCAACTCAACTGCTCGCGCTACCTGCCCACCGACGACACCCTCATCCCCAGTGGCGAAATGGCGCCTGTCGAGGGCACACCGATGGACTTTACCCAGCCCAAGGTGGTCGGCAAGGATATCAAGCAGGATTTCCCCGCCTTGAACTATGGGAAGGGCTACGATAACTGCTGGATCATCGACGGATATGAGGACGGTGACGTGCATCTGGCCGCTGTGTTGTGTGACAAGGAGTCGGGACGCATGGTGGAAATCAGCACCGACCAACCTGCTGCTCAGGTCTATACCGGCAACTGGCTGGGGGGCTCACCCGTCAGCAAGAGTGGCAACCAGTACCACGACTATGACGGTGTGGCTATCGAGTGTCAGGGTATGCCCGACGCCCCCAACCATCCCAACTTCCCGTCACAGCTACTCCGCCCCGACGAGGAATACCGCCGCATCATCCTCTTCACCTTCAAGGTTAATAATTAATAGTTTACCATTCCGTGGCTCTGCCACGGCCCACTAGAAACTAGGGACTAGAAACAAGAAACTGAATAATATGAAACCAACATTATTTGTACTTGCTGCAGGCATGGGTAGCCGTTACGGTGGCCTCAAGCAGCTCGACGGTCTTGGCCCTCACGGTGAGACCATCATGGATTATTCGATTTACGATGCTATCCACAGCGGATTTGGCAAGGTCGTCTTTGTGATACGCAAGGACTTCGAGGCCGACTTCCGCGAGAAGATTTTATCAAAATATGAGGGTCACATCCCCGTGGAGATTGTTTTCCAGGGCTTGAACGACCTGCCCGAAGGCTTTACCTGTCCTGCCGAACGCGTAAAGCCGTGGGGCACCAACCACGCCTTGCTGATGGGTAAAGACGTTATCCGTGAGCCGTTTGCCATCATCAATGCCGACGACTACTATGGCCGCAACAGCTTTGAGGTCATGGCTGCCGAACTCTCCTCACTTCCCGAGGGCAGTAAGGGCCACTACAGCATGGTGGGCTTCAAGGTGGGCAACACCATGAGCGAGAGTGGAACCGTAGCGCGTGGCGTCTGCGAGACCCACGACGGCTTGCTCACTGGCGTGGTGGAGCGCACCGACATCGGCTATGATGCCAATCACAACATTGTCTTCACCGACGAGAAAGGCGAGGTGCAGCAGTTGGCATTCGATACCCCTGTGTCGATGAACTTCTGGGGCTTTACCCCCGACTACTTTGTACACAGCGAGAAGTGCTTTGTGGATTTCCTCAAAGAGAACATCGGGAAGCCCAAGGCTGAGTTCTTCATTCCCACTGTGGTTAACGCGATGGTCAATGACGGCACCGCTAAGGTCAAGGTCCTCAAAACCGAGAGCAAGTGGTTCGGTGTGACCTACGCTGCCGACCGCCAGGGCGTTGTGGACAAGTTCGCCGAGCTTCACGCCACCGGCGTCTATCCCGACAAAATGTTCTGATTCCAGTAATTCATAAAAACTAATTTAAGGATGAGACATTTTTTGTTACCTTTGATTGCTGTGTTTTGCAGTATCTTTATGACTTCATGTGGCGAAGATAATCCCATTCTGGGTGTTAAGGATGTGACAAAAGCTGATTTGACTACTCCTTTGTTCTTTGCCTATGACAACACTTTGGATAAAGATGTCAAGAAGATCTGGGCGTTCAATGATACAGAGGCTGCCAAGGGCACTATAACGGTAGTAGGTGATAACATCCTGCGTATCAACACCGAATGGTATTATGACATTTGGACCTATTCTGGCAGTAAGCTCACTTTGGGCAAAGAAGAAAATAAGAGGACTTATGATCTTAAAAAAGTGACTGTGCTGGGATATGACGCCATCTCTTTTGGCACCACCTATGTCTGCACTCCTTCTTCCAATAAAAGTATTGACGGTGTGGCCTATGAGAGCAATTGGTATAGCCGTGGCTTGACCGACAATGCATTTTGGGATGCGATCCGTAAGTCAAAAGTTGAGAACACTGACGTGGATATCACGCTTACCAAATAAGTTAAGGACTTGACCCATCAATTGTTTGGAGCTATACTTTGTCAAAATAATCCTGCACAGGCAATAACCCGTGCGGGATTTTTTGTATTTTTGCAACATGAAACGAAAGAAAAAGCAGCAACCCAAGCAGCAAGTTAAGGTGATAAAACCTATTAAGAAGAATACATTTTCACGCAATTTCCGGGCATGGGCCTTGCGTCTTGATCACCGTCAACAGCAGCGAGAGCTCATACCGGTAACCACCGATAATACCGAGCGCAGGTGCTCCAATTGCTCAACAGTTTATACTGGGCGAGTATGCCCACAATGCGGTCAGGCAGGTGTCTGGACGCGTTTCACTTGGCGGCAGGCGATACTCAATCTTCTTGACATCTGGGGATTAGGCAACCGTCCGATGTTCCGCACTTTGCGGGATCTCTTTTGGCGTCCTGGATACATGGCACGTGACTACCTTCAGGGTCAGCGCCAATACTATTTCCCGCCATTCAAACTGCTCGCCATATCAGTGGCTTTGACCCTCTTTGTCGGTTGGATGACTGGCACCCCGATGGAGTCTGTTTTTGGAGATTTGGGTGAATTGGATGTGAGTAAATATAAGCTTCCTGCTTTCTTTAATTCTCTAGCCATAATGATTGTCCGTTTTGCGGATTTCCTCTCAAGCAATATACTCTATGAATGGCTCTTTATTGGTGTTGTAGGAGTAATCTGTGTCTGGCTGGCATTTCATCGGTTTTGTAAATACAATTTGGTCGAGATATATATCTTTCTCATTTTTGTTCTATGCCAAATTTTGATATGGCGTATCCCCGATGTGATAGGGACAAGACTTTGTCAATTTGTTGAAGCTCATACTTTAGTCTCGGGAACCCAATCGTCAGTCAGTAAGTTTGCTGGAACAGCTTTCTTGACAATTGCTGATGTGATATCCACAATCTATTCGCTGTTGATACTCTTTTTGATTGTCATGGATTTCCACCAGTTCTTTGGTCTGAAATGGAAAACTACCATTAAACGGTTGCTTTTGTCGATTTTCATTGCTTTTGCATTGGTGGTTAATATTTATGCTTTTATAAAGGTTGGCTACGGGTTCAAGGAAGATGTGAGGATGATATCATTTATTCTGTGGTTCATTATATGGATACCTGCATGTTTTATTTTCGTGGGCAGATATCTTCGCAAAAATAAAGCACAGATCAATCGTGTCGTCTCTATGAGCTGCAAGGTGGCAATATTGTCGATTTTCTTGGTCTCTTTTGTGTTTAAGATTTCTAACGGATTCCAGTTAGCCATCCCAGTCGTTCTCATTCTCGTAGCCTTGTATTTTTCTGCCACTGTGGCGCTTAGCCTTATGCCGGTTGTGGTTTATAAAAAGTGTCACAATACATGGTTAGCATTGCTCTCGTTGTTCATGCTTGTTGCGATGCAGGCTTCAATTATCTCTCTCCATCATTATTTCCAAAATAATCTATAAGACTAAAATTCCCGCTTCAGATTCCTACTACTTCAACCATGCTGTTTGAGTCTTACAGGCTGCCAGCCTGTATCTCCTATTGAATTTATTTATTACCTTTGCGGCATGAAACGTAAGAAACAGAATAAAACCAAGCAGAAGACCAGGAAGATAAAACCTGTGAAGAAGAATACGTGGTACCGCAATTTCCGCGCATGGGTCTTGCGTATCGAGCATCGCCAGATGCACGACACGCCTCCCATCATTGTGCGTGACGAGGAATCCCATGTTTGCAAGCATTGTGGCGCTGAGTTCACTGGTGGATTTTGCCCCAAGTGCAGTATGCCCGCCCGCTGGCAACGGTTCAATTGGCGGTTGCTCTTCCTGAATTTTATTGACCTTTGGGGCTTTGGAACACGATCCATGTTCCGTACCATCCGTGACCTTTTCTGGCGCCCGGGTTACATGATTCGTGACTATCTGAGTGGGCATCAACTGTCCTATTTCCCGCCTTTCAAGATGCTCGCGGTTTGGACGGTTTTGTTGCTGTTCATGATGTGGTTAATCAACCACCTTTTTGGCCCACCTGACGTGACGGCCGAAGAGGCCAAGACTGTTATAAAGTCGGTGGATGATTCGTTTGGAAAACTCTCTTCTATTACCGCCCTTCTGATTGAGTATTTGAAGCGTGTTTTGGCCTTCTTGGACGATAACATGCTATATGGTATTATCGTGAGAAACGTTTTTGTGGTGATTGCAGTGAAGTGGGCCTTTAGCAAGGTGAGTAAATACAATTATGTTGAAACTTTCATTTCACAGATTTATATCAATTGTCAGTTCCATATTTTGGCTATCGCTGGAATGTTGTTAACGTGGCAGATTCCTGGGAGTTACCAGTTGTTCCCATACGTTAAAGGTCTGATTTTCCCGCCCATAGTGTTGGCTTATGACTTTCATCAGCTTTATGGCGTCACATGGAAGAAAGCGCTATGGAAGACCATTGTGACAGGGATTAACTTGGTGGTATTATATATGATACTTGCATTAATATTGTTTGGTACGCTAACTCTCGTTGAACATTTTGCTAATCCTGGCTCGGAGGTTTTCAACTTTGATTGGTCATAATCCCGTTCCACACGGCATTGCGCAGCGTCCCCACTTCATCGTCGCAGCGGTATTCCCAGTACATCGCTCCGCGCATTCCCGTCTCATGGATAAACCGGCATTTCCAGGCCAGTGACTCAGCGTCCTCGTAGGTGCAGACCATTTCGCCGTCCTTGACCAGATACGGCACTTTTGCTACGTCATCCCACATGCGGGTGACATCGGTACGCTTCACGAGAGCCCCGTATGCCGTATCACCGAATCCTTTCACCGAACGTCCGTAAAAGGGCACTCCCAGTACCAACTTATTGACGGGCATTCCCGCGTCTAGGTACGCCTGTAAGGCCTCCTGTGCCGTCACGCGGCCCGACATCTCACTGCGGTATAGCGCCGCGTGGTGATAGGGTGGGTTGCCCACGTCATACATCATGATGTTCACAAGATCAACGTAGGGTTCAATCGCCTTGAAATCCACATAGCGGGCATCGGCTATCGTAGCGCACGACAACAGGTAACTCTTACCCAGAGCCTTGCGCAGTTCCTTCATCAGCAACGTGAAATTGTCAGTGTCGGCAGGCGATGACGAGATACCTGCCTCGTTGCTGCTGGGATATTCCCAGTCGATGTCGATGCCGTCCAGGTTGTAGTCCTTGACAATGCGCTTGCAATCCCTGGCAAACGCCTTTCGACGCCTCTCGGTCGATGCCATCTCACTGAACCCGCCAGCCGTCCAGCCACCGATGCTCAGTACGATATAAATCTGGTGATCCTTCTTCAATTCCACCAGTTGGCGCAGCCGCTCAGGGTGCTGGATAGTCACCCCGTCGTATGTCTTGTTCACGTTCCCAAAGGCATAGTTGATATGCGTCAGTACCGAACAGTCCGGAATTGGCATGTCAGCATTCCATCCCGTCACATACGCTGCCACCACAGGCCCGTCATCCTTGTGACGCCCCGCCCACATCGTCAACGCTACCGCCAACAGGCAAGTCAAGGTCAATATCCTTCTCATCATAATCCTCTTCTTCATTAGTTCGTTCCCAAAATTACAACAATTTCCTAATACCACCAGTCGTCTCTACAAAATGTTTAACGTATCTTTGTTAATAATTGAATGAACACCCGAAAGATAATTTCAAGTTACCCTTCAGGTGTTCATTGTCCGTTATTACGTTTATTCTCCTGACGGTGGGAGCTCTTATTCTTTGTAGAGCTTGTACTTGCCAGCAATTTGGGAAAGGCCTACCAAACCGTTGGGATTATAAACCACATAGCCGGCATAGCTGTATTGCAGCCATACGTTGCCGTCCTGGTCAAAACGCACGCTGGTGACGTTGTGGGTGTCAATTTCTTCTCTGAACTGGTTTTTCAGCCCAGTCACAATTTTCTTCATGACGGTTGGCGTTGAGCCTTGAGTGTTGAACGTGGCATGAACGTTGAAATTGCCGCCAGCATCAGTCACGGCAAAACCATTGCCATTGGCTGACAAGCCGCTGATTTTATAGCCCTCAGAGCCGGGCATGGTGCTGACAAGCGTCCAATCAAACTTTTTCATGTCCGTTTTCAACAGTTTCTTGCCGCCAGTGATATACACCTCGTTCCCCAGAATGTGGAGATCACAGGGTGCATCACCGGTAATGTCTCTCACGGTCGCCTCCGAGGTAACGGATTCGTCTTTGTTACCATTATTGCGAGCCACCAGCACGCGATAGGCATCTACGCTGAACAGGTCGCCGTCGTCGGTGAGCACTTGAGAAGCACCGCCACATTCATAGGTTTCCTTAATACACTTCTTGTTGTCTTGCAGGTCATACACCTTTGCACGATCTCCAACATACGCCATATAGCGGCCGTTGGGTGAGAATATGATGCGCTTGAAGTGGCTACCTGTCCACCCTGGCTTGAAGTCAGGATCACTGACTAACACCTCAGAGCTCTCGATGCTCTTGCCGTCGTAACGGATGATACCTATGCCATCCGCATCCAGATAGAGGTCATTGCCGTGGGCGCCGATACTCCAAATGGTGGGGTGGTCTTTCTTCGTCTTCATGGGAACAGCCTCAAACATGTTTCCCGAAGCCTTGTCGACGGCAATCACACCGTTCTTGCTGCCATGGGAATCCTGTAGTATATACATGTTCTTGCTGTCTTCTTCCAGCGGGCGCTCAATAGTCTCCTCTTGCTCCACAACGCAGAGTATATTATTTTTATTATTCTTGCGTTCAGTATTCTGTGTTGGTGGATTAGGTGTTGGTGGATCAGGTGTTGGAGGATCCGGTGTTGGTGGATCAGGAGGGGGCGGAAGCAACTCTTCGATCCAAATATTAAAGATTTTATCACACAGTTTCAGTTTTGGATCTGATGGAGAACCAACGAATTCGGCCTCGCATGTCTCATCGCACTGCTTCAGATGAAAGTGTTCCTTGAAGTAGCCAATCATGTCCTCATGAGTGAACATGTTGGCCAACGTTGTGTGGCCCGTCTCTTCGTCATAGTAGCCAGTTGCTGCACTAACCACCTCCATAATACCTGCAGCAAGTGCGTCATCGCGTGAAACTGGCTCCTTCAGTTCAGAATAGGTGAAGAGCACGCACACAATCTTATCGTACTCCTCGTCATAATAGGTGTAAAGGTCGAACACCAGTTCAATGTTGGCTGCAGCCATTAGTGAAATCCACGAATTGCTCATGTCCATTCTCCACACTGTGCGTCCGCCTTCATGACCGTTGAAGTTTAATTCTACCAGTGGTTCCTGAGTGATGTAATCCTTATAGGAACCACGCTTGGTGTGAGCGATGCGAGCGTCGTCAAGGGCCAACGACACTTTGTCGCGCATTCCTTCCCACAACGCACCCCAGCAGCCCATTATGGTGCCTGTATAGACGGATGATGTCATCATTGCGGCCTTGACCGACTCTTGTCCATCGAAGACGAATACCGTGGTGCGCGTCTTGCGACCGAAGAACAACATGATCCATTCTCTCTCAATATCCGACTCTGGGACATTCTTCAGTGGGTTGGCATACTTTGACGACGAGATGCTCATAATCCGGTTTTCAAGACCTTTGATGCCATACTCCGGATAGATCTCGATAGTGCCGTCAGGATTGTCGAAATAGAAATAAGGTGTCTCCAACTTCACGTTGGGTGCATTGGCAGCAAAGCCCTGTCCCCAACTGTTGAGTGTCACGAGGAGGACACTGACCATTAGTAATAGGATTCTTCTCATAGGCATATTTAATTATTTATTTGCCACAAAGATAGTCCATTTTCTAAATATTTTCAACGAAATAGTGGAAAAAGTAACAATCAATTATATTTTTCATTATGTGTGCTGTTTGATCAATCAGAATTCTACTTTAATTCTTGTCCTTCTTGTCTTCAAAAAAATCTTTATAAATAATGAATATCTAAAAATTTTGGGCTGTTAGTTCAAGAATTAGTAGTACCTTTGCAGATTGAATTGTTACGATTTGGTTTTAGGCACTAGGCTTTAGGTTTTAGGCGATAGTAATCATACTTAAAACTTAAAACTAACAACTTAAAACTCAGAGAATTTTTAAGGTTACTATATAAATTACTATTCTATGGCAGAAACAAAAAAATTGTTCGACCAATTCGCGCCTGTCACTCCCGAGGAGTGGCGTGCCAAGGCCGAGGTTGACCTCAAAGGGGCCGACTTTGAAAAGAAAATGGTTTGGCGGACAAACGAGGGTTTCAATGCCCAGCCGCTCTATCGCAGCGTGGACATTGCCGACCTCAAGCAGACCAAATCCTTACCGGGTGAGTTTCCCTATGTCCGCGGTACTCGCCACAACAATGACTGGAAGGTGCGTCAGAACATCGACGTGGACGATGTCCTGGCCGCCAATGCCAAGGCGCTGGAGGTGCTCAACAAGGGCATCAACTCGATTGGCTTCCACATGCATGGTGGTGATGTGGACCTGAAGGCTTTGCTGAACGGCATCCACCTTCCCGATTGTGAAATCAACATTCAGTGCTGCCCCAAGTGCGCGCTGAAGTATGCCAAGGAGCTCGTTGAACTCTGCAAGGCTAATGGTTGCATGGACACTTTTGTGGGTAGCATCGCCTTCAATCCGTTCAAGCGCACCTTCAAGCACGGTGAGCCTTTCCCCGGCGACATCGTTGCGATGGCTACTGAACTGATGAACACCGTTAAGCCCGTCGCTCACCTGCGCGTGCTCAGCGTTGACTCGCTGGCACTGAACAATGCTGGTGCCTACATCTTCCAGGAGTTGGGTTATGCTCTGGCTTGGGGTGCTGAGTGGATGGCCATGCTGACCGATGCTGGCTTCACCGCCGACGAGGTGGCCAACCGCATCAAGTTCAACATGGGTGTTTCGACGGTTTACTTCATGGAGATCGCCAAGTTCCGCGCTGCTCGCGAGCTCTGGGCGCTCATCGTGAAGCAGTTTAAACCCGCTAACGACTACTCTTGCATGATGAATGTCAATGCCGAGACCAGCCGTTACAACCAGACGCTTTACGACAGCTATGTGAACCTTCTGCGTTCGCAGACCGAGGCTATGAGTGCCGCACTCGCTTGTGTGGACTCGATTGTCGTGACTCCGTTCGACGCTCCTTACAAGAAGAGCGACGACTTCAGCGAGCGCATCGCCCGCAACCAGCAGATCCTCCTCAAGGAGGAGAGCCACCTCGACAAGGTCGTTGACCCCGCTGGCGGTTCCTACTACGTGGAGATGCTGACCAAGAACCTCGCCGAGCAGGGTTGGAAACTCTTCCTCGACGTCGAGGACAAGGGTGGCTTCAAGGCTGCACTTGAGAGCGGCGACATCATCAATGCCATCAATGCTACCGCCAAGGAGCGCTTTGACAAGGTGGCTAAGCGCCGTGAGCAGCTGCTGGGTACCAACCAGTTCCCCAACTTCACCGAGAAGGCTGCCGACAAGGCCGATGCCCGTGATGCTTGCGCCTGCCACTGCGGTTGCAAACACGAGGAGAAGGAAGGTGCTGTGGCACTCAACAACAAGCGTCTGGCTGAGCAGTTCGAGGAGGTCCGCCTCCAGACCGAACGTGCCGCCAAGACCCCCAAAGTGTTTATGCTCACCATCGGCAACCTGGCTATGCGCCTCGCCCGTGCCCAGTTCAGCGATAACTTCTTCGCTTGCGCTGGCTATGAGCTGATCGACAACAACGGTTTCAAGACCGTCAAGGAGGGTATGGATGCCGCCATGGAGAAGAAGGCCGACGTTGTCGTGCTCTGCTCCAGCGATGACGAGTATGCCGCCCTCATCCCCGAGGCCGTGAAGGAACTCGATGGCCGTGCCGAGCTCGTGCTTGCAGGTCCCGAGACCGACGAATTCAAGGCGATGGGAATCACCAATTTCATCAATGTGCGCACCAATGTGCTCGCTACGTTAAAAGCCTTCAACGCTAAACTGTTAAAATGACGAGACGACTATGAGACCGAATTTTAAGAATATAGATATTGCCAATGATGCTTTTAATGTAAAGCACAATCCCCTTCCCAAGGGCGAGGTGTGGAAGAATGCCGAGTTGATCGACATCAAGCCCATTTACACTCACGAGGACATCGAGGGTCTGGAGCACCTGGAGTTTGTTGCCGGTATTCCTCCTTTCCTGGGTGGCCCCTATTCGCTGATGTACCCGTTCCGTCCGTGGACCGTCCGTCAGTACGCCGGTTTCTCGACCGCTGCCGAGTCCAACGCCTTCTATCGCCGCAACCTGGCCTCTGGTCAGAAGGGTCTGTCCGTAGCATTTGACCTTCCCACCCACCGTGGCTACAACGCCGACAACCAGCGCGTGGTCGGTGACGTCGGCAAGGCTGGTGTATCCATCTGCTCGGTAGAGGACATGAAGGTGCTCTTCGACGGTATCCCCTTGAATGAGATGTCTGTTTCCATGACTATGAACGGTGCCGTGCTGCCCATCATGGCGTTCTACATCGTGTCTGGTCTGGAGCAGGGTGCCAAGCTCGAACAGATGGCAGGTACCATCCAGAACGATATCTTGAAGGAGTTCATGGTGCGTAACACCTATATCTATCCTCCCAAGTTCTCGATGGAGATTATCGCCAGCATCTTTGAATATACTTCCAAGTATATGCCCAAGTTCAACTCCATCTCCATCTCGGGTTACCACATGCAGGAGGCTGGCGCTACCGCCGACATCGAGCTGGCTTACACCCTCGCCGATGGTATGGACTACATCCGCACGGGTATCAATGCCGGTCTGTCGGTTGACGCCTTTGCACCCCGTCTGTCGTTCTTCTGGGGTATCTCGATGAACTTCTTCACCGAGATCGCCAAGATGCGCGCAGGTCGTCTGTTGTGGGCCAAGATTGTGAAGAGCTTCGGCTCCGAGAATCCCAAGTCGATGTCGCTGCGTACCCACAGCCAGACCTCGGGTTGGTCGCTGACCGCTCAGGATCCCTTCAACAACGTGGGCCGCACCTGTATCGAGGCTATGGCTGCCGCTCTGGGTCACACCCAGTCGCTGCACACCAACGCCCTCGACGAGGCCATCGCACTGCCCACCGACTTCTCGGCTCGTATCGCCCGTAACACCCAGATTTACATCCAGCAGGAGACCTACGTCACCAAGGCCATCGATCCTTGGGCTGGCTCCTACTATGTAGAGGCGCTGACCAACGAACTGGTGCATAAGGCATGGGCCCATATCGAGGAGATCGAGAAGCTCGGCGGTATGGCCAAGGCCATCGAGACCGGCGTGCCCAAGATGCGTATCGAGGAAGCCGCCGCCCGTACACAGGCCCGTATCGACAGCGGTCGCCAGACCATCGTCGGCATCAACAAGTATGCCCTCGAGAAGGAGGCTCCCATCGATATCCTGGAGATTGATAACACCGAGGTTCGCAAGGAACAGGTTGAAGGACTTGAGAAACTGCGTGCAAACCGTGACGAGGCTAAGGTCAAGAAAGATCTCGCCGCCATCACCGAGTGTGTCAAGACTGGCAAGGGTAACCTGCTCGAACTCGCTGTCGAGGCTGCCAAGGACCGTGCGTCGCTGGGCGAGATCTCTGACGCTTGCGAGGAAATCGTTGGACGTTACAAAGCAGTTGTTAAAACCATTTCAGGCGTGTATTCAGCAGAAACCAAATCAGATCCCGACCTGGAAGAGGCTCGTCGCTTGACCGCCCTCTTTGCCAAGAAGGAAGGCCGTCAGCCCCGTATCATGATTGCCAAGATGGGTCAGGACGGTCACGACCGTGGCGCCAAGGTTGTTGCCACCGGCTATGCCGACTGTGGCTTTGACGTGGACATGGGTCCCTTGTTCCAGACTCCCGAGGAGAGCGCCCGCGAGGCTGTCGAGAACGACGTGAACGTCCTCGGCGTTTCTTCGCTTGCCGCTGGTCACAAGACCCTCGTTCCCGCCGTTATCGAGGAACTCAAGAAGTTGGGTCGTGAGGACATCATCGTCACCGCTGGTGGTGTGATTCCCATGCAGGATTATGACTACCTCTACAAGGCAGGCGTAGCCGCCATCTTCGGCCCCGGCACCAACGTCATGAAGAGTGCCATCGAGGTGATGCACATCCTCCTCGATGATGCCGAATAATAGTGCAAGCCTTGTGGAGTGAAAACAACTGGCTTTTGTTTGCATTCCCGAGGCGCAGCCTATTATCGCTGAAAGGCAATGATTTCAGTCGATAAAGACACATAATCTATAACATCAAAGAGCGCTGCGACACCACGTCACAGCGCTCTTGATAAATAAATAGAAACAGGTGAACAGGGAAAAAGGTGACAATATGTCGAGGTTACAAAATATTAAACTACCTTTGTAGACCAAAAACCCTGTATGATAGTTCCAACAGCATATTAACCAAAACATAAGAGATAATGAAAATAAATAATTACTTAAGCTCATCTTTATTGATATTGGCAGTTCTGCTGTCAGCCACGGCCACCGCCCACGATATCAGTACGCCCGTCTCGACTCCCAAGTACACCTTCAACAGCACTACCGGCGCATTGACGCTCAACTGGGGCGAGTTCAACCGTTACGACAATTGGGACTATGACGTGATCAACACTACTGTCAAGAGTGTCACCGCCACCAGTGAGGTGAGTTTCACTGGCGACTGCTCACAGCTGTTCTATAATTTCAATCAATGCCAGAGCATGGACCTGAGTCGCGTCAACACTAGTGGAATGACAAATGCAAACAGAATGTTCCGAGATTGCTCAAGTCTGACCGCCCTTGACTTGTCTGACTGGAACACTGCCAATGTTATCGATATGTGCGAAATGTTCCGTTACTGCGAGAGCCTGATTTCGCTTGATTTGTCGGGCTGGGATACTGGCAATGTCATGGATATGGGTTTAATGTTCGACTACTGCTTGAATCTGACCTCACTCGACCTCACTGGATGGAACACTGCTAATGTCATCGACATGTACCTCATGTTCAATTATTGCGAAAGTTTAACCTCGCTCGACCTGTCGGGCTGGAATACCAGCAATGTCTCCTCTATGACCCAAATGTTCTACGAGTGTCGAGGGCTAACCTCACTCGACGTGTCGGGCTGGAACATCAGCAAGGTCATGACCATGGGAGCAATGTTCTCAGGCTGCTCGAGTCTGACCTCACTCGATCTCTCGGACTGGAATCCCGCCAATGCTATTGACATGAGCTACATGTTCAACGGTTGCGTAAACTTAGCCAGGCTTAATGTCTCAAGTTGGAACACCACTATGGTCAACGATATGCAATATATGTTCTCGGGCTGCACAAGCCTGACCTCACTTGACATCTCGGGCTGGAACACTGCCAACGTCTGGTACATGACCGGCATGTTCGCCAATTGCTCGGCTCTGACCACCATCTATGTTGGCGCTGGATGGAGCACTGAACTTGTCTATGGCGAATGGGGTGAAGGTATATTCACTAACTGCACCGCACTTGTGGGCGGAATGGGAACTGCTTATGACGACAACTACACGGACAAGACCTACGCTCATATCGACGGCGGTCCGAGCAACCCAGGCTACTTTACCGAAGGCCCTGCCGTAAAACCTGGTGATGTGGATGGCGACGGCAACATGACTATCAGCGACGTGACTGCCCTGATTGACTTGCTGCTCGGAGGCGACACAAGCAACAATAAGGCCGCTGACGTCAATATAGACGGAATAGTGGATATCTCCGACGTCACAACCCTCATCGATTTATTATTGATAGGGGTTTAATTGTTGTTCAAGTTGTATTCCTTAAATGCTACGCTCTAGATAGCATAGCACTTATTGTTTTCATTTTCTTTGTTGCGACAGTCGGATGTCGGTGCTGGATGAGCCGATAAGGAATTCGTGTTGACCCTCGACCGCCCAATGCATTCGATCATTGACAATCGCCAAGTCGTTGTCGTCGATGGTGAATGTCACTTTACGACTTTCGCCAGGCTCGAGTGTGACGCGCTTGAAGGCAATCATTTGTCGCTCGGGTTGCACTACTGATGCCCCTGTGTTCCTGACATATAGCTGTGCCACCTCATCGCCTTTCCTCGTCCCGGTGTTGGTGATTGTAAATGAGACGAAGTCTTGAGAAATTTCAAGCTCACTGTATTCAAATGTGGTGTAGCTCAAGCCATAGCCGAAGGGGTAGAGTGGCTTGGCACTCATCTCCACATAGTCATGGGCAGTGGGCGCCGGTTGATTGTAATAGACAGGCAACTGGCCCACATGACGCGGAACGCTCACATGAAGTCGGCCAGCGGGGTTATAGTCCCCGAATATCACATCGGCAATGGCGTTACCACCTTGCTCGCCAGGATAATAGGCAGTGAGCAGGGCATTGGCGTTCTCGTCTGCCCAATTCTTGTTAAGCGGTCGTCCCTCAATATATACCACTACCAGTGGCTTGCCAGTCTTTTTTAACGCTTCAAGCAGTTCCATTTGACGCCCCAGCAGGTCCAATGTGACACGGTCAAAGCCTTCTCCACATTCCATGTCACTGATACCTTGTTGCTCTGCACTGGCGGCACCTGTGTCCTCGTAGGAAGTCTTGAAATCCCGTGCAGATGAGCCTCCCACAACGGCAATCACCACATCGGCCTGTCGTGCAGTTTCGACAGCAGCGGGAATGTTGCAGTCCATTGTGTCACGGATGGCACACCCTTTGGAATAGATGCACAGGTCGGCACCTAACATCGCCTTGATACCTTGATACACGGTGATGACCTTTCCGTCGGCTTGTGGGGCTGTATAGTCACCCAACATATTATATATATTGTCGGCATTGGGCCCGATGATAGCTACTTTCTTGTCCTTCCTCAAGGGCAGAATGCCATCGTTCTTGAGTAGGGTGATAGACTCCAGCGCCGCTTGTTTTGCCGTTGCAATGGCAACATCATTATGGACCTCATAGGTTGCTGTTTTAGCATCAACATAGGGATGTTCAAACAGCCCCATCTCAAATTTCAACCGAAGTACCCGCCTAACAGCCTGGTCAATCGCTGTCTCATCCATTTTCCCACTTTTTACGGCAGCAACGAGTCGGGCATAGCAGTTTCCGCCCAAGTCCACATCAACACCCGCGAGTAATGCCTGTATCGCGGCATCTTGTGACGATGCTGCCGTGCGGTGTGTACCCTTGAGACCATCAATACTGAATAGGTCGCTCACGACAATACCGCGGTCAAAGCCCCATTCGTCTCGCAAAACGTCGGTCAACAGTTGGCGGTTGGAAGTGCAGGGCACCCCGTCCATAGAATTATAGGAAGTCATCACCGACAAAGCGCCAGCATCAATAGCCTTGTGAAATGGAGGCAGGAATACCTGTTTCAACTCTCGTGGCCCTACGATGCTGCGGGCGCCGTTTTGGCCACCCTCTGAAACACCATAAGCAATGAAATGCTTTAATGTGGCAATGGTCGAGTAGGGCAGACTCAAGTCACCACCGCCGAGCCCCTTGACCATCGCAGCACCCATCGCACCGCTCAGATATGGGTCTTCGCCCATCGTTTCTTCGACACGAGACCAGCGTGGTTCACGGGCCAAATCCAGCACAGGGCCATAGCTGATGTGTCCGCCCTGAACCCGGATTTCCTTGCCGATGACCGCTCCTGCTTGTTGCATAAGGTCTGGGTTCCATGTCGCCGCCATGCCAAGCCCCGTCGGGAATACGGTCGCCCCAATCGCCATGTGCCCGTGCGGCGCTTCCTCTGCAAGAAAAATAGGGATACCCAACCGCGTGTGTTCGATGGCATAACGCTGCATGGCATTGGCGGCCTCTGCTGCCAGTGCGGGATTCAACCCGTTGGAAATGGTCTTTCGCGTCCATGGGTCAGCGCGGAACACCGCCCAATACATGCCCACATGCAGGCTATCCACCTCCTGGCGAAACTTCTCGCTAATGGTCACTTTTTTGCCATTGATTTGGTAGGAATCCCAACCCATAAGGCAGACAAGTTGTCCCACCTTCTCCTCAATGGTCATGCGTGACAGCAGGTCCTCGACCCGTTGCTCAACAGGTAGTTTAGCATCCCGATAAGGGTATTTAGGCGCAGCATGGATGCTCATAGAGAGCAACACAATGGCAATAGCTGTCAAATAACGTATATTCATTTCACTAATCTCTAATCACTAATCTTTAATCTGATCATCGACACATTCATGCCTGTGATTTCAACCATAGGTGCTGTACCACGGGCGTCCTCTGCTTTCCATTCAATGCCGATGGTGCGGCTCTCGCCTGGCATCAGGTGAAAGTAGTTGTCGCTGTAGATAACGGGCAAGATCTGTTCGTCGTCATCACCCTTGAGGTTCAAACGGATCATCACGGCAGGCGCATGCCCCACGTTGGTTAAGGTGATGCCATTTCCCGAAGCAACAGCGGTCACTTGAGCACGGCGCAGGTCATGCAGTGACGTGCGGTCATTCTCAACTGTCGTGTTCACGTAGTCGTTCATCGAACGCACATGGCCCTTGTCATCAGTCAGGGTCAAGCGCAGGAAATAGGCTCCAGCAATCTCTTGCGGCACATCCACCTGCATCATGTCAAGCGTCATGTCCTCATCGCACACGTAGCCTTGAGTCTGTTCCCACAAAGTATTGCCGTTCAAGTCGATGATATTAGCTTTGACAGTGCCTTGCTGGCGACCAGCCGAACGGTTAACCACTTCAACATAGTTGCTTACGGGGTTCCACTGCACGTGCAACGGCTCACAGGCGTGTTTCACACCATAATAAGCGGCTGTGGGCTCCAGGTAGTAGTCGTAAGTCTGCCACACCATCGACGGCCAGCAGGGGTGACTCATCCAGATAAGCAAACCCATACGGTCCTTACTGCCGCTCTCGTACATGGCACGGTAGCCTTCATAATTGATCCACTGAGCCCAATCGCAAAATTCCTCGGCCGAGGTCGGTTCCCCGAAGTTGTCGGCTATCAGTTGGTTAAACGATGCACCGCGTTGAGCGCCCTCCATCGTATAGTCATGGCGTCCCCAATAGATGTTCTGTGGCCACAGGTGCTCGGCATCAAGCGTGCGGCTCAATCCCTCGTAGGTCATCACGTTGGGCATGCCGCGCTCGGTATGTAGCTTGCCTGTCTGTTTCTCGAAATATTCTTTAGGACTCAGCGCCCAATACGGTCCGTGGCCGCTTACGCCATCATCCGCCGAACTAGAGATATAGTCCAACCCAGGATGCAGCGTTGCCACAGTCTCACGCAGGGCTTTGTCGAGCGTCTCAGGAGGATAGCCCTCGTTGCGTCCGCAGTAGATCCCGATGCATGGATACTGGCGGATTTTCAGCACAAAATCTCTGGCGTTATCCATAAACATCGTCTCGTCATCGGGGTCGGGACCATCGGCAGGATTAGCCAGCCAAAAGTCTTGCCACACCATGATGCCGTAGCGGTCGCAAGCCTCAAAAAACTCCTTGTCACCGGTCATGCCCACCCAGTTGCGGATCATATTGTAATTCATCTCGCGATGGTGACGCACAGCAGCGTCAAATTCCCTGCCGCGGTAGTTTAGGTTGTTCTCACTAAACGCCCAGTTGCCGCCCAGGGGCACCAAACGGCGGTGATTGACATAAATGCGTAGCTTAGTGTCTTTATCAACGGTTTTCACTTCGCGGATACCAGCCTTGAAATCAACAGCATCACTTTGGAGGCCATCAACGATAAAAGCAAAGCTGGCATCATACATGTAAGGCTCACCATAGCCATTTGGCCACCACAGGCGCATCCGCTGCTCTTTTAGTTGAGCAAAGTCTTCGGGATTAAAGGACTCTTCAATAGTTTTTCCTGCATCAATTGTGACCTGTTTCTCAAAACAAATGTCTCCAATGTGCCCATGAAGCATTCCTGTGATTGCTTCGTCGCTGTGATTGGTCAAAATCACTGCAGGTGTCATGGTAGCCAGCGTGTCACTCTCACCTAGTTTGGTATTTATCACGGGGTCGCTCAACGTCACGTCGCCCGATGCTGTAAGATAGACGTCATCCCAGATGCCGATGTCGCGCCCTCGAATGGTCGATATCCAGTCCCATCCGACGGTTGCATGGAACGTGGGATTATCTGCCCCGAGTATGCCGCCGTTATAGTCGGTGTTCTTTTCGGTTTTGACCTTCACGCCGCCAGGATTGGCATTGGCGATGATAAGCACCTGCAATTCGTTACCAAATGGCTTGAGATAGGGCGATATATCAAATTTTCCGCGCTTAAAAGCACCTTCGATGCGTCCCAAATTGGTACCGTTGAGCGTCACCTCTGCCTTCCAGTTGATGCCGTCAAAATTGAGGAACACGCGTTTGCCCTGCATCTCGGCAGGCATATCAAAAGAGCGCTTGTATACGAAATCCCCGTCAAAGAACGATTCCGATGCCAGCATCAGGTTATCGTCATGGTTCATGTCGGGCAAGACACCGGCATTGATATAACTCGACAACACTGTGGCGGGAACAGTCGCCACAAGAGGAGGAACACTCCTATTGGGTTGGACAAGGTGCGAAGCGCGTTGTAAATGCCAATGACCGCCATTCAACAGCCACTTGCCGTCATGCCAGCCGCCTGCCTCATGAGGAACAGCGATCAGTCCTCCAGACTGTCCATCGATACTAATTTCTTTCAGGCAAAATGGCTGTCCGTTCTTGTTGGGCTCAATCATATTGATGCGAACGTATCTTCCGCGTGCCTCTTCGGGTAATGTGATGAGTTGAATACCATTTTTGAACGGCAAGGATTTCTGTGACAGTTGCGCAACGGTGCGCCAGTTGACGTTGTCATCGCTGACTTGGATATTGCCACTCTTGGGCCTGTTCACCCAATATAAATGTATTCTGTAGAAATTGGCTGTGGTTCCCAAATCAACGGTAACCCATTCGTCACGGTTGCCCAGACTGCGCCATGCGCTCACAAAATGCTCGGTGGGCAAAATGCCCTTGGCGCGCTGGCCATTTTTTCTCATTTTCAGTTCGGTAAAGGTCCAGTGTACAGCGCTGGGGGTGACCATCTCCAGCTTCATGTGCGAGAATGGTTTACCGTTCAGTTTGAACGTGTGGTCGATGTTGCGGGTGGGTAACAGGTCATCACCCGAGTTCTTGTTGGGATCACTATGGACGCGGTTCCATGACGGTTCGCCTGGCAGCGAGTCGCCCTTCCATTCGTCGACCACTTTCCATTTCTTGCCGTCTGCCGATGTGAGGAGCCTAATCTTGAATCCTCGTGGTGCATCCTCACGATACGCCATGCTGCACACCATCTCCACCTCATCGATGTCGATGGTCATGTTCTCCCAGTCATATTGCAGCCAGGTGTTGGCGCCCATCACTATGTTGCTCGTCCACTCGTTGCCGTCAATGCAGGCCTCACGCTTGTGAGGAGGCAATGGACCATCGGGCGTGGTGACATTGAACCATGCGGGTAGCTGCTCATCGATGATGCCATCGGTTAATAGTTGTGACGTGAGGTTAAAATCCCATGCCGAAGATTGGTACACCATGCGGTGTAAAGCTAGATTATGGTATGAGGTATCCTGCACCAGTGTAGGCCCATAGTATTCGCTTGGATTACCAGGATATTGTCCAATGGGACGGTTTAATTGTTGGGCGCTTGCGGTAATGCATAGCAGGGCTATCAATAATGATAAGGTAATAGGACTTTTCATATTTGTTCATTGTTTAATTCAGCAAATTTAAAAAATATTCTGCAAAGAAGACGCAAAATCGCTGATTATTTCCTAATTTTGCATCAATCATTAGATTTGAAATGAGATGACGCTTAACCTTGATGCCCTTAATAATACTATCACATCGATTAACGATGCCCTGTGGGCCTATCTGCTGATAGGCGCCCTTATTCTGTGTGGTTTGTATTTCACGATTCGCACAGGATTTGTCCAGTTCACCATGATTGGCGATATGTTCCGCCAACTCGTGGACTCGTCTTCCAAAAGTGGAAAAAAGCACATTTCTTCGTTCCAGGCTTTTGCCGTTTCTATGGCTACACGTGTGGGCACAGGTAACCTGGCTGGCGTGGCGACGGCTATTGCTGTGGGTGGTCCCGGAGCCATCTTCTGGATGTGGCTGATTGCGCTTTTTGGATCGGCGACGGCCTTTGTTGAGGCGACGCTTGCCCAGTTGTTCAAGCGCCCGTCAAGTGAGTCGTTCATCGGTGGCCCGGCCTATTACATCAGCCGCGGCCTTCACAATAAGTGGATGGCGGGATTGTTTGCGGTGCTCATCACGCTCACGTTTGGCCTCTCCTATAATTCCATCCAGAGCAATGCCATCTGTGGCGCATTGAACAAGGCCTTTGGGTTCGATCCGCTGGTGGTGGGTTCGATTATTACTGTGATTGCCTTGTTTATCGCCTTTGGCGGAATTCGACGCATTGCCCACGTGAGTAGTGTCCTTGTGCCTATCATGGCCATCGGCTACTTCATCCTTGCGCTGTATGTCGTCATCACAAATATCAACATGATACCTCATGTGTTGCGGTTGATTTTCGAGAACGCTTTCGGCTTTGAGCAAGTGGCTGGCGGAGGCTTGGGCACGACCATTATGGTTGGCATCAAACGAGGCCTGTTCAGTAACGAGGCAGGCGAGGGTAGTGCGCCCAATGTGGCAGCCACTGCCGACGTCTCCCATCCAGTTAAGCAGGGTCTCATCCAGGCCCTGGGCGTGTTTACTGACACGTTGGTCGTGTGCAGCTGTACTGCATTCATGGTGCTTGTCAGTGGCCTCTACAACACTGAAGGGTTTGAGGGCATCCAGCTCACTCAAGCCTCACTGGAATCGCAGGTGGGCAGTTGGGGAACAATATTCGTGGCCATAGCCCTTTTCCTGTTCGCTTTCAGCAGTATCATCGGCAACTATTACTATGGCGAGGCCAACATCCGCTTCTTGACCGATAAAAAGTGGGTACTAACGGCATTCCGCATCCTTTCGGGGGGCGCCTTCGTTTTCTTGGGTGCTGTGGCCAGTTTTGAGTTTGTTTGGAACCTCGGAGACCTGTTCATGGCGCTTGTCACCCTGTGCAACCTGGTAGCCCTTGTGTTCCTCTGTAAATATGCCTTCAAATTGCTCAACAACTACCGCGACCAGCGTCGCCGAGGCATCAAGAACCCCGTCTTCCATCGCAGCGACCTCCCCGAGATTGCCGACGACCTCGACGCTTGGGAGTGAGTTTTTCATCAGGGTTAATCTATGCCGTGACTCCAGTCACGGCCCTAAAAACAAAATGAATTGAAAGGACTAGTCATTAAAAATACCGGCAGCTGGGTCACCGTCCGTCTTGACGATGGCAACACAGTAAACTGCAAGATGCGTGGCGTGTTGCGTCTCAAGGGGATGCGATGCACCAATCCCGTCGCCGTGGGCGACATCGTGCAGGTCGAGGGTGGTAATGCTGATGCCCCCGTCGTGGGAGCCATCGAGCCACGCAAGAATTACATCATCCGTCGTGCCAGCAACCTCTCGAAGGAGTTCCAGATTATCGCCGCCAATCTGGATCAGGCTGTCCTCGTCGCCACGCTGATTAACCCTGAGACCAGCACCACTTTCATCGATCGTTTCCTGGCCACGGCCGAGGCCTACCAGGTGCCTGCTGTCCTTGCTTTTAATAAGGTGGACTTGCTCGTGACCGACGAATTGCGCCAGCAGTTGGCGGACTTGAAGGCACTGTATGAGCGCATCGGCTATCCTGTCATCACCATGTCGGCTGCGACAGGCGAGGGTGCTGAGGACCTCCGCAAAGTATTGTCGGGAAAGATGTCGCTCCTCTCGGGCAATAGTGGTGTTGGCAAGTCATCCATCATCAACCTGCTGGTGCCTGATGCCCATGTTAAGGTGGGTGACGTGAGTCACACCCATCACAAGGGAATGCACACGACCACTTTCAGCGAACTGCTGGACTTGCCTGACGGGGGCGCCATCATCGACACCCCGGGCGTGAAGGCATTCGGAACTATCGACTTTGAACGGGCCGAGGTGGCGCACTATTTCCCAGAAATTTTCAAGATTTCAGACGACTGTCGTTTCAACAACTGCACCCATACCCATGAGCCAGGTTGCGCCGTCCTCGACGCTGTCGAGCAGGGCGATATTGCCCGTTCCCGCTTTGTGAGCTACCTAAGCATCCTAGACGAGGACCCCAACAATAAGTATCGCAAACCCTTTTAATTTCACAACAAACCTGGTACTCGATAACAGGGTTGCCCTGTGCCGTGACTCCTGTCACGGCCACGGCCATAAAGCTCAATTCATAACTATCCTCAATCTCGTGTGGGGCCTCAGCGTAGCGATGTAATTGTTGAGAAGGTCTTGGGTGAGTGTAGCGTAGATGTTGTCAAAGCCACTGATGATATCCACCCCTAGAGCGCGGTTCTGCAGAGCACGCATCCAGTAAGCGTTGGTTTCCAAGGCGCTCTCATGCTCCCGTCCCACACGTTCCTTCATCTTGTTGAATAAGTCCTCACTCACACCACTGTAAAAGATGGCATTCACGGCATAGTCAGCATAAACGAGCATACTGTCCCTATCTGCCGTGCTGGTTTCAAATTCGTAATTCAGCATCCAGCGGTTGTGATAGATCGACAAAGATCCGTCGGCTGCCACATCATAGGTGCCGTGTTTCTCGTGACGCAGGTAGGTGAGTAGGGCGGTACCTACCGACTCGCCGACAAGGTCCATCAGAAACTCGTCGTCAAAACTGTATTTCTTGTCACCCATGATGCTCACATAGATGGATGACTTGGGGTTACGCATTGGAACCTCAAAGAAGTTATCCACTTCGCCCTTTGCCATCGGTGGCATATAACCGCTTCCGTAAGTTTCGCGCTTGCTGTTGTCGGGCAGCGATGCAAGGTATTTCCTGATGAGTGGCCTTACTTCATCAACCGAGAATGCCCCGACGATGGAGAACGTGTAATCTCCTGCATTGGCGACCCGCTGGCGGTATAGTTGCAACACCCGTTCACCATCGAGTCGATCAACCTCTTCAGGTGGCAGATTTCGGTACATGGGATTCCCTTGATACAATGTACTGCCGATTGAGTCACCATAAATGACTTTTGGGTTGCTGTTTGCTTGTGACAGTTGAGAGCGGATGCGGGTTTTGACTCCTTGAAATGCCGCTTCGTCAAGGCTTACGTCAGTAAAATACAGATAACACAGTTGCAATAACGTCTCTATATCGGAGCTCTGGCATCCGCCGCGCAACTGCTCATTGGAGTCGTTAAGGATGAACGATAAGCCGATCTGCCGCCCACTCATAATTCTGTTGAGCTGGTTGATGGTATGACCGCCCAAGGCACATTCCTCGATGACTTGATCCATTAGACGCACGTTGACGTCAGCAGTATCCCCGAAAGCCCATTCTCCACCAATGCTGAAGGCATTGAACAGCACTTCGTTGTTCTTGAAGGTTGTCGGCTTTAATCTTACAATGGCGCCATTTCTTAAGGTCATGGTGGTAATGCCGGTCTCGGGTTCGTATGTCTCATTAACGATGCTTCCCATAGCTGGCTCGGTCTTCAATAGCTTGTCATCAGCGGCCAGGTCAATGTATAGTGACTGTGGTGTCTGGTAGATGCGGTTGAAGTGGGCAATCACATCGCGTGAGGTGGGGTAGAGGCTATGGCCTGTCATCGACTGTGGACCCGAAATCAGCACACCGACATTGTCTTTACCCACGATGGATTTCAGGTAGCTGTTCACCTCGTTGAGAGTAATGTGCTGGGTCTCATCAATGAGCAATTCCATCTCAGTAATGGCTCCTGGCACATAGCTGCCATTCTCGTAGTGGTCGATATATTCATCAACGAAGACCCTGTTGCTGTGTTTGCCCGCTTCTTTTTGAATGTCCTCGCATGAAGTCACATAGTTGCGTTTTGCGCGTTCCAGTTCGAGCGGTGTGAAGCCATGCTGAATGGCTCGTGTCACGTGAGTGATCAGGGAATCAAGACCCTCCATCGAGCGGCCTTCTTTCACTATGGCAGCCAGCGTGAGGGCTTCGCGGGAGCGGCAAACAAGGTATTTGCGGTCATAGGCAATGGTATAGTCAATCGGAGTGCTCTGGGTGCGGGTCATCTCATCGATGCGCGAGTTGAGCATCTCTTGTACCAGACTAGATACCGCGTTATGGTGCAGGTGTACCATTGTGTTGCGCAATGGTCGTGCTATAGGCTCATGTTCAAACATGAGGTAAACCATGGTGCTAGCTGCTTCGGGGTCAGTGTGTATGGCGTAGGTCACACCGTTGTGGTCTGGCACGAGGCTTAGTTTGGAATCGGGATCAGGATTGTCGCGCTTGGGGATGGAGCCCATCGTTTGCCTCACCATCTGCTCCATGCGCTCGGTATCAAAGTCTCCCACGATGATCACGGCCTGACGCTGTGGGCAGTACCAGCGCTGGTAGAAGGAAATCAGTTGGTCTCTTGTCGCATTTCTTACCACACTCATGTCACCGATGGGAATGCGGTAGGCATAGCGGCTCCCCGACAACAGGATAGGTAACGTGCTTTCATATAGGCGCATGGTCTGGTCGGCATGCATGCGCCACTCCTCTTGGATGACGCCACGCTCTTCCTTTATAGCTCGGTCATCAAAGTTGAGCTCGCAGGCCAAGTCCTTGAGCATCAATAGGACTGTGTCCATTAAGGCGATACGTCCAGTGGGAACATTGGAGATTTGGAATCTTGTGTCGTCAAATCCCGTCGAGGCGTTGATGTCGCTGCCATAGGAAACGCCGTTGTTTTGCAGGATATCAACCATGTTGATGCCTGGGAAATTGCGGGTTCCCTGGAAGGCGATGTGTTCGATAAAGTGTGCAAAGCCACGTTCATCATCCTCCTCAACAAGCGATCCCGTGTTCTGAAGTAACCAGAACTCGGCACGTCCCTTAGGCTGTTCGTTATGGCGGATGTAGTAGGTCAGTCCATTCTCCAACCGCCCAATCCTCAACGCCGTATCAACTGGCAACTCCTGCTCTGTAGCAGCCAGCATCAACGGCACAGTAGCCAGCAATGCAACGGCCACGATGATTATTCTTTTGTACAGTGCCATCATCAAGTGTCCTAATATAAAAGCTTAGCGCCTTAGCGGCTTAGCGTGAACATTGATCAGTCGAACAGTTTTTGTTTTTCATTGTCGTAGATGACGGTGTCGCTGGTCACCACGCAGTCCAGTGGGTGGTCGTGTGGCTCGACGGGAACCTCATCGACCAGCTGGAAGTCGCATGCAACGCCGATAGTGGGGCAGGTGGTGGTGCTCAGCAGTCGGTCGTAAAAACCCTTGCCACGGCCCAGCCGGTTGCGCTTGGCGTCCAGCGCCACGGCGGGCACGATGATGAGTTCCAGGCAGGATGCATCAACGGCGTCTCCCACGGGCTCCCCGATGTGGAACTTGTTATTGTCGTCAAGGCTCTGCGCTCCGTGATAGGGCACGATTTCCAGGTCGTCGCCCACGACGCGGGGCAGGTAGATGTTCTTGCCATCGGCCAGCCACTGGTTCACGCTCTCGTGTGTAGGCAGTTCATCTGGCAGCGACCAGTAGCACAAGATGTGTTGTGCCTGCTGCCACACGGGCATCGCCTTGATGGTGTTGAAAACCATGTCAGCTTCGACATTCCTGACCGCTACAGGCGTCATGGCCTTGAGTTGCTTGATCTGTTGTCTTAATTCCTTTTTTGTCATTTCTTCATCAATCGTTTTGTGTTTGTGGTGGCAAAGTTATCCAAAATTTCTGAATATGACCAATAGAAGTAATTGTAGTTAAGTTTTTTATAAATTTGAGCCACTATAGATAATGATATTAAAGAAATTTAGTATTTTTGCACGGTTATCAATCACTCTTTTATATGACCTCCAAATGGGTGATTGTCGATGCTGACATAAACCTGTATGACTAGATTTCACTTTATATTAACCAAATAATATTTCGTTTTATGAAGAAATAATCATTACTATTAACTGTACTGGCGCTGGCATTCAGTGCCCAGGCTGGTGGGATGCGTCTGCATGCCGACAATCATCACCAGATCAGACAAAATCAGGTCGTTAAGCCCATGGTGACAACGGCCGAGGCCAATGAGCTCCAGGCCAATCATCAGCTTGGTGTCATCACCTCGATGCCCGCAGGCGAGTTAAGAACCTATGAGCGAGTGGGCGGTCAGGGCATTTTTGCCGATCAGAGCGGCCTTGCCCTGAATGTGCAAAGTGGCAAGATGGACATCGTGTTTGCCGAGGACAACGTGGTTTACATGAAGAATATCATCTTCAATAGTAACTTCGCCTACGGTGCCAGTTGGGTTCAGGGCAGATTAAGCGATGATGGCACAACCATCACGGTGCCCATGGGCCAGTCCATCTTTTGGAGTGACTATTATCAGGCCGATGTCGTTTTGGGCATGGGCACCACCGAGATTGTGTTTGTTGACGGTCAGCCCGATCACATTGAATTCACGGTCGATGATCGTGCAATAGAGGTGACATATCAAATCGACGGCGATCAGATCACTCTGCTGGGTACCGATGGCTCAGACTCTGAAGAGCAGGATTGGAGTCGCTGGAACGCCTATGGATTGGGATGCTACTGGACCGATGACAACTCCTTCGGCGACTGCCTGGAGTGGCACACTGTCCTCAACAGAACCGAGACCAGCATTATTCCCACTGTTATCTATGACCAGCCCGAGGGCGAATTGGCTACCTATAACCGAGTTGGTTTGTCTATCTTCACTGGTTACTTTGGTGTGCAGTCCAGTTGGATTGACGGCAAGATGAACATTGTTTATGGTACTGACGGAAAGGTTTATATCCAGAACCCCTTGTGGTGGAACCGCAGCTACAACACCTGGGTATGGGGCGACTTTGACCCCGAGACGGGTATCATCAGCGTGCCCACGGGCCAGTACCTGATGTACAGCGAGTCTGCCGACCTTGGCGTTCAGTTGCTGTGGGGTAACAGCATCCTGTATCAGGATGAAAACGGATACTACATGTATGAGTACTTCATTGACGAGGATGCCACCGAGATTCTTTATAAGATTGACGGCGACAAACTCCTGTTGCTGGGCTGTGAGGGCGACCCCAATGCCGAGTTCCCCGAATACTACAACGCTACGGGTCTGTTAGGCCACTTCAGTGACGGCAGCAACATGACCTGTCTGGAATATGTGGGTCCCGACCAGATTGCCGGTATCTTGCTGAATATCGTTCCCGCTGTTCCCGCCAATCCCACTGACCTCATTTGGCAGGACAGAGGCACCGCCGACGGCACCACCGCCCTGCGCTTCGTCCTGCCCACGACCGATGTCGATGGTAATATCTTGGAGCAAGAGTTCATCAGCTACAGCATCTTCACCGATGATGACCAGATCTACACTTTTGATGCCGCTTCCTATGGCAGCATCGATGAGGACATTACCGAAGTGCCTTACTCGTTGTGGTCGCAGTATTGGAACTTCACGCCCACTCAGGTGAGCTTCTTCCGCACCAACCATAGCGATGATCCTATCTTTGATAATCGCATCGGTATTCAGGTGTATTACACCGTCAATGGCGTGAGGAACGCGAGCGACATCGTCTATATTAACGCTGGAGATCTCCAGCCCGTTGTTCCCGCCAATCCCGAGGCAAGCTACTGGTATGACTACGCCGAGTATGGCTCCAATTACGGCTATTTCTCCTACTCGTTGCCCACTACTGACATTGATGGCAATCCCATCGATCAGTATTACCTGAGTTTCAGTGTCTTCACCGACGATGATCAGATCTATACCTTCAAAGCCAGTGATTATCCCAATGACCTGACCGAGGATGTGACTGAGATTCCCTCATCGATCTTCTTCAACAGTTGGAACATTTCGTCCTATAGTACTTACCTCTATTACACCGAAGCACCCTTCTTCACCCATCAGGTAGGTATCCAGGCTTACTACACCATCGACGGTGTGAGGAACGCGAGCGACATCGTTTATCTTGAGGTCTTCCCGCCAGTGATTCCCGAGGATCCTCACATGCAGGGTTACTGGTTGGTAGCTATCGACGCTAACGGCGAGGAGGTTTGGTACGAGATGTATGAGGGAGCCAATGGTGACTACACTACCACTCTGTCTCTCGATTATGACACCTATGGCTACGTTTACTACGATGCACAGAATCCCGGTGAGCGTCACAACGTTGACTATTACATCATGATCGACGGTGTTCGTTATGGCGCTAACGACGAAGAGGTTGCCACCGTTCTCGGAACCGCTCTCGACAACCAGTTGGTTGAGGGTGAAGGCTTCTACACCCTGCCCGTAGGTTACAACTACAACATGGGTGTTGCCATCAATCCCGAGGGTAATGAGTACTATGTATATGCCGCTCAGGCTGGCTTCACCGGTGTTGACGAGCTCAACGCAGGCAAGACCGTTGCTAACGTACGCTACTTCAATGTAATGGGTCAGGAGGTGGCACAGCCCGAGGGCATAATCATCCAGGTTACCACCTACACCGACGGCACCACCTGCGCTGTTAAGGTAATGAAGTAACTTCCCAACTAGATACTAAAATGTAGAGACGCAAAATCTTGCGTCTCTTTTTTCGCCCGAGGGCCCTTAACGGATCCTCGGGCATTTTTTTAAAAGAATTACAAGTTGTACATCGTTATTCCAGTTGTTTGAAAACAGGATTGCGGATGCCATTAGCTAAATTCGCGTAATTCGTAGTTTGAAAAAGGAATGCACCTAACGCCTAAAACCAAACACCTAAAGCCTAAAAAATACTTTTTGTCATGGTGCGACCATCCCTGGTTTTGTACCTTTGCATTGGAGGTCTTTGACATGCTTTTAACATTCATTAATGATTGCGCACTACCCCTTTTATTTTGAAGAGAACAAACGAGGTGTTGAAAATCAATAAGTTACAAAATCAGCCGTAAAACCACCCCATTGCTTTTCGACAGTTGGAGACAACTAAAAAAAGTTGTCCCCATTAGTCAATGAAGTTGTCTTTGTTGTTTGAAAAAAGTTTTTTGAAAGAAGTGCGTCAGCCTAATTAGTATAATTCGCGTAATTCGTAGTTTATAATCATGGACGCGGATACCATTGTATTTATTGTGCTTATTGTCTTCATTTTTAGTTATTGTATCATTTTCGTCGTTTTTTCAAAAAAATAAGTTGTTTCTGCTTGTGGATCAGGAATTTTGTTGTACCTTTGCAGTCGCGCTTTTCGGGAACGTGTCCGAAAAGGCTGTTTAACTAACTTATTATTAACAATTTAAATGAGCGAAGAATTAAAAAATTCTCCAATCGCCGATTTCGATTGGGACGCCTATGAGAAAGGCGAGACCAAAAGAGACAAATCTTTTGAAGAACTGGAAAAAACCTACGACAACTCCCTGAACAAGTTCCAGGAGGATGAAGTGACCGAAGGTACTGTTATCTCGATTAACAAGCGCGAGGTAGTGGTTAACATCGGTGCTAAGTCGGACGGCATCATTCCCGTTAGCGAATTCCGTTACAACCCCGACCTCAAGGTGGGTGACACTGTTGAAGTGTATGTAGAGAACCGTGAGGACAAGAAAGGTCAGCTCGTGCTGTCGCACCGCAAGGCTCGTCAGGCCAAGAGCTGGGATCGCGTTAACGAAGCGCTTGAGAACAACGAGATCATCAAGGGTTACATCAAGTGCCGCACCAAGGGTGGTATGATCGTCGATGTATTTGGCATCGAGGCCTTCTTGCCCGGTTCGCAGATCGACGTACGCCCCATCCGCAACTATGATGACTACGTTGACAAGACCATGGAGTTCAAGATCGTGAAGATCAACCAGGACTTCCGCAATGTTGTTGTGAGCCACAAGGCACTCATCGAGGCCGAGCTCGAACAGCAGAAGAAAGAGATCATGTCCAAGCTCGAGAAGGGTCAGGTACTCGAGGGTACCGTCAAGAACATCACCAACTACGGTGTGTTCATCGACCTGGGTGGCGTGGACGGTCTGATTCACATCACCGACCTGTCGTGGGGCCGTGTCAACAACCCCGCCGACATCGTTCAACCCGAGCAGAAGCTCAACGTGGTTATCCTCGACTTCAATGAGGAGAAGAACCGCATCGCTTTGGGTCTGAAGCAGCTCCAGCCGCATCCCTGGGATGCTCTGGATCCCGACCTCAAGGTGGGCGACCACATCAAGGGCAAGGTTGTCGTTATGTACGACTACGGTGCATTTGTTGAGGTGGCTCCCGGTGTTGAGGGCCTGATTCACGTGAGCGAGATGAGCTGGTCACAGCGCCTGCGTCCTGCACAGGACTTCATGAAGGTGGGTGACGAGGTCGAGGCCGTTATCCTGGCTCTGGACCGCGAGGACCGCAAGATGTCGCTTGGTGTTAAGCAGCTCACCAACGATCCTTGGGACACCATCGAGGACAAGTATCCCGTTGGCAGCAAGCACACCGCCAAGGTGCGCAACTTCACCAACTTCGGTATCTTCGTTGAGATGGAAGAGGGCGTAGAGGGTCTGATTCACATCAGCGACCTGTCCTGGACCAAGAAGATCAAACACCCGAGCGAGTTTACCAAGGTTGACGCTCCCATCGACGTTGTCGTTCTCGACATCGACAAGGAGAACCGTCGTCTGAGCCTGGGTCACAAGCAGCTCGAGGAGAATCCTTGGGAGACCTACGAGACCATCTTCACCAAGGGTAGCGTGCACGAGGGTACCATCAGCGAGCTCACCGAGCGTGGCGGCCAGATCCGTCTGGATCCCTACGGCGTTGAGGGCTTTGCAACTCCCAAGCACCTGACCAAGGAAGACGGTACCACCGCCAAGCAGGGTGAGACCTTGCAGTTTAAGGTGATCGACTTCAACAAGGAGAGCAAGCACATCATCTTGTCTCACAGCCGCATCTTTGAGGATGAGCAGCGCAGCGAGGCCCGCAAGGCCCGCCGTCAGGCTGCCGCCGCCAAGCCCGCCGCCGAGGCTGCTCCCGCAGTTCCTCAGGTAGAGAGGACTACTCTGGGCGACGTGACTGGTCTGGCTGCCCTCAAGGCACAGCTCGAGAAGGCTGAGGCTAAGGCTGAACCTAAGGCCAAGGCAAAGAAGGCTGAGAAGGCCGAGAAGGTCGAAGAGCCCAAGGCTGAGAAGGTTGAAGAACCTAAGGTAGAGCAGGTTGAAGAGCCTAAGGCTGAGGCTCCAGTAGAGGAGGCTCCCAAGGCTGACGAAACTCCTAAGACTGAGGAGTAATCTATCCTGATCGAAATCAAAATCATGCTGTCGGCATCCCGTTTCTATGGGATGCCGACACTTTTTATGTGTTTTTTAACCGTTTTGCATAATTATTTGGCGAAAAATTTCCGTAATTGAGAAATAAAGAGTAATTTTGTTGCTCGAAAACCGAACATAAACAATAATACAAATAACTAATAACTAATTCATTTCTACAACGTGAAAATACTTTCTATTAACGACCTCAACAACTTGAGGAAGAGTGCGCAGCAGGCCTTGGCTCTGCGCGAGGAAAGTTCTGACGTTTCGTCAGAGCAGTGTTGTGGTCTTGCAACTGGAGCCGAGCACCTGCAAGTGCTGTGCTGCGGCGGTACCGGTTGCAAGGCATCCTACAGCCACAAAATCGTTGATAACCTGAATGCAGCTGTCAAGGAAAACGGCATTGCCGACAAGGTGGATGTCATCACTACGGGCTGCTTCGGTTTCTGTGAGAAGGGTCCTATCGTGAAAGTCATGCCGGACAACACCTTCTACACCCAGGTGAAGCCCGAGGATGCTGCCGAAATCGTCAAGGAACACCTCATTGGCGGTCGTCGTGTGGAGCGTCTGCTCTATGTTGACCCCAAGACCAACAAGACGGTCAGCGACAGCAAGCACATGGACTTCTACCGCAAGCAGATGCGTATTGCCTTGCGTAACTGCGGTCTGATTGACCCCGAGAACATTGAGGAGTACATCGCCCGCGACGGTTATCAGGGTATTGCCAATGCGCTGCTCAACCAGACTCCTGAAGAAGTGATTGAGATCATCAAGGCTTCTGGTCTGCGTGGACGTGGTGGTGCTGGCTTCCCCACTGGTATGAAGTGGGGCTTTGCCCGTGGCTATGATGCTGACGAGAAGTATGTGGTCTGCAATGCTGACGAGGGTGACCCCGGTGCATTCATGGACCGCTCCATCATGGAGGGTGACCCCAACTCGGTAATTGAGGCCATGACCGTCTGCGGTTACTGCATCAACTCCCACAAGGGTCTGATTTACATCCGTGCCGAGTATCCTCTGGCAGTGAACCGCCTGAAGATCGCTATCCAGCAGGCTCGCGAATATGGCTTGCTCGGCAAGAAGATCCTGGGAACAGACTTCGACTTTGATATCGAGATCCGCTACGGTGCTGGTGCATTCGTCTGCGGTGAGGAGACTGCCTTGATCCACTCGATGGAAGGTAAGCGTGGTGAGCCCACCTTGAAGCCTCCCTTCCCCGCCGAGGCTGGTTATAACATGAAGCCCACCAACGTGAACAATGTTGAGACCCTGGCTAACGTGCCCATCATATTGACTAAGGGCGCTGAGTGGTTTGCCTCGATCGGTACTGAGAAGAGCAAGGGCACCAAGGTATTCGCTTTGGCAGGTAAAATTAATAATGTGGGCCTTATCGAGGTTCCCATGGGTACCACCCTGCGTGAGATCATCTACGACATCGGTGGTGGTGTGAAGAACGGCAAGGAGTTCAAGGCTGTGCAGACTGGTGGCCCCTCGGGTGGTTGCTTGACGCAGAAGCACCTTGACACTCCCATTGACTATGAGCACCTTACTGCTGCTGGCTCGATGATGGGCTCTGGTGGTATGATCGTCATGGACGAGGACGACTGTATGGTCAGTGTGGCCAAGTTCTACCTTGAGTTCACCGTTGACGAGAGTTGTGGTAAGTGTACGCCCTGCCGCATTGGCAATAAGCGTATGCTTGAGATCCTGACCCGCATTACCGAGGGTAGGGGAACGATGGCAGATCTTGATACCCTCAAGAATTTGGGCGAGATTATTAAGGATACCGCTCTGTGCGGTCTTGGTCAGACCTCTCCCAACCCTGTGTTATCGACCATCAATAACTTCTGGGACGAGTATGTGGAGCATGTCAAGTATCACAAGTGCCGTGCCCATCAGTGCAAGAATCTCGTGACCTATAGCATCGACCCGACCAAGTGCAAGGGCTGTACCGCCTGTGCACGCAAGTGTCCCGTCAGCGCTATCACGGGTGAGGCTCGCAATCCTCACAGTATTAATCCCGATAAGTGTATCCGCTGTGGCATGTGTATTTCTACTTGCCGCTTCGATGCCATCTCAATTTCCTAAAACCCGACTGTATCATGGAAGAAAAGAATATGATCACTCTGACGATTGATAAACATGAGGTTACTGTTCCTGCTGGAACAATGTTGCTTGATGCGGCCAAGACTGTAGGTATCTCCATTCCTACTCTGTGCCATATCAACCTTGAGGGCACCTGTGTACAAAATATGCCCGCTTCGTGCCGCATTTGTGTTGTGGAGATTGAGGGACGTCGCAATCTGGCTCCCGCTTGCGCTACCCGCGTGACTCCGGGTATGGTGGTTCACACCAACAGCGCCCGCGTGATCCGTGCCCGCAAGACCGTTGCCGAGCTCATGCTCAGCGATCATCCCAATGA
Organism: uncultured Prevotellaceae bacterium; assembly: GCA_947306175.1. Lineage (GTDB taxonomy): Bacteria > Bacteroidota > Bacteroidia > Bacteroidales > Muribaculaceae > Sodaliphilus. Next base: position 91,017 of record CAMZFV010000001.1, read on the forward strand.
TTGCTTGACCTGCCCCAAGTGCAGTGATTGTGAGCTGCAACGCCTGGTGATGCGCTTCAACATCCGCACCATGCCTTATAACTATGGTGAGCAAAGCGTCCGCAAGCAGGAATTGACTCCCGCCATCACGCGTAACATGGAGAAGTGCGTTTACTGCCGTCGTTGCGAGAGTGTCTGCAACAATGTGCAGTCAGTAGGCGTCTTGAGCGCTATCCGCCGTGGTTTCAACACCACAATCGCGCCCACCTTCGACAAGATGTTCTCCGACACCAACTGTACCTATTGCGGTCAGTGTGTCGCTGTTTGCCCCACTGGCGCACTTACCGAGCGTGACTACACCGACCGTCTCATGGACGACCTCAATAACCCCGACAAGGTGGTTGTTGCCCAGCCTGCTCCCGCCGTTCGTTTTGCCCTTGGCGAGGAATTCGGCATGCAGCCTGGTACCATCGTGACAGGCAAGATGGCCACCGCATTGCGCGATCTCGGCTTTGACTATGCATTCGACACCGACTTTGGTGCTGACCTTACCATCATGGAAGAGGGCACCGAGATCCTGCAACGCCTCAACAAGTTCCTTGCTGGCGATAAGGATGTGAAGTTGCCGATTATGACTTCGTGCTGCCCCGCTTGGGTTAACTTCTATGAGCACGAGTTCCCCGATCTGCTCGATTATCCCTCGACGGCCAAGTCGCCTGCCCAGATGTTCGGCGCTATCGCCAAGACTTACTGGGCCGAGAAGATGGGTATCCCCCGCGAGAAACTCGTGGTCGTTTCCATCATGCCCTGCTTGGCTAAGAAGTATGAGGCCGAACGTGAAGAGTTCAGGGTGGACGGCAATCCCGATGTGGATTACAGCATCTCTACCCGCGAGTTGGGCCGCCTGATCAAGCGTGCCAACATCGACTTTGTCAACCTGCCTGACAGTGACTTCGACTCACCTCTGGGTGAATCGACGGGTGCTGCTGCCATCTTCGGCATCACTGGTGGTGTGATGGAGGCTGCTTTGCGTACTGTCTATGAGGTTCACACGGGCAAGACCCTGCCGCATATCGAGTTTAACGACGTACGCGGCTTCGAGGGTATCAAGGAAGCCACCATCGACCTCAACGGATTTGAATTGAAGGTCTGCGTGGCTCACACCCTGAGCAACGCCCGCAAGGTGATGGACAAGCTGCGTGCTGGTGAACTCAACTACCATGTGGTTGAGGTGATGGCATGCCCCGGTGGCTGCATCGGTGGCGCTGGCCAGCCCTACCACCACGGCAACATCGAGATTCTCAAGGCTCGTGCTGCAGCCCTGTACCGCGAGGACGAGGGCAAGGCACTGCGTAAGAGCCACGAGAACCCTGACATCCAGAAGCTCTACAAGGAATTCCTGGGTGAGCCCTGTGGTGAGAAATCGCATCACCTGCTTCACACGCATTATTTCGATAAATCCATTCATTAATCGACTAAAACAACAATAACGATATGAAGAAAGAAGAAATCAAACTGGCGTGTACCGTTGTTCAACAGGTCGAGGAAATCTGCGACAAGCACGGCAATAAGCCCGGTGAACTGATTAACGTGCTGCACGAGTGCCAGGCATTGCATGGCTATCTCCCCGAGGAGATGCAGCGCATCATCGCCCGCAAGCTGGGCGTGCCCGCATCCAAGGTTTATGGTGTAGTGACGTTCTACTCGTTCTTCACCATGACTCCCAAGGGCAAGCACCCGATTTCAGTATGCTTGGGTACCGCATGCTACGTGCGCGGTTCTGAGCGTCTGCTGGAGGAGATCAAGCGCATTTTGGGTATTGAGGTGGGCGAGACTACTCCCGACGGAAAGTTCTCGCTCGACTGCCTGCGTTGCGTGGGCGCCTGCGGTTTGGCTCCCGTTGTCATGATCGGTGAGCATGTCTATGGCCGTCTCGACGCCAAGGACATACAGAAGATCCTCGACGAGGCAGTAGCCCAAGACTAATCATCAAGATCCCATAGATAAAGCGGGAGGACTCCAAATCGAGCCCTCCCACTTTGTTTTGTCGATAGAAGAGGAGTTTGGTTAGGGTAATGATACTTTGCCCAGAATGCCCTTGATGTGGGCGATAGTGATGCCGTAGTTGGTCATCGGGACGCCTTGGGTGCGGCATTGCTCCACGCGGGAGAGCATGAACTTGCGGTTGAACATACAGCCGCCACAGTGGATGACGAGATCATAGCCTGTCAAATCCTTTGGGAAATCCTTACCCGCCACAATATTGACAGTTAAGCCTTGTCCCACACGTTGACGTAACATTCTAGGAATCTTTTCGCGGCCGATATCCTCGGCCAGTGGGGCATGGGTGCATGCCTCGGCGATGAGCACACGCGATTGTTCGGTAAGGTGGTCAATGGCTTGTGCACTCTCGACAAAGTAGCTGATGTCGCCTTTATGTGCGGCCATGAGTACCGAGAACGATGTAAGCTTACTTTCTGCGGGCTTTTTCTGTTCTACGATATCGAACACTTGAGAATCGGTGATGATGAGCCGTGGCGGCTCCCGCAGTGCGGCTAATGTGCGGTCGATGTCCTCGGTCGTGCAGCAGATGGCGATACACCGTTTATCCATCAGATCGCGCAGGGTCTGAACCTGGGGAAGAATGAGGCGTCCTTTGGGCGCTTGCGGGTCTTGAGGCATGACCAGCAGCGCGGTGTCGCCAGCTTGGACGAGCCCACCTGTCAGTGACTGTTTCCCGTTCTCGGGCATCAATCCGACAAGAGTCTGCCGCAACAGGTCAAGTCCCGTTCCGTTCAGGGCACTGACGGGAACTATATCACAACCTAACCGCTTGGCGATGTCAGCAAGTAGGGTAGAGGGCACCTCCGTCATTAGGTCCACTTTATTCAATACGGCAACGTATGGAACATTGGCTTGTTTGAGTTGTTTTGCCCATGCCGCCTCATCATCGAGTGAGGTTCCGTCGGTTACGATGATGGCAATGTCGGTCTGCTTAATGACCTCGCGGGTGCGTTCAGTGCGCAGGTCTCCCACCTTACCCGAGTCATCAAATCCTGCTGTATCAATAAGCACGCACGGCCCCAATGGCAGTATTTCCATCGACTTCATCACTGGGTCGGTCGTTGTGCCTGGTACATCGCTCACTAGAGCGATCTGTTGTCCCGTAAGCGCGTTGATAAGCGATGACTTACCCGCATTGCGCCGTCCAAACAGCGCAATGTGCACCCTTTCACTCCTCGGAGTCTCATTAAAAGCACTACCGTTCTTGATCATGGCTTATGGACTCTTAAGTTAATGATATCCTGCATGTTCACCTCAATAGGGGTGTATTCTACCTCTTTGAGTTTAAGGCCGGGATTCTTCTCAAGAACTTCTCGCGCTTTAACCCAGATGGGGTTGCCTTGGCGGTCTTCCATGACGACAACACCATCATGTAATGCTTCCTCGATAATCATGTCAAGCACCGCTTGATTACAACATTCAATGAAGTTTCTGTCAAGTTGATTGTTATAAGTGATATCGCTTTCCGTCATCAATGTTTGATCAGTAAGGTCGTAGGTGTCGCCTTTTCTACCTTTAGCTATAACAGTATAACTATGATTTTCATATCTATATACCGTCCATCGATTTACAATGGGCATGAAAATCTCCTTCAAATTCATCAGACCGCGATGATATCTGCGAATAACCACATCGTCAGGAACGTAATGTCCTCCATTCTTTACTCGATGGGCAATACGGCTAATGGCTATCTGAGGCGAAGGCAAATAGAAGAAAACCAGTTCAACTTGATAGCCTTTGGCTTGGGCCTGTAATACCAGATTACGGTATGCACGAGTGGAGAGCGTGGTCTCTATGGCAAATGTCTCGTTCTGATGCAGAAGTTCTTGTATTCGTTCAAGCATAAGTCTCCCAGCTTGAAACGCAACACTTTGAGGATCCAAAGGAGAGAGGCCATAGGCTATTTCATCAGCATTTACCCATTGGCGACAATTGAGGATTGCAGGAAGGAAACGTTTTGATGCAGTAGTTTTTCCAGCACCATTACATCCAGCAATGATATATAATCGCTTCTCAATCATCAGTTTTGTAGGATTCGATATATTTACGGTTTAGACGATTTAGAAATAGAAATCCCGTTTGCCGCCCTCTATGTCAAGGATGTGTTGACCGGCAATCTGGCGGACGCGCTCATTGGTCATCTTGGCCAATTCCTGTTTAATCAGGGCATTGCCCTTGGCTCGGGTGTCTTCACTGGCAAAATCGACGAGGTATTCCTTCAGTGTCATCAGCGCATTGGGCGTGCAGATGTCACCAATCTTTCCGGCCTTGACCAGTTCCATAAAGCGGTCACCCGTGCGTCCCGAACGGTAACAGGCAGTGCAGAAGCTGGGCAGGTAACCGATCGACAGAAGCCAGTTGATGACCTCCTCAAGGGTGCGGGTATCGCTCACGTCAAATTGTGCCGTTTCGTCTTGGCGTTCTACTGTAGTGTAACCGCCAACGCTGGTGCGGCTGCCGCCGCTGATCTGAGATACACCCAAGTCAAGCACCTTGGAGCGTACACTCTGGCTTTCTCGTGTCGAGATGATCATGCCAGTATAAGGAACGGCTAAGCGGATAACAGCGATGATGCGGCAGAAGATTTCATCGGGCAACACATCGGGGAACTCGTCGAGGGAGATATCTTCGGCAGGGCAAATGCGGGGCACGCTGATGGTGTGCGGACCCACTCCAAATTTGGCCTCCAGGTGCTCGGCATGCATCAGCAGGCCTACAAAGTCATAGCGGTAGGTCGTCAGGCCATAGAGCACACCGATACCCACGTCATCGCAGCCACCCATCTGGGCTCGGTCCATGGCTTCAGTATGGTAGCAATAGTTGCTCTTGGGTCCCGTGGGGTGAAGTGCCTCGTAGTTCTTGCGGTTATAGGTCTCCTGGAACAGGATATAGGTACCGATGCCAGCGGCCTTCAGTTTCTCATAGGCCTCGACCTCGGTAGCGGCGATATTGACGTTCAGTCGGCGGATCTCACCGTTGCCCACTTTGGTATTATAGATGGTGTGAATCGATTCAATGATGTATTCTAGCGGATTCATCACGGGGTGCTCGCCAGCCTCAAGGGCAATGCGCTTGTGCCCCATCTTAACCAAAGCTTCAACTTCGGCGCGAATCTCGTCCTGAGACAGCTTCTTGCGCGGAATGGTCTTGTTCTTGGCATGGTAGGGGCAATAGACACACCCATTGATGCAGTAATTAGAGAGGTACAGAGGCGCGAACAACACGATGCGGTTGCCGTAGAAGCGCTTCTTCACATCCTTGGCCAGTTGCTCATAACGTTCAATCAGGTCGGGCTGGTCGCAGTCGAGCAGCACAGCAGCCTCGCGGTGGGTCAGACCCTTACACAGGGCGGCCTTATTGATGATTTCCTCAATCAGAGCACGGTTGCTCTTATTCTTCTCAGCGTAGGATAGAGTCTCCAGTATCTCGCTATCGTCGATGAATTCATCGGCATGGTTAGACTTGACGTTATACATGATATTGCAGTTGTTAGTTGATATAATCTGCAAAGTTACACAAAAAATGTGCAAGCCGAATACAGAACAAAAAGAATTTATTCTTTTTTATGTCGAGGCACAACCATTTTTATCAAAAAGTTGTTAGTAGCAATCCTTGTCGTGCTAAAAAAAAATAATAATGCGAAAATCATGCTTGTTGTCTCCGTGACTTGCACTATATTTGCAGGTTAAAACTGAAAAACGGTTAATTGAGGATTAGAAGTCTCCATATTATCCTTGCCATGGTGGCAGCGTTCATGCTGTTACCCGCTTTGTTACATGGTCAGATTAAGGCTGATGCGCTTGATTTGACTCAGGCCGTCGATTCAATTGTCAGGGCCGAATCCGATACATCTGCTGTGCGTGATGCTGAGCCCATGAAGCGTGACACGAGCCGTTTCATCCGTGAGCGGGTCGATCTGGACCACGTGGTGGAGTTTAATGCACGTGACAGCATCATCCTGACGGGGCGCAGCCATGCAGTGATGTATGGCAATGGCAAGATCCTATATGGAGACATCGACATGACTGCGGCACAGATCAGTATGGACATGGACAGCAGTCAGGTGCAGGCTATAGGTGTCCTTGATAGCATTGGCGAACTCACGGGAACGCCCGTATTTAAGGATAATAGCGGTGAGTACGAGTCGCGCGAGATGAAGTATAACTTCAAGACCAAACGTGGCTACATCACCGACATTGTCACCGAGCAGGGCGAAGGATACTTGACAGGCGGTATCACTAAGAAGACCGAAGACGACTACTATTACATCAAGGACGGACGTTACACCACTTGTGACGACCACGAGCACCCGCACTTCTATTTCCAGTTGACCAAGGCGAAGGTGAAGCCCAAGTACAATGTGGTGACGGGCCCGGCATTCATGGTATTGGAGGACTTGCCGTTGCCTATCGCGGTGCCCTTTGGCTATTTCCCCTTCAGCGAGAAATACCAGAGTGGTATCCTGGTGCCCACATTTGGTGAGGACTATAATAGGGGCTTCTACCTGCGTAATGGCGGTTATTACCTGGCCCTCGGTCAATATGCTGATCTGGCTTTGACGGGCGAGATTTACACCCGTGGCTCGTGGGGCTTGTCGGCCCAGTCCTCCTATTCCAAACGTTACAAGTTTTCTGGCTCGTTTAGCGTCAACTACCTCACGACAATCACGGGCCAGAAGGGCGACCCTGACTACAACAAGATGCACAACTTCCAGGTGTTGTGGAACCATAGCCAGAACCAGAAGGCGAACCCCTACTTGACCTTCTCGGCCAGCGTGAACTTTGCCACCACGGGCTATTCGCGCAACAGCTTGAACACTTACTATACCAATGCCTTCACCGAGAACACTAAGAGCAGTACCGTCAACCTGACTTATAAGATTCCCAACAGCAAGTGGACTATCTCGACAACTGCCAACATCTCTCAGCGCACTGCCGACTCGACGTTGACCGTCTCATTTCCCAACATCACAGTGAACATGAGCCAGACGGCCCCCTTCAAGCGCAAGCGTGCCGTGGGCGATGAGCGATGGTATGAGAAGATCAAGGTGAGCTACAACGGTAAATTCCAGAACTCGTTGACGGCTAAGCAGGATGAATTCTTTCACAAGAGTCTCGTCAAGGACTGGCGCAACGGCATGAGCCACACGATGCCCGTGCAGGCTACCTTCAATGTGCTGAAGTACTTCAACATCACGCCCAACATCACCATGAACGACCGCATGTACACCAGCAAGATACGTCAGCAGTGGGATCCTAATGCCAGCGCAGTGGTGCGGGACACCACCTATGGTTTCTATAACGTCTTTGACTTCAATTTCGGCGTCTCGTTGAGCACCAAGATCTATGGCTTCTTCAAGCCGTTTAAGTTCTTGGGCAAACTGAGCGAGAAGCTGCAGATGGTACGTCACGTGATGACACCTTCGATTTCGTTCTCGGCAATGCCCGACTTTAGCGACTTGTTCTGGGGCTCGTATGGCCGATATGAGCGCATCGCTCCGGATGGCCGAAGTGAACTTGTTAAGTACAGTTATTTCCAGCATGGCCTCTATGGTGGAGGACCTAGCGGTAAGTCTGGAACACTGTCCTTTAATATCGCTAATAATCTGGAAGCCAAAGTGAAGAGCGAGAACGACAGCACGGGCTTCAAGAAGATTTCGCTCATCGAGAATTTCACGTTGAGTCAGTCTTGTAACTTGGCCGCCGACTCCATGAAGTGGAGCAACCTTAATACCAGCATCATGCTGCGCTTGGTCAAGGGTTTCAATCTTAACTTGAGTGCCACATGGGATGTCTATAAGTACGCCCTCAACGAGAATGGAGCCCCGGTACGTGTCAACAAGCTGCGTCTGTTCAACGGTGGCGGATGGGGCCGACTCTCCAGTACGGGCACCTCGTTCTCCTACACGTTCAACAACGACACCTTCCGCCGCAAGAAGGACAAGGACAAGAAGCCCGACACACAGCAACGCCAGGGCAACGAGAATAAGGACGGAGAAGAGGACGAAAAGGATGGCGGCACTGCCACCGGCCCGACTACCGACCTCGAGCTGATTGACGGTTATGCCAAGTGGGACTGCCCGTGGAGTCTGACTGTCAATTACTCATTGTCCTACGGCTACGGAACGTTCAACTACGACAAACTCGAGTATAACGGCAAGTGGACTCAGAATCTGAGCTTCAATGCCAACATCCGCCCCACCAAGAACTGGTCGTTCACTGCATCGGCCAGCTACAACTTTGACGCTCACAAGATCGCTTACATGAATTGTAGCATATCCCGCCAGATGCACTGCTTCGAGATGAGCGCCAGCTTTGTGCCTGTGGGTCCCTACAAGAGCTATAACTTCCACATTGCCGTCAAGTCGTCCATCTTGCAGGATGTGAAGTATGACAAACATTCCAGCATGAGCAATGGCGTCACCTGGTATTGAAATCCTCGCCTTTTTAGTGGCATTATGCTTTGCCTTTGTTGGGGAGACGCAAGATTTTGCGTCTCTACATTTTGGGCAGTTACAGGAGGGTGATTTGCTCTTCTGCTGCGCGGACTCGGCCAACGCTATCACGGCGGTGACCAGTGGGGTAGAGGATCTGCCCATCGACCACGTGGCCGTCTTTCACCGCATCGGCGGCGAGGGGGGCGTTCCCTACGTAATTGAAGCCGTCAAGCCTGCCGTGTGTCTCACCCCCATCGGCTCCTTTTTGAATGACAATGCCCATATCATTGTGGGCAGGGTAAATGTCGAGGTGGATTGGAAAAAGTCCATCAGGCGGTGCCTCATGATGGTGGGCAGACCTTATGACGACCTCTATCTGCCGGGCGATAGCGCTATCTATTGCAGCGAACTGGTGCAGATGAACTATCTCACCCCATCTGGTAAGCAAGTTTTTGATGCCATTCCCATGTCGTTTCATGATGAGACAGGCCAGGTGACCGACTACTGGCGAGAATTCTACGGGCATCGTGGCATGTCCGTGCCCGAGGGCGCTCCCGGCACTAACCCTGGCGAACTCTCCTGCCGCCCCCAAGTCACCATTCTTGGCCGCATCATTCCCCCATCCCTCCAATAAAAAAAACTTTTATCTATTATCTATTAACTAAAAACTAATTACTATCTTTGTAGGTTGTAAACTCAGTAACCTCCTGGATTGGGTACATTTATTTCCATATTAATTGGTTGTGTGTCAATAGGTATTATCCTGTCGGCACCCATGGGACCTATCGGTATCCTTTGCATCCAGCGCACCCTTAACAAGGGGCGTAATTCGGGCTTTTTCACTGGAGTGGGGGCAGCGGTAAGCGACTTGTTCTACTGCCTGCTCGTCGGACTGGGCATTTCTCTGGTGACTGATTTCATCGCCGACCATGTCAACATCCTGCAAATCATAGGCAGTATCATCCTGATTGTCTATGCCCTTTACATGATTTTCCACAACCCTGTCAGCCAAATCAAGGAGAACATCGACCAGCGGGACGACTATTTGCGTGACATGGTTACGGGCTTCCTCTTCACCTTGAGCAATCCGCTTATCATGTTCTTGATCATCCCCTTGTTTGCCCGCTTTGGTTTCCCCTTGCCCGAATACAAGTTTTACCACATCATCTTCGGCTACGCTTCCATTGTTTTGGGCGCTCTCCTATGGTGGGCCGTGATTACCTTCTTTGTCGATAAGGTTCGCACACACTTCAATATCCGCTCGATGTGGCTGATTAACCGTATCATTGGCGTCATTATCATCATCCTTTCCTGCTACGGTCTCGTGACCGGCACTATCGCCTACCTGCAGCAATTACAGGTCATCTAGATGCTCGCGGTGCTCGCAGTGCTCGCAGTTTAGAGTTTAGGGTTTAGAGTTTAGAGTGGCATCCGCGCTCCTTTTTTCAAACAACTTGAACAACATTGAACAACATCAACAACTGTTATTTATTATCTGATTTGAGGCATCCGCATTCTTTTTCGATGAAACGGAGGGAACGGAATAAATAATAATGGCAGTCGCGATTGAATGCGGCTGCCATTTATTTAGTGTCTTTGCGGGTTCGCGTTGGGAAAGTTTAGTATTTTAGTACTTCGACTTCCTCGTTGAGGGCTGCGGCGGCGTTGGCTGCCAGTGCCGACATCTCGTCTTCGCCAGGATAAATGTGCACGGGAGCCATCCAGCTGATGCGCTTTTTCAATTCCTCAACCATGTAGTTCCAGTAAGCGATGCCACCGGTGATGAGGATGGCGTCGATGTTGCCACACAGCACAGCACCCTTCTCGGCGATGGCCTTTGCAATGTGGTAAATCATCGCGTTGATCACCAATTTGGCTTTCTCGTCGCCGGCATTCATGCGCTTTTCAGCCTCAATCATGTCGGTGGTGCCGAGGTGCGCGAAGACGCCGCCCTTGCCGGAAATCATCTTGACGATTTCCTCCTTGGTGTACTCTCCGCTGAAGCACATGTCCACCAGGTCGCGGGCAGGCAGGCTGCCGGCACGTTCGGGCGAGAATGGACCCTCGCCGTCGAGGGCGTTGTTCACATCCACGGCACGGCCATGCTCATGGGCTGCCACCGAGATGCCACCACCCAGGTGGGCAACGATGAGGTTCAGGTCCTCGTAGCGCTTGCCGTTCTCCTTGGCGAAGCGGCGGGCGATGGCGCGCTGATTCAGGGCGTGCCAGATGCTCTGACGCTGGAACATGGGCAGACCGCACACGCGGGCATAGTCATTCAACTCGTCGGTAACAACGGGATCGGCGATATAGCAGGGGCAACCGATGCTCTTTGCGATTTCGCGGCCGATGACACAACCCAGGTCGCAAGCGTGCTGGTGATTGCTGGCATAGGTGGCCTGGATCATGTTCTCATCCACGGCATAGACACCGCCAGCAACGGGCTTAGTGAGGCCGCCGCGGGCGACAACAGCGTCAAACTCTACGGGAATACCAGCTTTCTCCAATTCGCTCAAAATCATCTTGCGGCGGAAGTCAAACTGGTCGATAATTTTTGCGTAAGGAGCGAGCTCCTCGGCTGCGTGGCGGATGACTTTGATCAGGCGGGGTTCGCCGTCTTCAACTACAGCCATCTTGGTGGATGTGGATCCGGGATTGATAACTAATATCTTCATTTCAGTTTTCAGTTTTTAGTCCTTAGTTTTTAGTCCTTAGTTCTTAGTCCTTAGTTCTTAGTCCTTAGTTTTTAGTCCTTAGTCCTTAGTTTTTAGTCCTTAGTCCTTAGTCCTTAGTCCTTCTTAATCTGCTGTATTATTCTGCTGCCATGGTGGCTACAGCGAGGCTGTAGAACTTGGATTGGGCGCTGTCGGCACGCGAGGGTACCACAGCGGGGCACTTGGCGCCCAGCAGCAGACCGGCGGTGCTGGCACCGGCAAACAGGGTGATGGCTTTATAGAACACGTTACCGGCTTCGATGTCGGGCATGATGAGGACATCGCTATCGCCCTGCAGAGGAGACGTCAGTCCCTTGGCCTCCATGGCGTGAAGGCTGCATGCGCACTTGGCATCCAGCGGCCCGTCAACGATGCATTTGCCCAACTCGCCGTTCTTGGCCATCTCGATGATCACGGGATAATCCTCGGTGAAGGGGAAGTGCTTGCCGTTGACCTTCTCGGTACAGTGGATCAGTGCTACCTTGGGCACTTCGATACCGAAGTTGCGTGCCACGTTGGACATGTATTTCACCATCTCGACGCGCTGTGCCTGGTTGGGGAAGGGGATTACGGCGGCATCGGTGAAGATCAGCAGCTTGTGGTAGCTGGGGATTGAGGCTACTGCGGCATGAGTGAGCACGTTGCCCTTGGGCAGGATGCCCGTTTCCTTGTTCAGGACGGCACGCAGCAGGTTGTCGGTGTTGATGAGACCTTTCATCAGCACGTCGGCCTTGCCTTCACGCACGAGGGCGACCGCCTTGGCGGCAGCGTCATCGGCGTCGGTGGCGTCAATGAAGGACATGTTTGCGGCAAAGGGCTTCAAAGCCTCGTTGGCTTTGAGTTTCTCTTCACAGCCCACAAAGATGGTTTCGATAAATCCTGCTTCCAGGGCCTGGGCACAGGCGGCGGGAGTTTTCTCATCAGCGGCCCACACGACGGCCACACGTTTCTTCACATTGTTCTCTTTGAGATGAGCAAGCAACTCATCAAAATTCTTAATGGCGTTCATTAGAATAATAGTAGTATAAGAAGTTAATGGTTTTCGATGCCCAAAATTACTACTTTTTCATGACATGGCACAAAAAAAACGAGGTAACTTAAAAAAAATAACTATCTTTGCCTTCAGTAATAACCATAAAACAATTATGTAATGATGACACTGAACGGAATATTGTTGTTTCTCAACCTGGGAACGGGTGAGATCATCCTTATTGTAGCGATTATTCTGTTGCTCTTCGGCGGCAGGAAGATTCCCGAACTGATGCGTGGCCTGGGCAAGGGCGTCAAGAGCTTCAAGCAAGGCATGAACGAAGTCGAGGACGAACTCAAGAAACCCCTCGAAGACCTCGACAAACCAGAGAAATAAGGCTTTAGGTTTTAGGCATTAGGCTTTAGGTTTTAGTCTGTTAACACTTCGACGTCTAAATTCTAATGCCTAATGCCTAATGCCTAATGCCTAACGCCTAATATGGAGAAGTTGGAGGAGATGTCGTTTTGGGACCACATCGACGCTTTGCGGTCGGTGCTGGTGCGCATTGTTGTCGTCCTAGTGGTGGTGACCGTGGGCCTCTTCTGCGTCATGCCCACCATCTTTGACTCCATCATCCTTGCTCCCTGCCATGGGGACTTTGCGCTCTACCGCCTGTTTGAGCGCATGACCTCCTCGGTTCCGTGGCTGCCCCAGTTCAACACTGGCGGTTTCCACGTCGAGCTGATCAACATCAAGCTGGCCTCCCAGTTCTTTATCCACATGTCCACTTCCTTCTGGCTGGCGCTGGTGTTGATGTTCCCCTTTGTGCTCTATCAGTTGTGGACTTTCATTGCTCCGGCACTTTATCCTAACGAGAAGCGGGGCGTCAAGACTGCCTTTTTCCTGGGTTGCCTGATGTTCTTCCTGGGTGTCGCCGTGGGCTATTTCATCGTCTTTCCCGTCACCCTGCGTTTCCTCGCCGACTACCATGTGAGCCAGCTGGTGCCTAACCAGATTTCGCTCGACAGCTATATGGACACCTTCCTGATGCTTATTTTCGTCATGGGCGTTATCTTTGAGTTGCCCCTGCTGGCATGGCTGCTGGGCGTGCTGGGTGTGCTGAAACGCAGTTTCTTCCGCACCTACCGCCGCCACGCTGTCGTGGCTCTACTGGTGCTCGCTGCCATCATCACCCCGACGGGGGATCCCTTCACGCTGATGGTCGTATTCTTGCCCATCTACCTCCTCTACGAGGTCAGCGCCTACCTTGTACCTAAATCAGACAACTTGGAGAATTTGACAACAACTTGAACAACTATAACAAATTGGCTGACGCGCTCTTTTTTCAAACAACTTGGACAACTTAACAACAACTGGAACAACTTGTTTTTTGGGCATCCGCGTGGGAGACGCAAGATTTTGCGTCTCTACAGGATTGTGCTAATCCAATTTATCTTGTATTGTGGTGATTGTTAATAAATTATTGGTGTGAGAGGGTGGTTGTGTCATGGATAATGTGTATCTTTGTGGACTGAAAATCAATGTGTTTTATTTATTAACTAAAAAACTGTTTATTTAGATTATGAAGAAATTTTTCTTTTTGATGTTAGGCTTGGTGGTTGCCGCTAACGCCTTTGCTGTGATTCCTGCCGATCCCACTAATGTTTATTGGTATGATTGTGGTGATGAATCCGGTCACAGTTATCTGACCTTCACGCTGCCCACTGTGGATGTGGATGGCAATCCGCTGGATATTGAGATGATGGGCTATCGCATCTATACCGACGATGACCAGATCTTCACCTTTAACAGTGCCCAATATGATAATGTTTGGGGCAGTACGACAGATCTCTATTACTATAATTGGGAGCCAGGCACTGACATCCAGAGTGGTGGTGTTTATTTCTATCGCACCAACGCTGACGGCTACGAGCGCTTCTTCAACACACGCATCGGTATCCAGGTATTCTATCTGAATAACAACTTCACCATTGGTGGTGTCTCCAACATCGTTTATTATGAGTTGCCAGACGAACCTGAGGTGCTCAAGGGCGACGTCGATGGTGATACCAATGTAACGGTTGCCGACGTGACCACTCTGATTGATTACCTGCTGAGTGGACAAGGTGAGATCAATGAGGCCAACGCCGACGTTGATGGTAATGGTGTTGCCATCAGTGATGTAACGGCCATCATCGACTATCTGCTGAGCGGTAACTGGCCCGACTGATTAATAGATGGCATACGCAGTCCTTTCAAACAACTGAACATTCTGAATTATCTGATTGGCATCCGCGCTCTTGTTGGGCGTGGATGCTGTTGTATTTGTTGTTTATCGTTGTTAGAGTTGTTTGATAAGGAGAGAGCGGATGCCCCTAAAACCTAAAACCTAACGCCTAATGCCTAAACCATTATCAAAATCGGTTAATTTGCTGAGATGTTAATAATTTTTGGTAAAAAAACCAGTCGTTTTTTATGCCTATTAAAAAAATATTATTAATTTTGCCTATCACATACAATTCTACCAGATTCAAGTAAAAATAGATTGTCTTTTTGACAATCGGATGAATAACCCTTGATTTGGATGATGTATTGATAACCAAAGGATGACTATTACTGTTTTAACTCCAATTTTTTTTATTAACCAAAACATTTATGTTTATGAAAAAATTTTTATTCTTAATGTTAAGTGCTGCCATTGCTGTATCGGCTTCGGCAGGCATCAATTTCAAGCAAGAGAAAAAGGGCATGTTTGGTAGGACCCCCGTTGCCGTGACTGCTCAAAAGGTGGACAAGAAAGCCCCGAAGGCCCAGAAGACTGGGCTTAGCAAGTCATTGCTTAAGGCTGCGGACTTCACGATTCGTGACTATCGCTTTGATCTCAATGAGAGACTCCGTGCCTCCAGTGATGTGATTACCGAACAGCCCGAAGGCACTTTGAAGACCTACACCCGTTCAGAGGATGGTTTGTGTGTTGCAAGTGATGGATCATCTCTTGGTATTTATCTTCAGTCTTCGGAATATCCGGTGGATATTGTCTACGGCGATGATGGACAGACCGTTTGGATCAAAGATATCATCTGCTACCTTAATTTTGGTACTTGGGTAAGGGGTACCATTAGTGGCAACAAGATCACCGTTCCCCTGGGTCAGTTCATTCACTTTAATGAAAGTTATGGTTATGGCCGAATCCTGGCATGGGGTACCTATGTCAATGGTGAGGGCTTTACTACCAACGAGGATGTTACCGAGGTGACCTACACTATCAATGGCGATGTCATTTCGATGGATAATTCATCATTTGATGAAACCGTTGAAAACCAAGAAGTCATGACTGGTTTGGCTACCATCTGGGATGATGACCTCCAATTTGCTTATTTTATGGAATGTGAGACCGTTTTGACTTATACAGAACCTGAACCCGAGCCCACGATTTATCCTAACGTTCAAGATCTCGCTGTTGTTCCCGCTGTAACTACCGCTGATGTAAGTTGGACCGATCCCAACTGCACCGAGTGGTACCTGCGCTACAGGGAGTATGTGCCCAATGGCAACTACTTCTGGGACTTCGAGACCGAGGACAGCTGGGGCGAGTGGAGTTCACTCGATAACGATGGTGACGGCTATGATTGGTTCGCTGCTTCATTCTCCAGTGAAGGCTTCTGCCCCAGTGGCGTTGGCGCCTTTATTTCCGAAAGCTGGGATTCAGAAACTAATACAGCTCTCACTCCTGAGAATTACTTGATTTCGCCTGAGGTGAACCTGCATGGTGTATTAACGCTCTACGCTTGTGGTAATTCTTCAAGTGAAACGTATGCTAAAGAGCACTTTATTGTCTATGTTCTGACTGATGAAGGTTTTGATCAAGTTGGTGAAGAAATTGAGACGACTAATACTTTCACCAAGTATGAATTTGACTTGAGCGCTTACGAGGGTAAGAAGGGTAATGTGATGATCTGTCACTGCAACTGCACGGATATGGTTCAATTGGTAGTTGACGATGTATTCATTGGCGATCCCAACAGCGATGTTATGGTTCCCGACTGGACCTATGTTGAAGATCCTATCACCGAGACCAACTACACCATCGAGGGTCTGAATCCCGAAACTCAGTATGAGGTACAGGTTGTTGGCTTCGCCGAGGATGGTCATTCTTACTGGACCGATTCTGAGATCTTCACCACTCTGGCCGAGGCTCCCGCAATTCCCGATGTTTACATGCTGGGTGGCAATATTGACAACTGGGATCCCGCTGATGGCACCAACAAGTTCGCCTACGACGAGGATAACAACATCTACACCCTTAACTACACCTTCGATGGCCGTTATGATGGTTACAACTACTTCGGCTTCACCACCATGCTGGGTACTTGGGACGAGATCGGTCCCTACCGCTTCGGTGCTATTAGCGAGGGCGACTTCCTGGTAACCGACCAGTGGCTGGGCGCAGAACTTGGCCTTACCAATGAGAACTACCAGGCTTACAAGATCCCCGCTGGCGAGTACAACCTGACCGTTAACCTGACGAACATGAAGCTGATCATCGAGAGGGTTAAGCAGCTCCTGCTTGGTGACGCTAACGATGACGGTAAAGTAAACGTATCGGACGTTACCACGATGATCGACTATCTGCTGGGTGCCGATGTTCCCGTTTGGAATGAGGACAACGCTAACTTCAACCAGGATGAGACCATCTCGGTATCTGACATCACTGCTCTGATCGACTTCTTGTTGACCAATTAATTATCAGACAAGCAGTAATGTAAATCATATTGTTGAGGAGGGTGCGATTGCACTCTCCTCAATTTTTTCTATTGGTTCGTCCCCTGCGGGGCTAATGCTAATTACACGAATTTTTCAATAAAAATCATTCGTCAGTGTGGGACCACTCATATTAGGCGTAAGTGGCCCTCTACGAGGCCCATACCCGATATGTCCTCTCTCCCTAGGCCACACAGACCTTCGGCCTGTGCGCCCTAGGGTTACCACTAGTCAAGGCCTGCTGGCCTTGTTCAGGCCTACGGCCAGAGCACTCTAGTGTTTCTTCTAGACAAGGCATACTGGCATAGTTCAGACCTAGGGCCTGAGCGTCCTGACAAAAATTCATTTGTAATTACTCAGTTTGGGCTGGCACCAATGGATATTTATTGCCTTCATTTTATGATAAGGATTTGGATATTAAAAGAAAAAGTAGTTAATTTGCACTTGTTTTTAAGTATAACAAGAGAATAAAGAACATTCTTAATCATATTAACCTTTAAATTCAAACAATTGTTTATGAAAAAATTGTCTTTACTTTTCGTGATGCTGATGGCCTACAGCTTCAGCACAATGGCACAAAGCACCGTGCCCGTGCCCGCCGATCCCGAGCCGAGTGAGTGGTACGACTACAAACCGTATGTTTGGCCCAATGGTGAAGCCACGGTTGCCAGCGCCTGGCTCTTCATGGGCGACTATGGAACAGACATCATGGGCAATCAGGTGGCTAATGATTACAGCTTTGAACTTGATTCCTGCTTCAATGATGAGCTGCTGTACACGATCCTTGACAAGAGCAAAATCAGCTACAGCATCTACACCGACTTTGATGAGATCTTTGTGTTCTATCCTGAGGAGTACCCGGAGTTTGATGAGCCGACGACAAACGTCTTTTTCTACAACATGCTCTATGATGACCCTAATGATATTGAAACTTATCATGGTACCGCCAATATTGAGTATTGGGGTCCCCACTTCCCGAACAGGACTACCCAAGTGGATGGGATTGAGAGCATGGAGTGCTTCCCCCAGTGGCGTATCGGCATCCAGATGCATTACACCGAGGGTGACGTGACCACCTCGTCTAACATCGTTTATCTTGAGTTGTTCCCCAAGCCTGTTACCCTGCGTGGTGACGTGAATAATGATGAAGAGGTTTCGGTTCTTGATGTAACCTATCTTATCGACAAACTCTTGGGTCAGGATGTGGCACCGTTCAACAAGTTTAACGCTGATACTGACGAGAACAATAAAATCTCTGTTCAGGACATCACCACTCTGATCGACTATCTGCTGCTTGGCACGTGGCCTGAATAATCCACCTCGTTGTCAGACAACATAGACAACGTTATATAACAACTTGGACAACAAGATCTTAATAGTTGTCCAAGTTTGTTTTTTTATTGGTGCCCGCCCTCTGAATACTTTGATCGAGCTTCGCTCGAGAACCTTTAGCTCGGCGAAGCCAAATTAAACAAAAATTTGTATCAAAATTAAACAAAATTAGGTTATGATATGGCTTTTGAGCCAACTCCTGCGGAGCTAATGCTAATTACACGAATTGTTCAAATATTTACGAATAGATTAATAATCATTCGTTAGATAACAACTTGGACAACATTTAATATATTGTTGTCCAAGTTTGTTTTTATTGTTGTCCAAGTTGTCTGAATGGATGTGGGTTAGGCGTCGGTGGTGGGTTTGGTGCCTTTGAGGGGGGCGAGTTGCTTGGGATCGCCTACGATCCACAGGATGTCGCCCGTGTGGAAGGTGAGGTCGGGGGTGGGGGAGATGTAATTGTCCTCGCCTCGCTGCACGGCGACAAGCAAGGCGCCGTAGTCTTCCCTGAGCCTTGTTTTCTCGAGCGCCACCCCGATGATAGGTGAGTGCTCGCCGATGGCAAAGTGGATGAATTTCACATCCAGGTTGGGGGCCTCGGCATGGTCGTTTTGGGCCTCGACGAGTGGCAAGAGGCGTTGGATCTGCTCCTCGGTGCCAATCACGCCCAACACATCACCCGGGAAGATGCGCATGTCGCCTGATGGCACAGGATGGGCCTTGCCGGCACGCTGTATGTTAACCAGGCTCACCCCATAGCGTGTGCGCAGGTCCAGATTGCGCAAACGATCGCCGATAAACGGACAGTCGTGACCCACGGTCATGTAGGCCAGATGCAGGTCGCTCACCAGGTTGTGTTCACGCCCCGTGCGGCGGTTCTCGCGCTCGTTGATGTTGCTGATGAAGCGTTTCTCAATGTTGATGGCACGACGCTTGATGGGTGTGGGCACAGTCGTAATGAGTAGCAGGCTAATGCCTACGAGCAGAATGGCGACGATCATCGAAACGGCACTGCTATAGACGCCGTGCAGGATAGCTGTGGTAAAGATGATGGAGAGAATGACGCTCAGGATGGACATCAGCACCAGGGGAACATAGGAGACGGCCCCTTGGGTCTCGATGAGCTGTTGCTGCTCGCTGCGCTTTACCGTGGGCAGAATAATGGCGGTGATAAATGGGGCGACAATGGACAAGGTGATAACGACACAGGCCAGGCGGCCCCAAATGTTGTCACCCAGCAAACGGAGGATGAAGGGCATCAGGTAGCTGCGGCACACGACGATCAAGGCGATGATGACCACCGAATAGAGAATCAGCCTGATCGTGTAACGTGACACGATAGACTGCCACAACTTGCGGGTCTCGCTGCTCTCGCTCTCGGAGGCATCTTGACTGTAGCCGTTGAGCAGTCGGGTCCAACTCTTGGGCAATATCTTGTAAAGTGCGTTATAGCAGGGTACCGCCTGCTTGATGAAAAACGGTGTGGTGAACGTCGTGATGACCGACACGGCAACGATAATCGGGTAGATGCTCTGGTCAAGCACGCCCAGACCGGTGCCGAGCGTCGCGATGATGAAGGAGAACTCTCCGATCTGCGTCAGCGAGAAACCTGACTCCATCGCCAGCTTGAGGGGCTGTCCGGTCGCAAGCATACCGAAAGTGCCAAACACAATCATGCCCACAATCACGACAACTGCCAGCAGGGCGATGACGCTCCAGTGCTGTGTCATGACAGTGGGATTGACCATCATGCCCACCGAGATGAAGAAGACGGCACCAAAGAGGTCCTTGACCGGTGAAATGAGCCGCTCGATGCGTTCGGCTTCGATAGTGCCTGCAATGATGGATCCCATGACGAAGGCGCCCAAAGCCGCCGAAAATCCCGATTTGATGGAGAACAATACCATTGCGAAGCACAGGCCCATCGCAATAATCAGCATCTGCTCATCGCTGATGTAACGCTTGAACCGCTTGAACAACGAGGGAATCATAAAGATGCCCACCGTGAACCACATGACGAGGAAGAACGACAACTTGAGGATGCTGCCCAGCATTTCCCCGCCTTCTACGCTGTTGTTCAACGCGATAGATGACAGGATCACCATCATGACCACGGCAAACAGGTCCTCGACAATGAGCACGGCAAAAGTCATGGGGACAAAACGCCGTTGACGCATGTTCAAGTCGGTCAACGCCTTGAGGATGATGGTGGTTGAGGACATGGAGATCATGCCGCCCAAGAACAAACTGTTGACGAGACCGTAGCCCAGGAATTTGCCCACGACAAATCCCAAACTCATCATGCCCAGCACGATGATGAGCGCTGTGATGATGGCCGAGCCACCCACGTCGATCAGTTTCTTGAAACTGAACTCCAATCCCAGCGAGAACAAGAGCACGATGATACCGATTTGTGCCCAAAACTCGATATTGGCCTCGCTGACTACAGAGGGAAGCAGGTCGAAGTGAGGGCTGGCAAGGAATCCCGCAACGATGTAGCCGAGGACTACCGGTTGCTTCAACATCTTGAAGATCACTGTGGCAATCGCTCCCAGCACCAATATCAGGGCAAGGTCACTAATCAGGCTATTGATATCGAGGGATTCCATTGTTGTTAGGCTTTAGGTTTTAGGCTTTAGGCTTTAGTCCTTAGTTTTTAGTTTTTAGTTTTTAGTTGTCAGGAGGGGGTGGCCTCTCTAAACACTAAACTTTAAACACTAAACTTCTGGTTTATAAAGTGGTACACTTTATAAACCAGAATAACTACATGTTCATTTCGTTAGTGATGGTGATGGAGATGGGATCACCGAGATGTTTGATTTTTTTGAACAGTTGAGGCACATTTACCCTGATGGTACTGCGCACCATGAAGTTGACAATCGTAAAATTCTCTTCATAGTCAAACTTCATGAATTCGTCACTGATGTGGACATCGTTGCTGATGAGGATGTCGCGCAGGGGTTGGATGTCATCAAGGATGCCGCGCATCTTGACACGGATGATCTTGGACTCCCACAGGAAATTGTGGCGCACCTCAATACGCTCGATATTCACCAGGATAAAGATGATGAGCAGGGTGGTGATGATGCTGATGAGATACATGCCAGCGCCCACCGCCAGGCCGATACATGCGGTCATCCAGATGCCCGCGGCGGTCGTCAATCCGCGTACCGAGCCTTTCATCTGAATGATGGCACCGGCGCCCAGGAAGCCGACACCGCTCACCACCTGTGCAGCAATGCGACCGGGATCACCGTTTTTCAAGCCCAAATACTCCTGGGGAATGTAGATGGAGATGAGCATGGCAAGTGTGGCACCCATCGAAATGAGCGCAAAGGTGCGCAATCCAGCGATTTGTCCCTTGCGGCGTCGCTCAAGGCCGATCGTGGCACCCAGTATGAGACTGAGCAGCAGTTTGGCCACGGCATTGACCTCATTGATATCTGGACTGATTAATTGGTTATAGATGTACTCGAACATGGTTGAACAGTTGTTTTGTTAAGCGCAAAATTAGGAAAATTACTTCATTTAGACAATAGTTGAAGTTAAAAATCTCTTGTGTGTATACATCAACAAGGGACAGCATGAACGCCGTCCCTTGTTGTTGTTATGAGAAAAAATTTATTCTTTTTTAGTCGTCGCTTTCTTGGAAGTGGACGATTTCTTGATGCTGGTGGTGATTTTGCCGTCCTCGGTATCAATGACAATGGAGTCGCCAGTGGTGGCCTCCTCGCGCAACAACATCTCGCTCAAGGGATCTTCAATCTCGCTTTGGATAGCGCGCTTCAACGGACGGGCACCGTACTGGATGTCAAAGCCGTGGTCGGCGACGAGATTCTTGGCGGCATCGGTAATCACGAGTTTCAAGCCGTTCTCCTCCACACGTTTGTAGAACGAAGCCAACTCGATATCCACAATCTTGAGGATGCAGTCGTGGTTGAGCGCCCCGAAGGTGACAATGTCGTCCACACGGTTGAGGAATTCGGGCGAGAACTTGCGGTTGAGCGCCTTGCGGATGACTGCGTCGCTGCGTTCCTTGGTCAGTTCGTTGGTGTTAAATCCCACACCAGCGCCAAAGTCCTTCAGTTCCCTCGTGCCGATGTTGCTTGTCATGATGATGATGGTGTTCTTGAAGTCCACCTTGCGGCCCAAGCCGTCGGTCAGACTACCCTCATCGAGGACTTGCAGCATCATGTTGAACACGTCGGGGTGGGCCTTCTCGATCTCGTCGAGCAGCACCACGCTATATGGGTGACGGCGCACCTTCTCGGTCAGTTGGCCGCCCTCCTCGTAGCCCACATAGCCCGGAGGTGCGCCAACGAGCCTGGAAACGTTGAATTTCTCCATGTATTCGCTCATATCGACGCGGATGAGTGCCTCGTCGCTGTTGAAGAGGAATTGGGCGAGTTTCTTGGCCAGCAGGGTCTTGCCAACACCAGTCGGTCCCAGGAACATGAAGGAGCCGATAGGACGCTTGGGATCGCGCAGGCCAGCTCGGTTGCGGCGTATGCTGCGGGCAATCTTGTCGATGGCCTCGTCCTGGCCGATGACCTGTTTCTTCAACTCGTCGGTCATGCCCAGTAGACGGATGCCTTCGCTCTGAGCGATGCGCTGAGCGGGCACGCCGGTCATCATGGCGACCACCTCGGCAATGTGACCCTCGTTGACGGTCACGCGGCGGCTGTCGAGCTCCTGCTCCCAGCGTTCCTTGGCCACTTGCAGCTCTTCCTTGAGTTTTTCTTGCTGGTCACGGTAGTTGGCGGCACTCTCGAAGTTCTGGGCTTGTACGGCCTTGAATTTGTTCTCTTGGGCCTCGGCGATGCGCTGCTCTAGATCTTCAATTTCCTTGGGGGTATCGACTTTAGTAATATGTACGCGCGAGCCTGCTTCGTCCATCGCGTCTATCGCCTTGTCGGGGAAGAAGCGGTCGCTGATGTAGCGGTCGGTGAGCGTTACACAGGCTTTCAACGCCTCATCGGTGTAGTTCACGCCGTGGTGCTTCTCGTACATCTCCTTGATATTGTGCAGAATCTCAAGGGTTTGTTCGGGCGTGGTGGGTTCGACAAGGACCTTCTGGAAACGGCGTTCCAGGGCGCCGTCCTTCTCGATGCTCTTGCGGTACTCATCAAGGGTTGTGGCACCGATGCACTGGAACTCGCCACGTGCCAGGGCGGGCTTGAGCAGGTTAGCGGCGTCCATCGACCCGCTGGCATTGCCGGCGCCCACGATGTTGTGGATCTCGTCGATGAACATGATGACGTTCTTGTTGGCGCTCACCTCGTCGATGACGGCCTTGAGGCGTTCCTCAAACTGGCCACGGTACTTAGTGCCTGCCACGATGGCTGCCATGTCGAGCGAGATGATGCGCTTGTCGAGCAGGGTGCGGGCCACCTTGCGTTCAACAATGCGCTTGGCCAGACCCTCGATGATGGCGCTCTTGCCGACACCGGGTTCACCGATCATTACGGGGTTGTTTTTCTTGCGGCGGCTCAGGATTTGGGCCAAACGCTCGATTTCCGTCTCACGGCCCACCACGGGATCCAGACGACCCTCGGCGGCCTCTCGGGTAATGTCCTTGCCATATTTATCGATAACAGGAGTGGCAGAATTGTCACCCCGACTGACATTTCGTCGCTGTCGTGTCTCGCGGTAGGAGGGATTCTCGCTATCACCGACAGGTCCGCCACCTGGCAGATCGTCTTCCTCCTCATCCTCTTCGTCGGGGAAGTCGGCACCGGCCTTAGGCAGCGTAATATCCTGTCTCCAGTGGGTTTGCTGGAGTCGATGTTGTTCGTTATTCATCTTGTATATGTTTCTCTTTTTCTGTTGTCATGAATGATTATCACCATACCAAGAAGCAAACACCATGCCAGAATTATTGGTGATAAGTCAGAATTTAGGGGCGAGGAGTTGATGTGCAGCCCCTTACCCCTAAATCCTGATAGTTATCGGCTCATTATTTCGATAATAGCACGTCAATGAGAGCGGTGACGTCTCCGATACTTACTTCTCCATCAGCGTTCACGTCTGCTGCCTCCCTGCTGATAGCTGCGCTTTCGTTGCCCAGCAGATAGTCAATGAGGGCAGTGACATCGCCGATAGATACCTCGCCGTCACCATTCACGTCGCCAATGAGCACTTCTTCACCGATGCCTGTCAAGGTGACGTGCTGGATATTGGACCATACGCTCTCGGTACCGTCGGTATAGATGGCCTTGACGAGATATTCATAATAGCCCTCGGCAAGCGCCTTGACTGTGTAGCATGTGTCGTTGATGCCGCTCACCACGCGCCAGGTGGAGTCGCCTTCCTCGACGGGAATGCGGTGCGGAGCCCTAAAGGCGGTGAGGTCACCATTATAAACGTCCACGCTATATACGTAAAAACGTTTTCCTCTTGCTGTCATTGACAGCTTGACATTGTGTTCCCTGCAGTTACTCAAGACAACAGTATAATCAGTTGGCGTGTCAGTTAATGCTATAGTCTGGCTCTCATCACCACATGACACAATGATTGAACTATTGTCGCTCACTCCTTGTTTGCTAATCCAGTTCTTGGCATTGAATTTCACCGTGATTTTGCTTGCAAGTTCCAGATCGGGGGTGATCAGATAACCAACTTCGCTCGAGGATCCGAATTTGAGGCTTTTTCCAGCAGCGGTGAACAGTTTGTAGCCTGTCCATCCGGGATTGTCGGTATAGGTGTCAAGATTGCCGCTGATGTCATTAAAACCGTCGGTAGTGGCGTTGACTTTTGAGAAGTTTTCAGTCATCATCAGGATTGGCTCTTCAACGGTCTCGATGCGGTTAACCTGAAGGGTGTAGCTTGACACATCGCCTCCGCTGGTCCAGTCGGCGCGGAAGGAGGTGCCAGTAACAGCTGTCGTATCAAGGTCAAGCATGACAGGTACGATTTTATTCAGGGAATCAACGGGAGTGCCGTCACCGGTCCAGGGCTCATTTTGCTTGGTGCCCCAAATGTGCTCTGCCAGTTCGGGGTGATCCACAAAGGGGTTGCGGTTACCTTGTTCCAGATAAACCCCTTCGTTGCGGTTGATTTCCTTTTGGCTAACAGGGTCGGCACGATGCCATTCCATGAGCATCTGCATCGACCAGTCGGAAAAGGCCTTGTACTGGTTGTCATCATAGTCCAACTGGTCACAGCCTGGCCAGTTCTGGACATCGCTCTTGTAACAAGTAACCATGTAAAAGTAGATGCGGGCAAAGTCGCCCTTGTACTCGTCGTCGGGCTCAAACACAGTGGCCGACGATGAGTAGCCGTCGTAGGTGTTCTTGCCCAACTTGCCTTTCATGCTCACTCCCAGCTCTTCGTTGACGTAGGTGGTGCCTCCAGCACACACGCCGTAGGGGTTGTTGCTGCGACGCTGGTTCACATAACCGTCGGTAGGAATGATCATGGTCAGGTCGGTGTACATGGGATAGACCTCGCCACCAAACCAACTTTTAGGGAAGGAATGTTCACGATTAAGACCTTGTCCCACATAAGAAGCTGTACTCACATGATAGGATTCGTGATTGTATTTGCAGGTGGAATACATGTCGATGTAGTAGCCGTCACTGCCCATGTCAGTGTTGAGATAGGCGTCCCACAGGTAATTGTAGCCCAACTGGCTATGAGTATAGATGATACCTTCGAGAGCGGTCATCAATGCTTCGTCCTGTTTGCCGATGGCATTCACATAGTAGCCCGTGGGAATGTCGGCGCCTGCCGTCAAACCCACAAGCAGCGTTAACATTACTAATGTGGTAATTCTTTTCATTGATAATTTGTATTAAGTGTTTAACTTTTCAAAGATAGAGTCGAACAATTGTCGGAAGGCTTGCTCGTCGGCCAAAATGTGGCGGAATTCGTCGAGTCGTTTGGCGTTGTCACTTTGCGGTATCCAAAGCTTGAGGTAACCCCCGTAGTCATATTTCTCGCGCATGTGCTCCATTAGGCGGCGATATTGCCCCTCGCGGTCCAGATTTGGCTCGTGCTTCATGCCGTATTGCAGAGCGCGTCTCACGATTGTCTTGCCGTCGATGATGCGGTCGGCCTCGGCAACGATGCTGCCGTAGATGGTTCGGGGCTCATGGCCGCTCGATGCGCGGTGATCCTCGGCAGCATCGGCGATGGTGTTGATTTCGTCTTCGCTGAACCATTGACGCAATCGGGCATCCTCACGAACGATGCAGGCACTGTCGGTGTGGTGGTGCTCACGGCCGTTAATCAGTCCTAGGTCGTGGTAGGCTGCGGCAATCAGGAGGATGCAACGGTCCACCTCGGGATAATACTGTGCCAGGCTTAGGGCTTGGGAAATGACCGTCTGGACATGGTCACGACCATGCCCGGCGTCAAAGGCATCGTAGCGGGGAACAATTTCCCGCTCGACAAAATCCCTTATTTTCTCATAATCCCTCATTGTGAGACTTTAGACCTTAGACCTTAGACTTTAGACTTTAGGGTGCGGATGTCTCTCTTAGTCCACTTTGTGCAGGTCGTGACCCATGCGGGTCTTCTTGGTGTGCATGTAGAACTCGTTGTAGCGGTTAGGAGTCACCTCCAGCGGCACGTTCTCCACGACTTTAAGACCGTAACTCTCAAGTCCTACGCGTTTGACGGGGTTGTTGGTCATCAGACGCATCTTGGTAACGCCCAGGATGCGCAGGATGTTGGCGCCAACACCGTAGTCGCGTTCGTCAGGCTTGAAACCCAGGTGGACATTGGCGTCAACGGTATCATAGCCGTTTTCCTGAAGTTTATAGGCCTTGATCTTATTCATCAGTCCGATGCCACGTCCTTCCTGATTCATATAGACGAGGACGCCCTTGCCTTCCTTCTCAATCATCTGCATTGCCAGGTGCAGCTGTTCGCCGCACTCGCAACGCATAGAGCCGAAGATGTCACCCGTAGCGCATGACGAGTGTACACGCACCAGCAGTGGCTCGTTGGGTCCCCATTCGCCCTTGATGAGGGCGATGTGCTCTCGCCCGTTGTTGATTTGGCGGAATGGGATGAGTTTGAAGTGGCCATACATGGTAGGCAGGTCCACCTCGTCGCCCACCTCAACGACCTTCTCGGTGCGCAGGCGGTAAGCAATCAGGTCCTTGATGGTAATGATAGGCATGTTATACTTCTTGGCCACCTCGACAAGTTGAGGCAGACGCGCCATCGTGCCGTCAGGGTTGATGATCTCGATGAGAGCGGCGGCAGGGTATAGACCTGCAATTCTCATCAGGTCGATGGAGGCTTCGGTATGGCCAGCGCGCTTGAGCACGCCCTTATCGACGGCGCGCAGGGGGTTGATGTGGCCGGGGCGGCCAAAGTCCTGCGGCTTGCTGTGGGGATTGGCCAGCGCACGGATGGTCATGGCGCGATCATGCATCGACACGCCTGTTGTGCAACCGTCGAGCAAGTCGATGGTCACAGTAAAAGGGGTGCCCAGCATCGACGTGTTGTCATCGACCTGCATATTGAGTTCCAACTCATGGCAACGTTCAGCAGTGACGGGAGCGCACAGTACGCCTCGTCCTTCACGCAGCATGAAGTTGACTTTTTCCTCGGTGATTTTTTCGGCAGCGATGATGAAATCGCCCTCGTTTTCACGGTCTTCGTCATCAACGACGATGACAAATTCGCCGCGTTTCAGTTGCTCCACGGCCTCGTCAATGGTATTCAGTTTGATTTCGTCCATTATTTGTTGTTAGTTGTTAGTTGTTAGTTTCTAGTTGTTGAACTACGAATTACACGAATTAAACTAATTATTTCTTAGCAAAGGTTCGTTAAATTAGCGTAATTAGTAGTTTTATTTATCGCTATACTCCATTTCGCGGTTGTACTCACCGTTGAAGATAGCGACGAGTTGATCACACGTCTTGATGGTGAGTTGGATATCGCGTTTCAGGTTCTTCTGGTGTCTCAAACCTATGAGCCATGCAGGCAGGCCGATGGGGAACAAGGCGGCAAGAACAGTTCCCAAGGTCTTGTTGCCCGTGGGGCTGTAGGTGAGCAGCTGACGTATAAAGGGATAGTCCATCGCCTTGTTGAGCACCATCTGGTCACGGGAGTTGGAAAGGTAATCCACTACACTGTCCACCTGCTCAGCAAGGGATTTGATAGCGGCCTTGTCATATCCATGCTGCCAGTAGTCGATGTAGCGCTGACGGCCTGGATACTTGTCGAGGAATTGCTGGCAAGATGCTTTCAATGCATCGATACGTGCCATGGCCTCGTCGGGAACGACTTCGTTGATGATGACTTCCTTGGCAGCCAGCTTGCGTGTCTGGTGCAAACCCGTGAAGCGGCGCAGGACGTTGAGCCATGCGTCGGGGTTGAACACTGCCGAGTCGTTGACGGCCTTCTTGGTCAGGAAGATGCCCAACGGCAAAAGTACAGCCGAACTGAGCCACATGCCCTGCCATACGGGCCATCGTCCGTCACGGGCCAATTTATAGCCCATATTGTCGATGATGTAATAGACAATAAACAGGATAACCGATATGACGATGGGCATACCCAAACCGCCCTTGCGGATAATGGCTCCCAGCGGGGCTCCGATGAAGAAGAAGATGAGACAGGCCAGCGACAAGGTGAATTTCTTCATCAACTCAATCTGGTGGCGGCGGATGACGTAATTGTCGTCATTAACGCTGTAGCCCTGGAACTGGAGGTCCTGCATTGCGGTGTTGGTGCGCATCAGGGCTTGGTTGATGACATGCTGCTGATCGGCGTTGGGGAGTGCCTTGATCAATTCGTTCACGTTGACGGGTTTGTCGAGTTTGACCTCCTTGACAGGCTCCTTGACGTTGGTGCCGTCCTTATAGACTGTGCGCACTGCGGGCACACCGCAGATTGGCTGATGTCGCAGGTTCTGAATGATCAGTGTGGCCGCGGAATCAACCTTAAGGCGAACGGAGTCGATGGTCTGCTGCAGTTCGGTGATGTTCTTGCCCACATATTGGGACTTCATTGTCTCGTCGTCCATGCGGGTGAAGTTGGCGTCATAGGGAATCATGATTTCCTTGTCATGGAAAGTCTCACGGCGGTACAGTTCACCACTTATGCCGCTGACGCCCCCGCCGCCTTTCATCTCCTCATACCAGGCGCCCTTGAACAGGGTAAGCACCAAGTGGCGCTTGTCCTCGGTCATGCTCAAGCGACCAGAATCGGCTGCGACAATACGGGGGAACATGGTGCCGTTAGACACATCATAGATCAACATGCCGTAGAGCATGTCGCGTTCCTTGTCCTTGCGCTTGACATAGATATTGTAGCCTGGTATCTGGCTATAGACGGCACCCTCGGGGATGTCGAGGGTGGGGGATGTCTGCCTCATTGAGAATAGCAGGGTCCACATCTTCACCTGCGATTTGGGCAAGGCATTGTTCATAAAGAAGAACGCGCCAATGGCGACAAACACCATCAGGATAGCGATGGGCTTCATGATGGTCGTCAGCGAGATGCCTGAGGACTTGAGCGCGGTCAACTCAATGTGTTCACCCAGGTCGCCAAAGGTCATCAGCGCTGCCAGCAGGATACTCAGCGGCAGGGCCAGCGGAAGCAGTGACAAGGCAGCATGGAAGAAGAGTTCTGCAATCAGGTCAATGCTCAGACCCTTGCCCACCAACTCGTCGATGTAGCGCCACAAGAACTGCATGATGACGATAAACAGGCAGATGCAGAAAGTCATCAAGAACCTGGGCAGGAATCTTGATAACATGAATGTGTAAAGCCTCTTTATCTTCAGCATATGCGCTACAAGCTAATTAACGCTTGCAAAATTACAAAAAAAATGGTAACTGCGGCAGTCCTGTTGCCACTATCAATAAAAAATAGTACCTTCGCAGGCTCGATGAAAGATTATTTGCGACATATCGGATGCCTGATGGCGCTCATTTTCATGACTACCGTGGGGGCATGGGGTCAACAGGTGGCGGTGACCCAGATTACGGGACTAGTGCGTGATTCGTTGACGCGTGATGGGGTGGCCTATGCGTCGATATCGCTTATGGGAACCAGTGAGGGCACCTTGGCCAACGATAAGGGCGGTTTCACCATCAACACGCGAGCCAGTTTCTCCAAATTGCGGGTCACGGCGATGGGCTATGCCAGCAAGGAAGTCACCGTCAAGACAGGGCAGGGAAGTGTCGTCCTCATTGACTTGGTGCCCAGTGGTGTGGAACTGGACGAGGTGGTTGTTCGCAAGGGCAAGGAGAAATACAGCAAGAAGAACAATCCGGCTGTTGACATGATAAAAAAGCTGCGGGCCAAGCGTGACGATAATGACCCACGGCGTTTCCCCCACTATGGCTATACCCAGTATGAGCGAATGATGGTGGGGTTCGGTAACCTGGATGATATTGTCAAACGTCCAGAGGACCAGCAGTGGATTGACCAGTATGCCGATACCTCTTTGCTGACGGGAAAACGGGTGTTGCCGTTCTCCATCAAGGAAACCGTGGCACGTGACTACTACAGCAACGACCCCGATACCCACAAGCAGATCATCATCGGCACCAAAAGTGCTGGTATCGACGAACAGATTGACCAGACCAATATCAAGAAGGTGCTGGACGACTTCATGGGCGAAGTGGACATTTTCCAGAACGACGTGACACTGCTGACCAACCGATTCGTCAGCCCCTTGTCACGTATTGCCGTGGATTTCTATAAGTTCTACCTCAACGACACAGTGATGGTTGACGGTGAGCGGTGCGCTGTGTTGAGTTTCGTGCCGTTCACGCCACAGACGTTCGGTTTCCTGGGGCGCCTGTATGTGTCGCTTGAGGATACCACCATGTTCATCAAGCGGGTGTCGATGGGCGTTCCCTACGACATCAACCTCAACTATGTGGAGCGCATGAGCATCGTTCAGGACTTTGAACGGGCGCTCAACGGCTCACGCCTCAAGGTGCGTGACAACGTGGAAATCAGCATGAAGCTGATGCCAGGAGTACCTGAGGTGTTTGCCCGTCGTGAGACCAGTTACCGTGACCACAACTTCGAGCGTCCCGAGAACAGTGTGCTCAACAACAAGGCTGAACAGACCGTTGAGAGCAGTGCTCCGTATATGCCTGACGAGTTCTGGCAGGAATACCGTCCGCCTGAGGTGCGCACCACGACCGCTACCATGAAGAACCTGATGCAGCGCCTGCGGGGGTCTAAGTTGTTCTATTGGGCAGAGCAGTTCGTGGTGGTCATGGTCAACGGTTATGTCCCGACGGCCAAGGTGAGCAAATTTGACATTGGCCCGTTGAATACGCTCATCAGCGGCAACTCGCTGGAGGGTGTGCGGTTGCGCCTGGGTGGCATGACGACCGTCAACCTGAGCCGTCATTGGTTTGCCCGTGGGTATGTGGCCTATGGCACGCGTGACAAGAAGTTCAAGTATATGGGCTCGCTGGAATACTCTTTCACTCCTAAAAAGGCGATGGATCAGGAATTCCCAATTCACAGCCTGCGCTTGACCCACCGCTATGATGTGGACAAACTCGCCCAGCATTACCTCTACACCAACCAGGACAACGTCTTTCTCACGCTCAGACGGCATAAGGACGTGAGGATGCAATACTTGCGCACAACCCGCCTGGAGTACCGCCACGAGTGGTATAACCACTTCTCGGTGGGGTTTGGCATCGAGCACAACATCCACGAAGCGACCCAGTATGTGCCGTTTATCTATGCTGACGGCATTTCGCGTCATCGTTACACCGAGGCTGGTTTTACTGCCCAGTTGCGTTATGCCCCTGGCGAGACGTTCTATCAGGCGCGTTCTTACCGCATTCCCATCAATATGGATGCGCCAATTATCACTCTTAACCAGACTTATATGCCCAAAGGGTTTATGGGTAGTCTGCATGAGGTCAACAAGACCGAATTGGGCTTGCAGAAGCGCTTCTGGTTCTCGGCCTTCGGATATGCCGACGTCATCATCAAGGGCGAGAAGGTTTGGAGTAAGGTGGCTTACCCCGACCTGCTGATGCCTAACGTCAACCTGTCTTACACCGTCCAACCTGAGAGTTATGCCCTGATGAAACCCATGGAGTTCATCAACGATCAGGCCCTGTCGTGGGATTTGACCTATTGGGGCAACGGTGTGCTGATGAACCGTCTGCCGTTCATCAAGCGGCTGCGCCTGCGCGAAGTGCTCACGCTGCGTGGCTTGTGGGGCAGCCTCAGCGACAAGAATAATCCAGCCATGAGTGGAGACCTATTCCTGTTCCCTGCCGACGTACCTTGCCAGCCGATGGGCAATAAGCCCTATATGGAGGCAGGCGTGGGCCTCGACAACATCTTGACCATCCTGCGCGTCGATTATGTCTGGCGTCTCAACTACCGCGACCACGCCGGCACCGACCGCCACGGCATCCGCGTACAGCTCCATTTCAATTTCTAGATTAGGCATTAGGTTTTAGGCATTAGGCGTTAGGTTTTAGGTTTTATGCATTAGAGGGCATCCGCACTGTGATATTGTTAATAACTTTATTTTGGTGGATGGGATATTTGGTGTAATTTTACACTCTGCTATTTGAGTGAATAGTTAACAATTTTGAGACGCAAAATTTTGCGTCTCTACATAAACCATTTGAGCGATATGATACCATTTGTACATCTGCACGTACATTCACAATACTCGATCCTTGACGGTATGGCGCCTGTCAAGGCGCTGGTCGATAAGGCGATAGCCGACGGGATGCGCGGTATGGCAATTACCGATCACGGCAACATGTATGGCATCAAGGAGTTTCACGACTATGTGGCCAAGTTGAACAAGAAGCGCGGTGATGACGAGAAGTTCAAGCCGATCTTCGGCTGCGAGGTATATGTGGCGTGGAAGGACCGTCATGACCGTAACGACAAGCGCGACAACGGTAACCACCTCATCCTGTTGGCTAAGAATCTAAAGGGCTACAAAAATCTGATCAAGATTGTGTCCCATGCCTGGACCGAGGGCATGTACTATCATCCCCGTACCGACCACAGCGAGTTGGAGAAATACCACGAGGGCATCATTTGCTGCTCGGCCTGCCTGGGCGGCGAGGTTCCGCAACTGATTATGGGCGGGCAGATGAATCAGGCGCGTGAGACGATACAGTGGTTCAAGAACGTATTTGGTGACGATTATTACTTGGAGTTGCAGCGCCACAAGGCGACGGTGGCCCGCGCCAACCATGAGACCTACGAGAGGCAGTGCATGGTCAATGATGCCCTGATGCAGTTTGCCCGTGAGATGGACATCAAACTCATCTGCACCAACGACTCCCACTTCGTAAACGAAGAGGATGCCGATGCCCACGAGCGCCTGATCTGCGTATCGACAGGAAAGAAACTCACCGACGACAATGTGATGCTCTACAGCAAGCAGGAATGGTTTAAGACCCAAGAGGAGATGAACGGCGTGTTTGCAGATGTTCCCGAGGCGCTGCAGAACACCAACGAGATTCTCGACAAGGTGGAAATCTACAGCATCGACCATGCACCCATTTTGCCCGATTTCCCATTGCCTGACGGCTTTGACAACGAGGACGATTACCTGCGCTATCTGGTCTATGAGGGCGCCAAGGAGCGTTGGCCCGAGCTTGATGACGAGCACCGTGAGCGCCTCGATTTTGAGTTGGAGACGATCAAGAACATGGGTTTCCCCGGTTACTTCCTCATTGTTCAGGACTATATCAAGATGGCGCCCAAATTGGGTTGCTCGGTGGGTCCGGGACGTGGTTCTGCGGCAGGTTCGGCTGTGGCTTATTGCCTGGGTATCACCAAGATTGACCCGATGAAGTATGACCTGCTGTTTGAGCGTTTCCTGAATCCCGACCGCATCTCATTGCCCGATATCGATACCGACTTTGATGATGACGGGCGTGCTGCGGTGCTGAACTATGTGACAGAGAAATATGGAGCGGATAAGGTCGCGCACATCGTCACCTACGGCACGATGGCTGCCAAGAGCGCCATCAAGGATGTCGCAAGAGTGGAAGACCTCTCGATTGCCGAAAGCAACCGTCTCGCCAAATTCATCCCCTCCACTCCAAATGATATGCCTGAGGAGAAGTCGGGCAAGAAATACAAGATCACCGTTCATAACTGTCTTGAGTGCTTCAATGACTTCCGTGCTGAATTGGATAACGAAGATCCCAGGGTGGGAGAGACCATCCGCTTTGCCGAGAAGCTTGAGGGCAGCATCCGCAGCACAGGCGTCCATGCGTGTGGCGTGATCATCGGTCATGACCCCATTTCGGACTGGGTGCCTGTGAGCACCGCTACCGACAGCGATGGCGAGCGCATCATCGTGACCCAGTATGAGGGCGGTGTCATCGAGAGCACTGGGCTGATCAAGATGGACTTTTTGGGACTGAAAAACCTCTCCATCATCAAGGAGGCGCTAGCCAATATCAAATTGAACCACGGCATCGATATCGATATCGAGAACATTCCCGTTGACGACCCCAAGACCTACGAACTTTACTGCAAGGGCAAAACGGCTGCCACCTTCCAGTTTGAGTCGGCAGGTATGCAGAAGCATCTTATTGACTTGCATCCCACTTGCTTTGAGGACCTGATTGCCATGAACGCCCTCTATCGTCCAGGCCCCATGGAATATATTCCGCAGTTCATCAACCGCAAACATGGGGTTGAACCCATCGAGTATGATATCCCCTGCATGGAAAAATACTTGAAGGAGACCTACGGAATTACCGTCTATCAGGAGCAGGTCATGCTCTTGTCGCGCCAGTTGGCAGGCTTTACCCGCGGCCAAAGTGACACCCTGCGCAAGGCGATGGGCAAGAAGCAGATCGACAAGATGAACGAGCTGGAGGCATTGTTCTATGAGGGCGGAGAGAAAAACGGGCACGACAAGAAGGTCTTGAACAAGATCTGGGAGGACTGGAAGAAGTTCGCCTCTTACGCCTTCAACAAGTCACACGCCACCTGCTACAGTTGGGTGGCCTATCAGACGGCATATCTCAAGGCTAACTATCCCAGCGAGTATATGGCCGCTGTGCTGAGTAGCAACCTCAATGATGTTGACAAGCTCTCTAAGTATATGGACGAGTGCCGTTCTATGGGAATCGAGGTGCTCGGCCCGAACATCAACGAGAGTTACAAGAGTTTCAGCGCCACCAAGGACGGTCGCATCCGCTTCGGCCTGGCGGGCATCAAGGGCGTTGGTGCCGGTTGTGTGGATGCCATTGTCGAGGAGCGTGACAAGAACGGTAATTATAAGGATATCTTTGACTTCGTGCAGCGCATCAATCAGGGCGCTTGTAACCGCAAGGCATTGGAGTCGATGGCTCTGGCTGGCGCATTTGATGACTTCAAGGAGATTAAACGAGAAGACTTCTTTGAGGTAAATCCCCGAGGAGAGGCGTTCAGCGAGATTTTGATGCGCTTTGGCCAGCGTTATCAGGTGAGCCAGCAGGAGATGCAGAACTCCCTGTTTGGCGCATTTGGTGCCATAGAGGTGGCCACGCCGACAATTCCCAAAGCCGAACCTTGGTCACAGTTGGAACGCTTGAACCGAGAGCGTGACCTTGTGGGCATGTACCTCTCGGCCCATCCGCTCGACCCGTACTATATGGAAGTGACTTATGGCTGTGACACACCGCTAGCCGAGGTGAACACCCGCAGCAACCAGCTTGATCGCGAACTCACAATGGGTGGTCTCGTGGTTGATTTCCAGACCCGTATGGGAAAGAAGGGTGGCCAATTCGGCATTCTCAAGATAGAAGACTATTCAGGTTCGTTTGAGTTTATGCTCTTCGGCAACAAGTTTGTGGATTACCAGAAGTATGGCGTCCTGGGGCTTGCCATTGTTGTGCGAGGTGCTTATGAGAAGGGCTATGGCGATAATGTGCGCTTTAACGTGCATACAATTGATCTGCTCGACAACCTTAAGGGTAAGATGGTAAAGAACCTCGTCATCACCCTCAAGGATAAAGACTTGGACAAAGTCGATTTCTTGAAACCGTATGTTGGCGCACCAGGTGACAACCGGTGTGATCTGTACTTCCGCATGAAGGACCATGATAGCGGCAATTACGTCATGCTGCGCTCCAGGAAACCCATTGCGGTCGATAAACGCTTGATGGATGCCATGCAAGAGGCTGAGATTAAGTACAAGATTAATGCCCGTGTGTGATAATCAGCCGTTTGGCATTATATTTGCAAAAGAAAGAATCGAAATATCAGTATTATCAACCAACTAAAAAACTGAAAAAGAAATGGCTATTGAAATTAATGACACTAACTACAAGGAGTTTCTGGAATCGGGTAAACCCGTTGTGATTGACTTCTGGGCACCGTGGTGTGGTCCTTGCCGCAGCATCGCTCCCATTGTTGAAGACCTGGCAACAGCCTATGAGGGTCGAGCTATCATCGGCAAATACAACGTCGATGATGACACCGATCTGGGTGTAGAGTACGGCATCCGCAACATACCGACCATGTTGTTCTTTGACAAAGAGGGCAATATGGTGGACAAGCACGTTGGCACCATCACCCGCGACGCTCTTGCCGCTAAAATCGACGCACTGTTGTAGTATTCCAGAACTGAAACTCATGAGAAGCAGGTCTCCCAATCGGCAGGCCTGCTTTTATTTTTGGGTAGATGGAGAGTCGCCTCTTGACCAGTCGATGTGATAGCCAATGGTGGCCAATTCGTTTTCAAGTTTCTTAATCCCTTGGGCAGACTCAGCACCGAGAGCGGCTTTGTTGTCATAAAGGGCATATAGCTTGCGGTTGTCCTCGGGCGACAGGTTGGGCATCACGACGTTGGCGCCAGCAAGGATGCCTCGCAGTCTGCCATCAGGCGACAAGGTGGCCATGGCTGTAGTGCTCGGAATGAGCGCTTGGGGTTGCGCCAGCCGCAGGATAGCATACAGGCGTGCTGTCAAATCGACCTTGCCGGCAGGGAAACGGGCGAATGGCGTGTCATGCTGCGGAATAAACGGCCCTATGCCAATCATGTGGGGCTGAAATTCAATCAGGTACTGGATGTCTTCAACGATGGTTTTTAGACTCTGGAAAGGTGCTCCCACCATGATACCTGCCCCCACTTGATATCCCAATTCTTTGAGCCTGTCGAGGCATTGCAGACGGTGTTGGACGGTCATTCCTTGTGGGTGTAACAGGCGGTAAAGCCGTTCATTGTGGGTCTCGTGACGTAACAGGTAACGGTCGGCGCCAGCATCACGCCACAGGGCGTAGGTTTCGCGGGTGTGTTCACCCAGCGACAGTGTAATGGCGCAATCGGGCCAGCCATGCCTGATGTCGCGGATGATGTCGGCAATCCACTGGGAACGCTCCTCGCCCCATTCGCCACCTTGCAGCACAAAGGTGCGGAAGCCAATCTTATAACCTTGTTCACAACAGGCCAGCACCTGCTGGCGAGAGAGTGTGTAGCGTGACACATTTCTGTTACTGCGACGGATGCCGCAGTACAGGCAATCGTTGCGGCAGACGTTGGACAGTTCGATAAGACCGCGCAGGTAAATGCCCGTGCCAAATTGCCCTTGGGCCACCTCGCGTGCCTGGTCCATCAGGTATTTGACGTCTTCTGGGGCGCACATTGTGAGCAGCTCCCTATATTCATGGGATGCCAGCTTGTGGTGGTCTCGCAATGTGTCAATCAGTCCTCTCATTACTTGTCTAAATGGTTGATGACCTTGTTGAGCTGTTCGCCCAAGCCAATGGTGTAACCCTGGGAGCAGAACATGATGCGGTTAAAGGTGTCGGCAAGGATAAACATCGGCAACTGGGTCTCACTCTGGAGTTTCATCTCTTGGGCGATTTGATGACGTATGCTGCCATCGGTGTCAATGCCATAAATGATATTCTTGGGGAGAGTACCGAAGTTTTCTTGACGATACTTTTGGGCCTCGGCCTCATTCTCAAACAGCAGTACCATCGGTCGTCCCCATTTGTCGAGTGAAGCGCTTAGAAGAGCAATGTCACGCACGGCGTGGTTAGTCGGTTCTTGGCCAACGCCCAGAATACCAACGATGAAGTATCCTCGGCCAGTTTGTGACAAGATGCTCACAGGATCGCTTGCGATGGGTCTTAATTCACTGTCGAGCAATTGGAATTTGGATTCCGAATTGAAGTTGCCAATGACCGCCACGATATCATCACTCTGGCGCATGGTCAGGTTGATGGTGGTAGTCTCATCGGGATTTACCTTGAAGATGCGGTTGGCCACCAAGACTTTGCCGCTTGCGGCGCGAGTGCCGCTGGTGAGCATGTAGGTGCCGGCATCAAGTGTTGTCCCGTTCTGGAAAGTGTTGCTCCACGACGAACCGTCTTCCAAGCCAGAATCGCCCTCATCGTAATTGAGCAGTTGTGTGGTTCCATCATCCAGTATGCGCGATAGTGTAAAATGGTGGTAATATTTTGGATCATCGAGGGCTGGGGTGGGGGTATAGCGTAATTTAAGAGTACCGGTTTGGGCATTCTTTTGTACTACTTCCTCAAAGTTCACGTCTTGCCAATCACTGCCATTGTGATACTGCACCTTGCCTGTGACGGGATCCATACGGGCCTCGATGTCCAGCGAACGGGCAAGATCGACAAAGAAAATATCCCGCCCACGGCCATCGGCTACACGTGAGCGCCACACGCCCATTGGTGTTTGGGCGATGTGAAGGGCGTTCTCCTCAGGGTGCAGAGCGATGTTGTCACGCACCCATGCCACAAGCAACGCTGGGTCTTTTTGATACTTAGCGGTTGTTGCGGCGTCAAAGGCGTCTTGCAACTGGCACTTGAAGGGAGAAGTGATCATTTCATATTCCACGCGTTGACCCAATTGATTGCTGCGGGCATTGTAGGCATCCTCAAGAATACCCGATGTAACGTCTCGCATGTCCTTGTCATTCAAACCCTTGAGAATCCCTAACGCACGTTCAGTATTGTCGGAATGGCTGTTGATGAACTGATTGATGGTCTGCCAGTTGCTGCGTGCCTTGACCAGATAATCAGCAGCGATAGGGCATAGTGCCTGAGCGTCGTCTGGGGTGATGAAGGATTTGGCCATATAGGCCTTGCGGATAGAGTCTTCCTGGGCAAAACGCACCTTGTTAGCGGCTGCCATTTCAGGACTTACCTTTGGCATGACGGCTTTCTCGACGGGCGGCACGATATCAAAGGTCTCATACGTTGGACCGCTCTTGAGGCTATTATTCTTGTTGAGCATGATGTCCACCTTGCTGTCCTTGCCGAAGGACACCTTGCGGTAACCGTACCAGCCGTCTTTGCTGGCCCATACCAGCATATCTCCTTTACCGGCTGTGAGAGAGGTGGTACCTTTGTTATCGGTATATTTGGTGGCGGCGGGATAGAATTCGGCATAATTGTAAATGCGGAATTCCACCTTGGCGCCCTTAACTGGCTGACCAGACCTGTCTAACACCTGTACTTGAGTCGATGCGGTGGCGGCATAGTTGCCGATGAGGTTGATTTCGGTGAAATTACGTGTGCGTGACATCACTTCCTCGGGACCCTTGTAGTCGCCAAAGGCACGTGTATGCATCAGCAGTGCCCGTGATGCGGGAGCATTGAACCAACCCAAATCAAGTACGGCTTCAGGCTCGCAGGCACCCATGAAATGCCACTTGCCGTTGGCCCAGGCCTCTACCCAAGCGTGGTTATCATCGGTGTGCGCCCATCGTGGGGTGTAGACCTGGCGGGCTGGGATTCCGATGGAGCGCAAGGCGGCAACGGTAAACGTCGATTCCTCACCGCAACGTCCGATGGCCGTGTTCATGCAGGCCAGAGGTGACAAGGTGCGGGCATCGCTCGGCTGATAGGTCACGTGCTCATGGCACCAGTGGTTGACCTCAAGAATGGCTTCTTCCATGCTCATGCCTGCCACACGCTCCTTCAATTCCTTGAAAAAGACAGGCCTGGACATGTCCAGCGCTTCATTGTTGACGCGCAAGGGCAACACAAAGTGGTTGAACAGCAGGTCCGGCACCTTATTTCCCCAAGGCATCTGCTCACGAGCATCGAAGGACGCGCGCACATTCTCCAAGTAGAACTCGATAGGGTAGTCCGTGACGTCGGCCAGCGGCATGTAGGCATACAGGAAGCGCAGCGCTTCCATCTCCTGCTGATTCACGTTCAAGCCCTTCATGTCGGGCGTTCTCAACTCGTCGACAGTCGCCGCTTGACTGGTTCCAGCCAAAGCGAATGCCACCAATAGTATTGTAAATATTCTTTTCATCATGATTTGATTAGCGCAGCAAGCTATGCGTCTGCAATGGTTTGCAAATATAGCACATTTTGGCTGGCTTGGCAAATTATTAGGCAAAACATAACGCAAGAATGGCTCAATTTCACTCAAGGCTTCGCCAGGAATCCTGAAGTTGGTTCAGTACTTTATTGCCCTGTTTCTTGCCGACTTTGAAGTCTTTCCATTTTCCATCTGACAGTTCTACCTGAACCTTCACAATGCGCCACATGAGCAGTTTCTGCAGGTCGGTGTCTTCCAGCCTGTAATTTCTTCCAGTATAATAGATTTCGATAGGAGGTTTATTGTTATAGATCCCATACTTTTCATAATAAGGATTATAAACACGCCAAGTGAAATGAAAATCATCGTCAGAACGTCCTACACCATCAGTCGTCTCCATCTCGTTAATCACAGGACCAAAACTGTTCAGCTCAATGATAGAGTCATTGCTGAACTGAATGACCAGTTTACTGTCCCAGGGATAAGTAAGATGCTTTTTTGATGATCTCAAGATGACGGTAAACAGGTAAACTGGCAGATGGTTTTTATCCTGATCATCAAACATACCGAATTTCACAAATACCTTGTCGGATTTCAGAACGACCTCATCGCCGTAAGAACAATAACCGTAAGCCATAGCCTGCTGCATCGTGAAGATCAACAGACAAGACAACAGGATATGTTTAAAGCTCTTCATTGTTGTATATAGATTTAGATTGTGCAAATATACTACTTTTTCCTTTGCTAAAAAGCTAATAAGAAAACAATAAAACATTTTAATCAACACAATAGAAAATGAAGACAATAAGCACAATAATTACAATGGCATCCGCATTCCGTTAGACACGTGGCATGACAAAGTAGAGACGCAAAATGTTGCGTCTCTATAATGCGGATGTTTCTCTAAACTTTAAATCCTAAACCCTAAACTGTGGGCGAGGCCAGCTACCGGAGAGCAGGTAGTCGATGAGGGATGTCACGTCGGCGATGGTTACGGTGGTGTCCAAGTTGCAGTCGGCAGCGCCGAGATTGATCAGGCTGGCATCTCCACCGAGCAAGTAGTCGATGAGCGCTGTCACGTCGGCAACCGTCACATTGCCGTCGCCGTTCACGTCACCACGCAGGAATGCGGGCTTCGTCGAGAAGTAGCCTGGGGCTCTAGGAAGCTCGTCGATGCGGGCATACTCGCCATTGATATGGTCGGGATCATACGTAGTGCCCATGCCACCCACAATACTCGTGCAGCCCGAGAACATATTCATCGTGTAGCCACTCCTGTTCCAGTCATAGGGCGCATAGATGGTCTTGAGTTTGCTGCAATCCTGGAACATGCTGCTCATGTCAGTCACATTTTCCGTGTTGAAGCTGCTCAGGTCGAGGCGTTGCAGCGAGGTGCAGTTCCAGAACATGCCACCCATGCTCGATGCGCTGCGTGTATCGAAACTGCTCAGATCGAGAGTAGTCAGGCTGCTGCATCCATATAATACCAGTCCCATGTTCGTCACCGACTTGGTGTTCAGGTTCTCCAGGCCAGTGAGAGTCGTCAGATTCGTCATTGTGGCAAACCATCCGAACATACTTGTCGGCTGTGCTACGGCGAATGATTCGTCGAACACCACCGTGGTGACGGTGCTTGCGCTCGTGTACCATGCGGGTTCACCATCTCCCTCGTTCAGACTGAAGGTTGTCTCGGTGTGCGAAGTATTTTTCCCGTCGCAGTAGAATGTCAGTGTCTTGCCGTCACTGGAGAGCGCGGCATAGGGGGCACCCTTCTCCGACAGGTAACCCGGGTTGCCGCTTCCGCCGTCGATGTGTGCGTAGGCCTTGTCAATGTGGTTGGCGTCATAGGTCGTTCCCATGCAGCCCACAATGCTCGTGCAGCCGTCAAACATGCCAGGAGAAGTCGTCACCGTGCTCATGTCCCAGCCGCCACCCACATAGATGGCCTTCAGATTCGTACAGCCCTGGAACATCGTGGTCGTCAGCGTTACCTTCTTCGTGTCAAAGCTGCTCAGGTCGAGGACTTTCAGGCTGCTGCAGTTGATGAACATCGACCACAGGCTTGTCAAGCCCGATGTGTTGAAGCTGCTCACATCGACACGTTCCAGACTGCTACAGTTCGCGAACAGCCAGTCCATGTCACTGTTTTTGATTTTGTCAGTATTGAAGCTGCTCAAGTCAATTTGCTTCAGACTACTGCAGTTCTGGAACATACGGTTGATGGTTGTCAGGTTCTCGGTGTTGAAACTGCTCAGGTCAAGGCTCTGCAGACTGCTGCAGCCCATGAACATCGACGTCATGTCGGTAACGTTCGACGTTGTGAAGTAGTACTTGTTCAGCGTGATTTCAGTCAGATTCGTGCAGCCGTCAAACATGTGACTCAGATTTGTTGCACTTTCCGTATTCACGTAGGTCAAGTCAAGACTTGTCAGGCCGCTGCAGCCACGGAACATATACGACATGTCGGTCACGTTCTGTGTACCGTAGGCAAACGCCCTCCATGTGTTCAGGCTGGTCAGTCTCGAGCAGCCCGAGAACATGTTGTTCATGTCAGTCACATTGGTGGTCATGAAACCGAAGCCGCTGAAGTCGATTTCCGTCAGGCCCGTGCAGCCAGCGAACATCTTGTCCATGTACTCCACATTACCCGTATTGAGATCTCCCACAGCGAGACTCGTCAGCGAGTAGCAGTTATAGAACATATAGCCCATGTTGGTCACATTTGCCGTATTGAAACGGCCCAGGTCAAGGCTCGTCAACTGCCCACAGGCCATAAACATGCCTCTCATATTCGTCACCTTGCCGGTGTCGAAGTGGCTCAGGTCAAGCGATGTCAACGATAGACATGTGTTGAACATATAGCTCATGTCGGTCACCTTGCTGGTGTTCAGATATTCCATGCCTGTGATGGTCGTTAGGTCTTCCATCTCATAGAACCAGCTGGAGGTTGCGATGGGACGTGCGCTGGCAAACGACGGGTCGAACACCACCGTGGTAATATCCTCAAAGCTGCCGTCGTTATACCAGTCAGGATCGTCTTCCGGCTGGTTCAAGTCATAGGTCGTGCCGCGGGTGCTGCGCAGCATGTCGCAATAGAACGTCAGCGTCGTGCCGTCGCTGGAGAGTGCTGCATAGGCAGGCGCACCAGAGAAGTAGCCCGGTGCAGCCTGACCGCCGTCAATGCGGGCATACTCTTTGTCGGTATGGTCGGCATCGAAGACCGTGCCCATGCCGCCCACGAGGCTCGTGCAGCCGCGGAACATGTATTCGGAGGATTCTGCATCCACCTTCTCCGTATTCCAGCCAGCACCTGCATAGATAGTCGTCAGGTTCGAACAGCCGTCGAACATTGACCTCATATTCAGCACGTTCTGTGTATCGAAGACTATCAGGTCAAGACTCGTCAGACCTGTGCAGTCCTTGAATATACTGGGCATATTCGTCACCTTGCTCGTGTTGAAGTGGATCAGGTCGATATTCGTCAGACTGCTGCAGCCACTGAACATGCCGCTCATTATCATCACCTCGCTAGTGTTGAGGTATTCCATGCCCGTGATGTCGCTCAGGTTACTCATGCCGGAGAACCAATAGTCTGTGCTCACGGGACGCGCATCGGCAAACGAGGCATCAAACACCACGTGTTCTATTGCGGCATTGCTGCCGTCGGTCATCCATCCGGGTCGGTTACTATATCCGGCATTCAAGCCGTAGGTTGTCTCGGTGCGGGTCAGGCGATGGCCGTCATTGTAGAAGGTCAGCGTCTTGCCGTCGGCCGAAAGTGCTGCATACGGACCGTTGATGTCTGTCAGATAGCCCGGGTTGCTCTCGCCGCCGTCAATGTGGGCGTAGGTCTTGTCCATCGGGTTGGAATCCTGATAGCGCGTGCCCTTCTCGCCCGTAAGACTGCTGCAGACGTGGAACATGTTCTCCGAACTTATCACGCCAGCCACCGTCCAGCCCTCACCTACTGTGATGGTACCCAGGTTTAAGCAGAGTTCGAACATACCGCTCATGTCAGTCACCGTTGCGGTATTGAAGCTGTGAAGGTCGAGATCCTCGACACTGCTGCGCTTAAACATGTCGTGCATATCGGTCACGTTCTGCGTGTCAAAGCCGCTCACGTCAGGTCGCCGTACGTGGCAGTCGTAGAACATGCCGCTCATGTCAGTCACCAGCCGCGTGTCGAAGCTCGTCACGTCGATGTTGGGGGTTAGGCAGCCGCTGAA
The DNA here is from genome assembly GCA_947306175.1 of uncultured Prevotellaceae bacterium. GTDB lineage: Bacteria > Bacteroidota > Bacteroidia > Bacteroidales > Muribaculaceae > Sodaliphilus. The sequence goes on from CAMZFV010000001.1 coordinate 135,727, forward strand.
CATATAGCTCATGTCGGTCACCATCGACGTGTTCAGGCCTGATGTGTTCAGGCTCGTCAAGTTGGTACAGCCGCTGAACATCGATGCCATGCTCTGGACGTTCCGCGTGTCGAAATGGCTCACATCGAGTGTCGTCAACTGTGTGCAGCCCTCAAACATGCCACTCATATCGGCCACTTTAGACGTGTTGAAGCCGCTGATGTCAAGATTGTCGCTCGAAAGCTTGTTGCAGCCATTAAACAGGTTTGCCATGTCCGTCACCTCGCTGGTGTTCAGGCGGTCCAGGTACCAGATGCGAGTCAGGTTTGACATACCTTCAAACCAGCTGTGCATACTCTCGGGACGGGCATTGGCAAACTCCTCTAAGAAAACCACCGAGGTAATCTCGGCATTGCTGCCGTCCTCAATCCAACCAGGGGTATAATTGCCTGGATTTAGAGAATAAGTCTTTAGCGAGGTCATACTAGGCCGCTGACCATCATGGCGGAACTGCAACGTTTTGCCGCCCTCGGTAAGCACAGCGTATGGGGCACTTGGATCTATTAATTGGTTAGATTCAGTGAGATAGCCGGGGTTGCTCTGACCGCCATCTATATGGGCGTAAGTCTTGTCCATCGGGTTGGAATCGCTGTAGGTCGTGCCTTGGCCGCCCAGCAGATTATAGCATTTATAGAACATGTCCCCGGAAGATGTCACATTTTCAGTACTCCAAATGCTTCTCACGTAGATAGTGGTTAGGCTGATGCATTTGTAGAACATAGAGCCCATGGTTGTTACATTCTGCGTATTGAAATCGCTCAGGTCAAGACTGGTCAGGCCACTGCAATTAGAGAACATAACGCTCATGTCTGTTACGTTCTGCGTGTTGAAACCGCTCAGATTAAGACTGGTCAGGCCACTGCAGTCATGGAACATGTAGTGCATATTGGTCACATTCTGCGTATCAAAACCGCTCAGGTCAAGGCTGGTTAAGCTACTGCAACCCAAGAACATGGAGCGCATATTGGTCACATTGCCCGTGTTCAGGTAAGAGAGTCCAGTGATGGATTGAAGATTTCCCATCTTATAGAACCATTGGCAGGTGGAGGTCGGGCGGGCATTGGCGAACGACGGGTCAAAGACCACCTTGGTCACATTGGCATTAGTGCTGTCCGTTATCCAACCGGGAGAATTGAAGCCCGAGTTCAGGTCATAGGTCGTGCCTGGGCGGGAAGAACGCTGTTTGTCGTAGTAGAACGTCAGCGTCGTGTTCAACGACGTGTAGCAGGCATAGGCCACAGGATTATCAGTGGAATTAGGAGCTCTAAAGTACCCGGGGTTGCTGGGACCACCATCCACATGGGCATAGGTCTTGTCCATCGGGTTGGAGTCGCTGTAGGTCGTACCCTGGCTGCCTATCAGATTGTAGCATTTATAGAACATGTACCCGGAAGATGTCACGCTTTCCGTACTCCATCTGCTTCCCACGTAGACCGTGTTAAGGCTGCTGCAACTGTAGAACATTCGGCTCATGTCTGTCACGTTCTGCGTGTTGAAATCACTCAAGTCAAGACTGGTCAGGCGACTGCAACCATAGAACATGTAGCTCATATTGGTCACCCAGCTCGTGTTAAGGTTAGTGAGCAAAGAGATGGATTGAAGATTTCCCATCTCAGAGAACCATCCGTAGGTGGAGGTCGGGCGGGCACTAGCGAACGACGAGCTAAAGACCACCTTGGTCACATTGGCATTGAAGCCATCCGTTATCCAACCGGGAAAGTTAGTTTCCGAGTTCAGGTCGTAGGTCGTTCCCGGACGTAAGGGGCGCTGTTTGTCGTAGTAGAACGTCAGCGTCGTGTTAGACGACGTGTAGCAGGCATAGGCCTCAGGATTTTCAGCGGGAGTAGGTCCTGTAAAGTAGCCGGGGTCTCTGGGACCACAGTCCGCATGTGCATAGGTCTTGTCCATCGGATTGGAGTCACTGTAAGTCGTACCCTGTCCGCCCACCAGATTGTAGCATTTATAGAACATATCTACGGAAGATGTCACCCTTTCTGTACTCCAACTGATTCCCACGTCAACAGTGTTCAGGCTGCTGCAACTGTAGAACATACCGCTCATGCTTGTCACTTTCTGCGTGTTGAAATCGGTCAGGTCAAGGCTGGTCAGGCCACTGCAGCCATTGAACATGAAGCTCATTTCCGTCACATTTTGCGTGTCAAAACTGGTCAGGTCAAGGCTGGTTAAGCCACTGCAACCATTAAACATGGAGCGCATATTGGTCACATTGCCCGTGTTCAGGTAAGATATTCCAACGATGAATTGAAGATTTCCCATCTCAGAGAACCATCCGCAGGTGGAGGTCGGGTGGGCACCAGCGAACGACGAGTTAAAGACCACCTTGGTCACATTGGCATTGGAGCCATCCGTAATCCAACCGGGAAAGTTTGTTTCCGAGTTCAGGAGATAGGTCGTACCCATGCGGGAAGATCGCTGGTTGTCGTAGTAGAATGTCAGCGTTGTGCTAGACGACCTGTAGCAGGCATAGGCCTCAGGATTTGCAGTGGAATTAAGTGCACTAAAGTAGCCTGGGTTGCTCTGGCCGCCATCGATATGGGCGTAAGTCTTGTCCTTCGGGTTGGATTCTTTGTAGGTCGTGCCCTGACCGCCCACCAGATTAGAGCATTTATAGAACATCTCCCCGGAAGATGTCACGTTTTCCGTACTCCAACTGTTTCCCACGTAGATAGTGATTAGGCTGCTGCATTTGTAGAACATAGAGCTCATGGTTGTCACATTCTGCGTATTGAAATCGCTCAGGTCAAGACTGGTCAGTCCAATGCAATTAAAGAACATAGCGCTCATGGTTGTCACATTCTGCGTATTGAAATCGCTCAGGTCAAGACTAGTCAGGCCACTGCAGCCTTCAAACATGAATTGCATATTGGTCACATTCTGTGTGTCAAAACCGCTCAGGTCAAGGCTGGTTAAGCCACTGCAACCTGTAAACATGCAGAACATTTTGGTCACATTGCTCGTGTTCAGGTAAGATATTCCAGTGATGGATTGAAGTTTTTCCATATGATAGAACCATTTGGAGGTGGAGGTCGGGCGGGCATTGGCGAACGACGGGTCAAAGACCGCCTTGGTCACATTGGCATTAGTGCTGTCCGTTATCCAACCAGGAGAATTGACGCTCGAGTTCAGGGCGTAGGTCTTGCCTGAGCGGGAGGAACGCTGGTTGTCGTAGTAGAACGTCAGCGTCGTGTTCGACGGCGTGTAGTTGGCATAGGCCTCGGCAGCGTTGGCACCCAGAGCGCACATCATCGCCGCCACAACGGCAAATAGTCGAATGAGTAAAGATTGATTCTTCATAATAGTATGGTTTTTAGTTATTGCAATTTGTTGCAAAAATACAAAATAACACTGAAAAGCGAAAGAAAACCCGAGAAAAAGCCACTTTATTAGGCTTTAGGTGTTAGGCTTTAGGCATTTGGGGCTGCCGCACACTGTATCAAACAACTAAGACAACTCTGTAAACAGACAACTGTTATAGGGCTGCCGCACACTGTATCAGACAACCAAGACAACACAGTTAACGTCACAGACAACATTCATTTCATGGCATTCTTCTTGCACAAAATTTGGATAATTTTGGCTGCGTTTCAGCCATTGAATTATGCTTCATGGCATTCTTCTTGCACAAAATTTGTTCGTTTTACAAAGTCTATGTATCTTTGCATCAATGAATCATCAAATAATGACATCATGACTTCAATTACGGTTAATATTCCCAATAATGAAATTGGTTTCTTCAAGAAAATAATGGAGAAACTTGGCTGGTCATATCAAGTCATGAGCAAACCCCAGATCATCGACCCCGAGACTGGAGATAGCCTTAATGACAAGACAATGAAAGTCATCGAGGATGCCCGCAATGGTGTGGGTATTGAGTTTACGGGCGGTGTTGACGAGTTCAAGCAATGGGCTGAAGCGCTATAACGGATGGCAAAGTATCAGATTTCCACAACTGGCCAATTCAAAAAAGACTTGAAACGTGCGAAGAAACGTGGCCTTCTGCTTGAAGACCTGTTCAGCGTCATCGAATTGCTAGCCAATGATGAACCCCTCCCAGATAAAAACCATGATCACAGCTTGCATGGAGACTATGAAGGCTATCGTGAATGCCACATCTCTCCTGATTGGTTACTAATTTACCAGAAAGACACCGAAATCCGTATCATCTCCTTATATCGTACGGGATCTCATTCAGATTTATTCAACAAGAAAAAGAAGTAATTTCTTATTTACTTGCTGATGAAGGGCAGAGCATGATTATCATTTCATTATGTAGAGAATGACGAAAGGAGACGCAAGATTTTGCGTCTCTACAGCCTGATACCTAGAAAGTTTTTTGTACCTTTGCACCCAAAATAACGGAATTCCTTATATGAAGACAATACGTAACTTCTGCATCGTGGCGCATATCGACCACGGCAAGAGCACGCTCGCTGACCGCTTGCTCGAGGTCACCAATACTGTGGCCGGCAAGGACATGCAGGCACAGGTGCTCGATGACATGGATCTGGAGCGTGAGCGCGGCATCACCATCAAGAGCCACGCCATCCAGATGGATTACATGAAGGACGGCACGAAATATACCCTTAACCTGATTGACACTCCGGGACACGTGGACTTTTCCTATGAGGTGTCTCGCTCGATCGCTGCTTGTGAGGGCGCTCTGCTGGTAGTGGACGCCACCCAGGGCGTACAGGCTCAGACCATCTCCAACCTGTATATGGCCATCGATAACGGTCTGGAAATCATCCCAGTCATCAACAAGATTGATATGGATAGCGCCCACCCCGATGAAGTGGAGGACGAGATTGTCGAGCTGCTGGGCTGTGACCCCAGTGACATCATCCGTTGCAGTGCCCGAACGGGCGAGGGTGTACCTGCCATCCTTGATGCCATTGTCGAGCGTATTCCCGCCCCCGAGGGTGACCCGGATGCGCCGTTGCAGGCCTTGATCTTTGACTCGGTATTCAACTCTTTCCGTGGCATTATCGTCTATTTCAAGATATTGAACGGTTCGATTGCCAAGGGCGACTATGTGAAGTTTGTCAACACCGAGAAGGAATATAATGTCGATGAGCTGGGTGTGCTCAAGCTGCGCCAGCAGCCGTGTGCCAGCCTGTCGACGGGCAATGTGGGCTACATCATTTCGGGTATCAAGAATTCGACCGAGGTGAGGGTGGGTGACACCATTACCCACGTGCAGAAGCCGTGTGAAAAAGCCATCGAGGGATTCCAGGAGGTGAAGCCGATGGTGTTTGCTGGTGTTTATCCCATTGATCCCGAAGATTTTGAGAATCTGCGCGCCTCGCTGGAGAAGTTACAGCTCAACGATGCTGCCTTGACGTTCACCCCCGAGTCGTCGGTGGCGTTGGGCTTTGGTTTCCGCTGCGGCTTCCTGGGGCTGTTGCACATGGAAATCGTGCAGGAGCGCTTGAGCCGCGAGTTCAACATGGAGGTCATCACCACGGTGCCCAACGTTTCCTATAAGGTGTATGACAAAAAGGGCGTATTGACTGAGGTGCATAACCCTGCAGGATTGCCTGACATCGCCATCATTGAGCATATCGAGGAACCGTATATCAGGGCTTCGATCATCACGCAGAGCGAGTTTATGGGACCCATAATCACCCTGTGCCTTTCCAAGCGAGGTGAATTGGTGAAGCAGGAGTATATTTCGGGTAACCGCCTGGAGTTGACCTTCGATATTCCCCTGGGCGAAATCGTGATTGACTTCTACGACAAACTTAAGAGCATCAGCAAGGGTTATGCCTCATTTGACTACTATATCAACGGTTACCGTGAGTCCAAACTGATCAAGCTGGATATCCTGCTGAATGGTCAGCCCGTGGATGCCTTGAGCACCTTGACCCATGTGGATAATGCCGTGACGCTGGGCCGCCGAATGTGCGAGAAACTGAAGGAGCTGATTCCGCGTCAGCAATATGACATCGCTATCCAGGCTGCCATTGGGGCCAAGATTATCGCCCGCGAAACGGTGAAGCAGGTACGTAAAGACGTGACGGCCAAGTGCTATGGCGGTGACGTGAGCCGTAAGCGCAAACTGTTGGAGAAGCAGAAGGCCGGTAAGAAACGCATGAAGCAGATCGGTACCGTGCAAGTGCCGCAGAAGGCTTTCCTGGCAGTACTTAAGCTCGACTAGTCAAGTATGGCAAGTTGTTAACTTGCTCATTGTTGAGAGGGAAACGTGGATGACGAGCTGCAACATATTGACCTTAACAACCCTGAGTTCCAGGACGCCTGGGATTTGTTGCAGCGCACCCACCGTTCGGTGTTCCTGACGGGTAAGGCAGGTACCGGCAAAAGCACTTTCCTCAAATTTATCCGTGACAATATCAAGAAGAAAACCGTGGTGCTGGCACCAACGGGCATTGCAGCCGTCAATGTGGGCGGCCAGACGATGCACTCGTTTTTCAAGATCCCGTTCAAACCCATGGTGCCGGATGATGCTGATTACGCTAATCCTGCCAGGATGCGTAAGATGCTCCGATACACCAAGGAGAAAGTGAAGCTCATCCAGCAGCTTGAACTGATTATCATTGACGAGATTTCGATGGTACGTGCCGACATCATCGACTTTGTGGATCGGGTGCTGCGGGTCTATTCTGGAAATATGCGTGAGCCTTTCGGTGGCAAGCAGTTGCTGCTGGTGGGTGACATCTTCCAGCTGGAGCCCGTTGTGACGAGCGATACCCGAGACATCCTGCGGCGCTATTACAAGAATTTCTTCTTCTTCAATGCCCGTGCTTTTGAGCAAATCAATCTGGTGGCCATTGAGTTACGCAAGATATACCGTCAGAGTGACAGCGATTTTATCGCCATGCTCGACCGCGTGCGTGTAAATAGGGCCACCACAGCCGATATGGTGCGCCTCAACCAGCGGTGTAATCCTGATTATCAGGAGGTAAACGATGAGTTCGCCATTACGCTGGCCACTCGCCGTGATACTGTGGACTCGATTAATGATGAACACATGAAAGCCCTTAAGACGCCTGAGTTTGTCTATGAGGGTGTCATCGAAGGTGACTTCCCTGAGAACAGCCTTCCAACTGCTTACCATCTGGTTTTGAAAGAAGGGGCTCAGGTTATCTTTATCCGTAACGACAAGGAGGGACGCTGGTGCAATGGCACAATCGGCAAAGTAACCCGTTTGAATGACAGTTCTGTCTATGTGGCACTAGAGAATGGCTCTGAGATGAGGGTGGAATGGGAAGTCTGGGAAAACATGCAGTACACCTATAACGAGAAGGAGAAAAAGGTGGAAGAGAAAGTGCTGGGTTCCTTCTCGCAGATTCCCATTAAACCTGCATGGGCGCTTACTGTTCACAGGAGCCAAGGCCTCACATTCAATCATGTGGTGCTTGACTTTGCCGGTGGGGCATTCACTGGCGGCCAAACTTATGTAGCGCTGTCACGCTGTACGTCGCTGGAGGGTATTACATTGCTTAAACCCTTGAGCGAGAGGGATATCATTGTGAATATGGCAGTGGTTGAGTTCAGCCGTCAGTTCAATAACCGCCAAATGATTAACGAGGCGATGGAGCAGGAACGGGCTAATCAACTCTATCGCAGGGCTGTGCATGCCTTTGATCATCAGGAGTTTGAGGACTGTGTGAACTACTTTGCCGAGGCGATGAAGATTAAAGACCAGCTTCAAAATGATGCAGTAAAACGACTGATTTCCAAGAAGTTGAATGTTTTCAAGAAACAGGTAAAAGAGATTGCCCGACTCAAGCAAGTCATTGAAAGTCAAAAGAAAACGCTTCAAAGTCTGGCGCTGGAATATGCCTCGATGGGCGACCAGGCCCTCGCTATTGATGATAGTGGGGTAGTGGGAGAGGGTAGTGTGCCTTATGGCAAACGTCTGGATGATATCGCCATACGCTCTGCTTTGGCCAATTACAACAAAGCGTTGCGCATTATGCCGGAATGTATCGAGGCGATGATCGGCAAGGCACGGTTATTGATGGCGATCGATCAGCTGGATAGTGCAGAGCAGGAATTAATGAAGGCTCTCGAGCTGGACAAGAACAATTATAGGGCGCTTATGACAATGGCTGAATTAATGGAACAGAACCGTGATATCCCTGAAGCCATCAAGTCTTATAAGAAAGCTGCAAAGGCTGATAAAAAACAACCCGAACCTCATGATCGCTTACAAGCCATCTATGAGAGAATCGGTTTTGATGATTTAGCTGAAGAAGAACAAGAAATTGCCGACAACCTGCGTAAGGCCCTTTATAAATCAAAATCCAGGAAGAAAAAACGCTAGGGGACTAAATTCTTTTATTTCACTGCACTTTATTTTACATAATATCAATATTTATTTTAATATGGCATTTCGTCGATGCTGAAAGAGAAAGCATCCAGAAGAGATAAAAACACATGAAATTATTGCCTAATTCTCTATGATATTTTGATAATAGAACAAGACGATCTGGAAATATTAAAATCTCATCGAGTTAAGAAACACAAAAAATAAGACCACAACCAGGGAAAATAATCTTATAGTAGTACTCATCCAGATTTTATCAAGGCAGAATATCATATGAAATCAAAACACGCCAACTAAAAAAAGTAGATAGTTGAATTTTATAATAGTTGAAATACACATTTAATTAAATAATAGAGAATTCCATAATACTATCTAAAGAGAAAATTTAAATAAATTATATGTTTTAGACGAGATTAGAGGCTGGATTCTCTTCATTGCAGCCAAAACCAGAGAAAAATATTATTACTTATAATTCAATTTGTAAATGTAAATAACTAATAATCAATATACTAATAATAATTTTATAATGTAAATATTTAATTAATTTTCAAATGGATGTATTGATTTGAAAGCATACTGTTGCTATTTATCGTCTAAAATGCTAAAATTACAACAAATTTAAAGCATAATCACTCATTTATTTATTTGTATTTCAATAAATTAGATAAAATATTCTATAGTAATTATTTACGTTATAATTCTACCCCACTTCTCCCCTATCAGCCATTATTTTTAGCTAATCATGCACTTATTATTATATAATAATGAGAATTTTTTGTAAATTTGTGGCTTTAACAACATCCAACTAAATCAAGATGCTAAAAACCTTACTCAAACAAGTCAAACAATATAAGACGGCATCGCTGTTGACGCCAGTCTTTATCATGCTTGAAGTCGTGCTTGATGTGCTGATTCCGTTTGTCACGGCCAAACTCATTGACAACGGCATCAGTGCAGGCCACATGCCTAGCGTCTATAAATACGGACTTATCATGCTCGTAATGGCCTTCCTGAGCATGATGGCAGCGATTATGGCGGGCCGATATGCCTCTTATGCTTCATCGGGCTTTGCGTGCAACCTGCGTGATGCGATGTACAAGAACATCCAGCGGTTTGCCTTCAGCGACATCGACAAGTACAGCACTTCGGGCCTTGTAACCCGCATGACAACCGATGTGACCAACTTGCAGAACGCTTACCAGCAGATCATCCGCACATCGGTACGAGCGCCGTTTAACTTGTTGTCAAGCATTGTGATGTGCTTTGTCATCAGCCCGCAACTGAGCATCATCTTCATTGTTGCCAGTGTTGTGCTTGGTGTGATATTGGCGCTGATTATCAGCAAAGTATCCAAGATGTTCGCCCTTGTGTTCAAGCAGTATGACGTATTGAATGCAGTCGTTCAAGAGAATGTTTCCGGCATTCGAGTGGTCAAGGCCTTTGTCCGCGAGGATCATGAAAATGCCAAGTTCTGGCACGCTGCCAAACGCCTATATGATCTCAACGTCAAGGCTGAGAGCTTGATGGCGCTGAACCGCCCGCTGATGAACATGGTCGTGTATGGCTGCATTATCGCGATATCCTGGTTTGGTGCCCAATTCATTGTTGCCGGTAACCTCACTACAGGTCAGTTAACCTCGTTGTTCACCTATGTCATGACTATCCTGATGTCGCTGATGATGTTGAGTATGATTTTTGTGACCATTACTCAAAGTTTAGCTAGCGGACAGCGTGTGGCACAGGTAATTAACGAAATTCCCGACATCGTCAACCCCGAGGATGCCTTAACTGAAATTCCCGATGGAGCCATCGATTTCAACCACGTCTTTTTTGCCTACAAGGGCGGCAGTGGTGAATATGCCCTGAACGACATTGACCTTCACATCGCCAGCGGTGAGTCTATCGGTGTGATTGGCGGTACTGGTAGCGGTAAATCCTCGCTCATCAACCTTGTGAGCCGCCTGTATGATGTCTCTAAGGGTGAAGTGCTTATCGGCGGTAACAATGTGAATACCTATGACTTAGAATCATTGCGCAATAATGTTTCGGTCGTATTGCAGAAAAATGTGCTCTTTACCGGTACAATTCTTGACAACCTGCGTTGGGGCGATGAGAACGCCACCCTTGAGCAATGCCGTCAAGCATGCCGTGTGGCATGTGCCGATGAGTTCATCATGGAGATGCCTGATGGATACAATACCCACATCGAGCAAGGCGGCTCTAATGTGTCGGGTGGCCAAAAACAGCGCTTGTGCATTGCCCGAGCCCTATTGAAGAAACCCAAAGTCATGGTGCTGGATGACAGCACCAGCGCCTGTGACAACACGACAGACGCCCGCATCCGCGCTGCCTTGCGTGACAACTTGCCCGAGATGACCAAAATCATTATTTCGCAACGCATCAGCAGCATCAAGGACTGTGACCGCATCCTCGTGCTTGATAACGGCAAGATGGCAGGCTTTGATACCCATGACAACTTGATGAAGACCTGCAAGATATATCAGGAAATCTGTGCCATCCAGGAGGAGGCCGGTGGTGACTTTGACAAACCCCAAGATAACAGAAAGGAGGCCCAATCATGAGAATGCCAGGAGGACCCGGAAACAATCGCCATGTCGTCGTTGACACTACTGGCGTGAATAAGCGCAGCACCCTGTGGCGCCTATTCAAGATCGTGATGAAGAACTATAAGTTCTCGTTCCTTGCCGTGGCCGTGTGCATCGTGGTGACGGCCTGCACTACCCTAGCCTCTACCCTATTCACGCGTACCCTTATCGACGACTATATCACGCCAATGGTCGGTCAGGCTCATCCTGACTACGGCCCCTTAGCATCTACCCTTGTCAAACTGGGTATTGTGCTCGCCTTCGGTGCGTTGTGCTCCTATCTGCACAGCCGCCTGATGATTAACGTCACCCAGGGCACGATGCTGAAGTTGCGCAAGAGCATGTTCGAACACATGCAGATGCTGCCCATCAAGTACTTTGACACTCACGCCCATGGTAACGTGATGTCCAACTATACCAATGATGTGGACACCCTGCGCCAAATGATCTCCAACAGTCTGCCTCAGGCATTTAACTCGCTGATTACCTTGGGAATCACGTTTGCCAGCATGATTGTGATGAGTGTGCCCATGACTATTCTCTCGATTGTCATGGCACTCATTATGGCATGGTCAACAACCTATTTGGGCAAGCGGTCGCGTAAGCACTTCCGCGTTCAACAGCAGAAATTGGCTGAGGTTAACGGCTTCATCGAGGAGATGATGACGGGTCAGAAGGTCGTCAAGGTCTTCTGCCACGAGGACAAGGCTATCGAGCAGTTTGAGGTCATCAATGAGGAACTGCGCAGCAACACTTATGACGCCAACCGCATCAGCAACATCGTTATGCCGGTCAACGGCAACCTGGGTCACCTGAGCTATGTGCTCATGGGTGTGCTGGGTGCCGCGCTTATCCTCAATGGTCACACAGGCATGACGCTCGGTACCCTGGTGGCGTTCCTCACGCTGAATAAGAGCTTTGCACGTCCCATCGCCAGCATCAGCCAGGAAATCAACAGTGTGCTGAATGCTTCGGTGGGTGCAGACCGCATCTTTAAGTTGATGGACGAGAATGTCGAGCCTGATGCTGGAAAGGTGCGTCTCGTCAACGCTAAACGATGTGCTGACGGCCTCTTGCATCCCTGTGTACAGCACACGGGCATCTGGGCATGGAAGATTCCGCATGGAGATGGCAAATACCGTTATATCAAGGTTTCGGGCGGTGTCAAGTTCAACGATGTGGACTTTGGCTACAACGAGGATAAACAGGTGCTCTTTGACATCGACATCGATGCCATGCCTGACCAGAAGATCGCTTTCGTGGGCGGCACGGGAGCGGGCAAAACCACTATCACCAACCTGATTAACCGTTTCTATGACATCCAGGACGGCAAAATCCTGCTTGACGGCATCAACGTCAATGATATCAGCAAGCGCGACCTGCGTCACAGCTTGGGCATGGTGCTGCAAGAGACCCGCCTATTTACGGGTACAGTGCTTGACAATATCCGTTACGGCCGACTGGAAGCGACTGACCAAGAGTGTATTGAGGCGGCCAAGCTGGTGAACGCCGATAGTTTCATCCGCCGCTTGAGTGACGGCTACCAGACTGTCCTCAATGCAGATGGAGGTAACCTCAGTCAGGGTGAACGCCAGTTGCTGGCCATCGCACGAGCCGCAGTTGCTGACCCGCCTATGTTGATTCTCGATGAGGCGACGAGCAGTATCGATACCCGCACCGAAACCCTTGTTCAACGTGGCATGGACTCCTTGATGAAAGACCGCACAACCTTCGTCATTGCCCACCGTCTCTCGACCGTCCGCAATAGCGACTGCATCATCGTCCTGGAACACGGCCACATCATCGAACGCGGCACCCACGAGCAGCTCCTCGCCCTCAAGGGCAAGTACTACCAGCTCTACACCGGTGGCGAAATCACTTAAACTGTTTTTTTTCTTGAGCAAAAATAGGTGTTGTGAATAAAATAATGAGTAATTTTGCAGTTTGAACAACTATTAACCGTACTATTGATATAAATAAAGACATGGGAAAGAAACTGACCGAAAGAGTGACTTGGGTAGGTAAAGTGGACTGGGAACTGAAGACGTTCCATGGCGACGAGCTGTCCACTCATCGTGGCTCAAGTTACAACTCCTACTTGATCCGTGACAAGAAGAATGTGCTGATCGACACGTCATGGCTGCCTTATAGCCGTGAGTTTGTCAAGAACCTCAAACAGGAGATTGACCTGAATAAAATAGATTATATCGTGATGTGCCACAACGAGATAGACCATAGTGGCGCTCTCGTTGACCTGATGCGTGAAATCCCTGACACTCCTATCTATTGTACTGCTAAGGGTGAGGCCATTATCCGTGGTCACTATCATCAGGACTGGAACTTCGTGAACGTCAAGACTGGCGATAAGCTGGAACTGGGCGACACTACGTTGACCTTTATTGAGGCCACGATGCTGCACTGGCCCGACACGATGTTTTGTTACCTGAGTGGTGAGGAAATCCTGTTCAGCAATGACGGTTTCGGCCAGCACTACGCCACTGAGTCGCTCTACGATGATCAGGTTTGCATGGCCGAGGTACTGCAAGAGGCTGAAAAATATTATGCCAATATCATTGCCCCGTTCAGCCCCCTTTGCAACCGCAAGGTAAAGGAAGTTGTGGGGATGAACCTTCCCCTGAAGATGATTTGCCCCAGCCACGGCATTATCTGGCGTAACAACCCGGGGTTGATTATCGAGAAATATCTACAGTGGAGCGACAATTATCAGGAGGATCAGGTAACCATCGTCTATGACACGATGTGGCAGAGCACCCGCTTGATGGCTCAGGCCATTGCCGACGGCATCCGTGAGCAGTCACCCACGACGACCGTCAAGATTTTCAACGCGGCGCTGAACGACAAGAATGACATCCTCACCGAGGTCTTCCATTCTCGTGCCGTGCTCGTTGGTTCTCCCACCATCAACAACGGCTACAGCTATGCTATTGCGGGCATTCTAGAGATGCTCAAGGGCATGAAACTGAAGAAGAAAAAAGGTGCCGCATTCGGTAGCTACGGTTGGAGCGGTGAGGCAGCCAAGCTTATTACCGAGCACCTCAAGGCCGCAGGCATCGAGACTGTGAATGATGGTATCCGCGCCCAGTGGGTTCCCGACCAGGACGACCTGGAGCAGAGCCGCCAGTTCGGTAAAGAATTTGCCGCCGCATTGTAGAAGGAAAACATTATTACAATAAATACAATCAACTAATTAACTAAGAACAAATGAACAAAGTCGTTAGTAAAGAGCAGTTTTCTGCTAACGTGACGAAGCTTGTCGTTGAGGCTCCCCTCATCGCCAAGGCACGCCGCGCAGGTCACTTTGTGATCGTACGCGCTGGCGAAAAAGGCGAACGCATTCCCTTGACCATCGCCGACAGCGACCCCAAGGCTGGCACCATCACGCTGGTTATCCAGAGTGTGGGTGATAGCACGCGCAAGATTTGTGCGCTGGAGCCGGGTGAGTTCCTGCATGACGTGGTAGGTCCTTTGGGCCAGGCCACACACATTGAGAAGTATGGCACCGTGCTGTGTGCCGGTGGAGGTGTGGGTACCGCTCCCCTACTCCCCATTATCCGTGCAATGAAGGAGGCTGGCAACCGCGTTATCAGCGTGCTGGCTGGCCGTAGCAAGGAACTGATTATCCTTGAGGATGAGGTGCGTGCATCGAGCGATGAGGTAATCATCATGACCGATGACGGCAGCTATGGCAACAAGGGCGTTGTCACTGTGGGTATGGAAGAGGTGCTCAAGCGTGAGCATGTGGATTACTGCGTGACCATCGGTCCCGCCATCATGATGAAGTTCTGTGCCCTGTTGACCAAGAAGTATGAGGTGCCCACCGAGGCTTCGCTCAATGCCATCATGGTTGACGGTACGGGCATGTGCGGCGCTTGCCGCGTGACCGTGGGCGGCAAGACGCGCTTTGTGTGCGTCGAGGGTCCCGAGTTCAATGCCCATGAGATTGATTTTGACGAGTTGATGATGCGCTTGAAAGGAGCACAATAACTGATAAAAACTGAAATACAATGGAACAGAATAATATGGATTCGCGTAACGAACAGTGGCGTATCGATTTGCGTAACGCCAAGACTCCTAAGGAGCGCACCGCCATCCCCCGTGTGGAGATGCCGCAACTCGACCCTAAATACCGCATCACCTGCAACGAGGAGGTAAATCAGGGCATCAGCGCTGAGCAGGCCGTTGTTGAGGCCAGCCGTTGCCTGGACTGTGCTAACCCCCAGTGTGTGACCGGTTGTCCCGTGAACATCAATATCCCTAAATTCATCAAGAACATCGAGCGTGGCGAGTTTGGCGAGGCTGCTGCAACCCTCAAGGAGACCAGCTCACTGCCCGCCGTGTGTGGCCGTGTGTGCCCGCAGGAAAAGCAGTGCGAGTCGCGTTGCATCCACACCAAGATGAAACACCCTGCTGTGGCTATCGGCTATCTGGAGCGCTTTGCCGCCGACTGGCAGCGTGACAACCTGCCGCAGGAGGTGCCTGCGATGGCACCTGCCAATGGCATTAAAGTTGCAGTTATCGGTAGCGGTCCTTCGGGATTGTCGTTTGCCGGTGACATGGCCAAGAAGGGCTTCAGCGTGACCGTCTTTGAGGCATTGCACGAGATCGGTGGCGTGTTGAAGTATGGTATTCCCGAATTCCGTCTGCCCAACAGCATTGTAGACTACGAGATCGAGGGGTTGAGGAAAATGGGTGTTGAATTTGTTAAGGACTGCCTTGTGGGCAAGACCATCAGCTACGAGGATCTGCACGAGATGGGCTTTAAGGGTGTGTTTGTCGGTTCTGGTGCCGGTTTCCCCCGCTTCATGAATATCCCCGGTGAGAACCTCAACGGTATCATGTCAAGTAACGAGTACCTGACCCGTATCAACCTGATGGAGGCTGGTCGTGGTGGTGACACCCCCGTGCTGCGTGGCAAGACCATCGCTGTAATCGGTGGCGGTAATACCGCTATGGACTCGACCCGTACCGCCCTCCGTATGGGTACTGAGCGTGTTATTCTCATCTATCGCCGCAGCGAGGAGGAGATGCCTGCCCGTCGTGAGGAGGTTGGCCATGCCAAGGAAGAGGGCGTAGAGTTCAAGACCCTGCACAATCCCATCGAGTATATCGGTGACGATACTGGCCGCGTGGTGGCTATGCGTGTACAGAAGATGGAACTTGGCGAGCCCGATGCTTCGGGTCGTCGCAGCCCTGTGCCCATCGAGGGTGCTATCGAGGAAATTCCCGTTGACCTGGTGATCGTGGCTGTCGGCGTTTCGCCCAACCAGCTCGTACCCCGCTCGATTCCCGGACTGGATATCAGCAAACGCAATACCATCGTGGTTAACGAGGAGACCATGCAGTCGTCGGTAGGCGACCTCTATGCCGGTGGTGACATCGTGCGTGGCGGCGCTACCGTAATCCTGGCCATGGGTGACGGCCGTCGTGCCGCCCTCAATATGGCCAAGGAACTGTTAGGAGAGTAATCTATTAAGATAAAAACTATGACAAATGGGAAGCAGTCTTTCGGGGCTGTTTCCCATTCTTTATTTCACTCGGGATAAGCGATATAAGCTTTACGATGATAGTCAAGCGAAGGATTAGGGTGATAGGCGTGTGGAGGGAGCTGACGTGTTGTCATGTTTGTGTTGTGGTGTACTGTCTTTTCCATATTAATACTTGATTAATAAAACACTTATTACTTTCTCTTTTTCAGGGGGTTAAAATATAACCATTACGACTTTTGTCATGAATTTATAATCTATCTGTTTTTTGAAGAGGCAATCTGTGTGCCAAACAGTGATGATTTGCAAAATATTGCTAAAAACGGTAGTCGGGTGAAATAAAAACTGCGCTTTTCATTTTGTTCTGTCCATGACATGCACTACCGTTGACCTTCGGTCGAAGGTAGGCTGCGTCTCGGGAATGTCAAAGAAACTTTGGTTTTTCTTTGGCATTCCGCTCGACTTGCACTACCTTTGCAGTGAATGAAGCAAAATAGGACGCAAAACATTGCCCTGTTGCTTGCGGCGCTAGTCGTGAGCAGTATTTTGTTGTGTGGTTGTGGAGGCCGCAGCGAGATGAGCAACCGCGTGATTGTCCAGAACGAGACGTTTACCCTGACGGGTGACAGCGTGATTGAGGACACGGTGTTTGCGGTTGCTGTGAAGCCTGACCGCATCGAGACCAACATCACGATGAGCCGCCTTGACAGCCTTTACGGGCATGTTGACCCCGATCAGGTGCAGTTCACGCATGGCCGCCCGTGGCGCAAGCGTCAGCAATCGCCGTCGATGATGCCCGAATACCATAGCGAGCAACCCCTTGTTGATGCCCTGTATAATATGTCGGCCGAGTGTATTGTGGATGCCATCGACGGTCATGGCCGTTTCAATGGTTCACATAACATCAGCCGTCTGTATTGCTCCATTTACCTGTCGCTGGCGGCGCTCAAGCCTCACCAGTCGATGGCCACCCTTCGTACCCTTGTTGACCGTGACAGTATCATCATGCAGCGCGAAGGCCAGTGGCCCGTGGTGAGCGACCACATCGGCTGGGCAACGGCGGCATGGGAAGTCTATAAGACCACGGGCGACCGCCAGTGGCTAGCCTTCAGTAAACACGTGATTGAGAAAACGCTCAGCATCAACAGCAGGGTGCTGGTAGATAACTACACAGGTTTGACACATGGCGCTGGATACACCACCTCTAAACCCCTGGGTGTAAGGCGCATGACTTGGATGGGCTATAATGACCTGTTTGCCTGCATGTCGCTGGGCAACAACATCTTGACTGCCCGCGCATGGTCTATCTTGAGCGATATGTGCGACGAGTTGGGCATCGAGAATTCCTACGATCAGGAGGCTCAACATCTCAAGGATGCCATCAACCAGTACTTGTGGAACGAGGACCAGGCTTTCTACAGCTCTTTTCTCTATGGTATGGCATTCCCCCACCAATCTCCCACAACTGACAACACATCCCAGGCGATGAGCGTCCTGTGGGGCATCGCTGATGATGAACGGGCCGAAAACCTCATTGCCCATACCCCAGTGAGTGACAAAGGTGTGAATGTCACCTACCCTGCCAATAACCAGTTGGAGCCCTATTTTGCCAATGCCTCGTGGGCAACAACCCAAGCCTTATGGAATCTTGCAGCCGCCTGGGTGGGCAACGAGAATGCCCTGCGACGTGGTCTGGGCGCTTTGTACCGTGCCCAAGCCTTTTACCAGTCGCGCGACATACATATCAAGAATGTCAACATTGACCAATTGGGCACCAGTGCCAGTAATGTGGCTATGATTCTGCGTGTGCTGCTGGGTATGGATTTCAAGAACGAGGGCATCGAGTTTGCCCCGTTGGTTCCTGCAGGTATGCCAGGCACCAAGACCCTCAAGGGTCTGAATTACCGAAAGGCAGTCTTAGATTTCACTATAGAAGGTACAGGAGGAGAAATTGTCTCAATCACCGACAATGGCGAGGCGCTGGAGAGTGCTTTCCTGCACCGTGACGTCGAGGGTCGTCACCACATTGTCATTACTGTCAAGCCGGGCAACCGTAAGAGCCAAAAAGTGACAATTCATAACGACGAGGCAGTGCTGCCGCTCACGTCCACTGTTGTCTGGGCGGGTGACACGGGCCATATCGTGGACTTCATTCCAGGTACACCCTATCGTATCTCCACCAATGGAGAATTGTCACAGCTGAACGACTCGGTGTTTGTTCTGCCCGAGACCGAAGGATATGCTGAGTTCTCGGTCGAAGTGGCTGGGAAATACGGCAACGGCTTCATGTCGAAGCCTTTATACCGTTTTGGCCTCACCCCTCAGATGGCCTTCTTCCCTGAGCAAACCGACGGAGATTCAACCACGATCACCGTGCGTGTGGCACGCGGTGGCGATTATCTGCTTGACGTGGGCTATCATCCCACTGGTACGCTCGACGTGCGCAGTGTCAGTGCCAATGACCACCCGATGGGCACGCTGGTAATGGCTAAGGGCAACAACGTTGACGAAAAAGAAGTGCTCTATAGCAGTATGCTTCATGTGAAATTGCTGAAAGGCGAGAACCATATCCGCTTTGACCAGATCAGGCTACCCAAGTCCTTTACTCAATGCACACCTGTGCATGTGAGAATCATCAGCCTTGAATAACTAAAAACTGACAACTGAAAACTTATTATAATCTATTCAAGAAAATGAAAGGTAAAATTCTATTGATGGCGGCGTTGGCCGCAACAGCATTGACCAGCCAGGCCGATGAAGGACGCTTGTTGCGTTTTCCTGGCACCAATGGTCAGGAGGTGGCATTCAGTTATGCCGGTGACATCTACACGGTGCCCATCACGGGTGGCACGGCACGAAAACTCACTTCCCACAATGGTTATGAGGCTTTTGCCCGCTATAGTCCTGACGGGCAGACTATCGCCTTTACAGGCCAGTATGATGGCAATACCGAGGTTTATACCATGCCCTCACAAGGTGGTGAGCCCAAGCGTATCACCTTCACGGCCTCCAATCCCCGTGACGACTGGGGAGACCGCATGGGTCCCAACAACATCGTCATGACGTGGACCCCTGACGGCAAGGGCGTGATTTACCGTAACCGCATCAGCGACAGCTTTGACGGCAAACTGTGGTGTGCCCCCATCGACGGCAGCATGTCACAGCAGTTGCCGTTGCCCGAGGGCGGTTTCTGCTCCTACAATGCTGACGGCACCAAGATGGCCTACAACCGTGTGTTCCGCGAGTTCCGCACGTGGAAATACTACAGGGGCGGTATGGCCGATGACATTTGGATTTATGACACCCAGGCCAAGACGGTGACCAACATCACCAACAACATTGCCCAGGACATCGACCCGATGTGGATTGGCGACGAGATTTACTTTATGAGTGACCGCGACAACCGCATGAACATCTTTGTCTATAACACCCGCACAGGCTCGACCCAGAAGGTGACCGAGTTCACCGAGTATGACGTGAAGTTTGCCAACTGCGGTGGCGGCAAGATTGTGTTTGAGAACGGCGGCTACCTCTATGTGCTCGACCCCAAGACCAAGCGCAGCGAGAAGATTACCGTTTATCTCAACAGCGAGAACAACTTTGCCCGCGAGGAGCAACGCAAGGTCAAGGACGACCTGCGTGGCGGTAGCCTGGCACCTGACGGCAACCGCATTGCCATCAGCGCCCGTGGTGAGGTCTTTGACGTGCCTGCCAAGCATGGTGTGACCCGCAACATCACCCACACCCCTGGTGTGCATGAGCGCAATGCCTCATGGAGCCCCGACGGCAAGAACATTGCCTACATCAGCGACCAGACGGGCGAGACCGAGATTTGGATGCGCCCCGTGGATAGCGACAAGGCCATCCAGCTGACCAAGGACAATGACACTTACATCCGTGACTTTGAATGGAGCCCTGACGGCAGCCAGATCGTCTATACCGACCGCAAGAACCGCATGATTCTGCTCAATGTCAAGACCCAAGCCAAGCAGGTATTGCTGACCGACGAGATGGGTGAAATCCCCACCCCGAGTTTTTCACCCGACGGCAAGTGGCTGACCTATTACCGCCAGGGAACCAACGAGTACAGTGTGGTTTACCTTTACAACATTGCCGAGCGCAAGGAATACCCCGTGACCGACCGCTGGTATGACAGCAATTCGCCCCAATTCAGCAGCGACGGCAAATACCTGATTTTTGCTTCGGCCCGTGATTTCAATCCCATCTACAGTAACATCGAGTGGAACTTTGCCTACCGTGAGATGGAGGGCATCTACCTCGTGATGCTGGCTAAGGACACCCCCTCGCCCTTCCTTCCCAAGGACGACCAGGTGAAGGCTGGTGAAGACAAGCCCAAGGATGCTCCTAAGGACGCTCCCAAGGATAAGAAAGGCAAGGGTAAGCCCCAAGTAGATGACAAAGCCATGCGCATCGACATCGACGGCATCGCCGACCGTATCGTCAAGGTGCCCATCGGCACGGGCAGTTATGGAGGCTTTGTGTGTGACGGCAGTCACTTGTGGTATAGCGGACGCGGCAGTGTGCGCGTGTTTGACTTTGCCGAGCAGAAAGATGAAGTTGTGGCCGAACGCGCCAGGATGTTCCCATCGGCCGACATGAAAACCGCCGCTTTCCTGAAGGGTGAGAACCTCTACATCGCACCCCTGTCACCCCGCAAGGCCGACTTGAGCGAACCCGTTAATCTCGACGACATGATTGCCACGGTCAACTATGACCAGGAGTGGGAACAGATTTTCAATGAGGCTTGGCGTGCCTACCGTGACGGCTTCTATGTGGAGAATATGCACGGCGTCGATTGGCAGGCGATGCATGACAAGTATGCCGCCCTGCTGCCCTACGTCAAGAACCGCCTGGATTTGACTTACGTTATTGGCGGCATGATCAGCGAGCTGGCTGTGGGACACGCCTATGTTGACGGTGGTGACCACATCCAGGCCGACCAGCACAACATCGGTATGCTGGGCGCCGAACTGGAAAAGGCCGCAAACGGCTATAAGATCACCAAGATCCTGCGTGGTGCGCCTGACCGTGAGGAGCTGCGCTCGCCGTTGCTGGAGCCTGGCATGAACATCAAGGAGGGCGATGTCATCACCGCTGTCGATGGTGTGAGCACCGCCGACGTGGCCAACGTCTATACCCTGTTGCGTGACAAGGCCGGTGTGATGACCGAGCTGACCCTGAACGGTAACCGCAAGGTCGTTGTCAAGCCCATCCAGGACGAATATCCCCTGTATCACCATGAGTGGGTACAGCACAACATCGACTACGTGAGCGAGAAGACCGGTGGCCGTGTGGGCTATATCTACATTCCCGACATGGGTCCCGAGGGATTGCGTGAGTTCTCGCGTTACTTCTTCGCCCAGACCGACAAAGAGGCCCTTATCGTGGACGACCGTGGCAATGGCGGCGGCAACATCTCCCCGATGGTTATCGAGCGCCTGCTGCGTCAGCCCTACCGCCTGACCATGTTCCGTGGCAGCAACTACAACGGCACCATTCCCGAGCGTACCGTTGTCGGCCCCAAGGTGTTGCTGGTCAACAAGTACAGCGCCAGCGACGGTGACCTCTTCCCCTGGAGTTTCAAGGAGAACAAGATCGGTCCCGTGATTGGTACTCGTTCGTGGGGTGGCATTGTGGGCATCAGCGGTTCCCTACCCTACATGGATGGTACCGACATCCGCGTGCCTTTCTTCACCAACTATGACACCCGTGGCAACTGGATTGTCGAGAATCACGGTGTTGACCCCGACATTCTTATCGACAACGACCCTGTGATGGAGTTCAATGGCATTGACCAGCAGCTTGACAAGGCCATCGAGGTCATCCTCGACCTGCTCAAGGACCGCCAGCCTCTGCCCAAGACTCCCGCACCTCGCACCATGCATGACCTGGGCGTCGATTAAATTAGGCTTTAGGCTTTAGGTATTAGGCATTAGGTGGCATCCGCATTCCAATCAAGGGGAGTGCGGATGCCACTATTCAGTTTGATTTGTTTGTTTTATATATATAAGGCAAACAAAACAAACATAGTTGGATTTGATGATATTTTAAGCAAAAATAATGTTTATGTAGTCCAACGTTGTTCTAGTTGTTTGAAAAATATGTATCTTTGCAAGTTTGAAATGAGTATGAGAGAAATTAGAAATATTGCGGTGCTGGGTAGCACGGGCTCCATCGGGCGGCAGACGCTCGACATCATTGCCGAATACCCCGACAGGTTTGCCCCATGGCTGCTAGTGGCCCGCAGCAGTGCCGACCTGCTGATTTCTCAGGCGCGGCAGTTCCGCCCCCACATGGTCATCATCGCCGATGCGCAGTACTACGAGTACGTGCGCGATGCGCTGGAGGACACCGATATTGAGGTGGCGACCGGCAGTGCTGCCATTGCCCAGGCTGTCACGGCTCCCGAGATTGACACTGTGGTTACCGCTATGGTGGGCTACAGCGGCCTGGAATCGACGATTGCCGCTATCGGGGCTGGCAAGCGCATTGCCCTGGCCAACAAGGAGACGCTGGTGGTGGCAGGTGAACTCATCGACCGCCTGCTGAAGGATTCCACGAGTGTGCTCTACCCCGTTGATAGCGAGCATGGCGCCTTCTACCAGTGTCTGATGGGCGAGCGCATGGAGGATGTGGAGAAGTTGTGGCTCACTGCCTCGGGAGGTCCTTTCCGTACCATGCCTAAGGAGCAACTGGCCCATGTCACAGCCGCCGATGCCCTCAAGCATCCCAACTGGTCGATGGGTGCCAAAATCACCATCGACTCGGCCACGATGATGAACAAGGGCTTCGAGATGATCGAGGCGCGTTGGCTCTTCGGCGTTGAGCCTCAGGATATTGAGATTGTGGTGCACCCGCAGAGCATCATCCACTCGATGGTCGCCTTCAAGGACGGCTCGGTCAAGGCCCAGCTGGGTCTGCCCGACATGCACCTGCCCATCCGCTTCGCCCTAGGCTTGCCCGACGGTCGCCTGGCGAGTGACTGCCGCAAGATGACCATCGAGGACATGGCGAATCTGACGCTGGAGCGCCCCGACTTTGACAAATTCCCGCTGCTGAATACGGCCTATGCCGCTGCCAGCACTGGAGGCACGGCTCCCTGTGTGATGAACGCTGCCAACGAGATTGCCGTGGCCGCCTTCCTACAAGACAAAATCAAATTTACAGACATATACAGAATTATCAACGAGACGATGGAACATGCGCCTCTGGTTGCCCATCCTGGCTATGAAGACTATGTCCAGAGCAATGCCGCAGCCCGTGACTACGCCTCTAAGCTCGCTGCGCTCACAGTTTAGAGTTTAGTGTTTAGAGTTTAGAGAGGCATCCGCGTTCAACTGAAAACTGACAACTGAAAAACTAAAATAAATGAATCCGACACTGATAAAGGTTATTGAATTTTTCCTCTCCCTGGGTCTCCTAGTGATGATCCATGAATTTGGTCACTATTGCTTTTCCCGCCTGTTTGGCGTGTGGGTAGAGAAATTCTACCTGTTTTTCAATCCCTGGCTAACCATCGCCAAGTGGAAACCAGGCAAGTACCTCAAGTGGTTCTCGCACGGCCAGGAGATGGGCGCCATGGAATCATCGGAAGAGGCTAAAAAAGACGCCCCTGTCGATGAAGAGGACAAGCGCTCGTGGCGTGCCACCGAGTATGGCATCGGCTGGTTGCCCCTAGGTGGCTACTGTGCCATTGCGGGCATGATTGACGAGTCGATGAACAAGGAGGCCATGAAGCAGCCCGCCAAGCCATGGGAGTTCCGCAGCAAGCCTGCATGGCAGCGTCTGCTCATCATGCTGGGCGGCGTGTTGTTCAACTTCCTGCTGGCCATCATCATCTATGCCGGCATCGCCTACGCTGTGGGTGAGCAGTATGTGAAATTCACCGACGCCACCGAGGGTATGGCCTATTGTGATAGCGCCCACAAGGTGGGTTTTGTCGATGGTGATATCCCCTTGACTGCCGACGGCAGGCCGCTGAGCCACTACAATAGCAATGACCTTCAGGCGATGCTTATCGCCAAGCAGGTGACCGTGTTGCGCAACCATAAGGACACCGTGACCATCAACATTCCTGAGAAATTCATTTTCCAGGTCAATGAGGACGCCGAGAATCAACAGCCGTTCTTGGTTTACCGCATCCCGGTCATCGTTGACGATGTGCAACATGGCAAGGGAGCCGAGAAGGCCGGTATGATAAAGGGTGACCGAATGCTTGCTGTCAATGAGGCTCCCACGCCCGATGCTATCAGTTTCTCGGAAGAGTTGTCCAAGTACAAAGGCCAGAATGTCTCCATCAAGTACCAGCGTGGTAATCAAATTCTCACGGCTGATAACGTGCCGATCGACAAAGAAGGCATGGTGGGCATCAGCAAGGTGATAGACCCTGCTAAGATATTCAAGACCACTGTCGTCCATTACAACCTGCTGCAGTCCATCCCGCGCGGCATCCAGATGGGATGGGATAAGATGGTGAACTACGTCAAGCAGATGAAGCTGGTCTTCACGCCCGAGGGCGCCCAAAGCATCGGTGGATTCGGCACCATCGGCAGTATTTTCCCATCATCGTGGAATTGGGTTGATTTCTGGAACATTACCGCCTTTATCTCGGTCATCCTGGCTGTGATGAACATTTTGCCTATTCCCGCCCTTGACGGTGGCCACGTGATGTTCCTGCTGTATGAAATCATCACCCGCCGCAAGCCCAGTCTGGAATTCATGGAAAAAGCCCAGTATGTGGGCATGGCCCTGCTGATCGCCCTGCTGATATTTGCCAACGCAAACGACATATACAGATTTTTCATCAAGTAGGTATTAGGTGTTAGGCATTAGGTGATAGTAAGCATTACCTAAACTAGCCTAAAGCCTAAAACCTAAAGCCTAAAGCCTAAGAAACAATGACCTATAAAACCGTAACACTCAAGCGCGGCAAGGAGGAGTCCCTCCAGCGTTTCCATCCCTGGGTATTTTCGGGTGCGATCGCGGCAGCCGATGAAACCATCGAGGAAGGTGACCTGGTGACCGTGTATGCCCACGACGGCACCCTCATCGGCAACGGCCATTCCCAAATCGGCAGCATCGCCGTGAGGATGCTCACCTTTGACGACACAGCCATCGATGAGGCCTTCTTCGAACAACGTCTCAACGACGCATACAAGATGCGTCAGGCACTGGGATTGCAGCGCGAGGACAATAACGCCTTCCGCCTGGTTCATGGAGAGGGCGACTTCCTGCCAGGACTGGTAGTGGACATCTATGGCCCCACGGCTGTCATGCAGGCCCATTCCCCGGGTATGCACTTCGCCCGAGATATTATCGCCAAGGCGTTGACCCAATTGCCCGGTGGCATCGTCCGCAACGTGTATTACAAGAGCGAGACTACCCTGCCCTACAAGGCCCATCTCGACCCGATGAACGATTACATCATCGGCGGCATGGAAACCGATGAGGCACTGGAAAACGGACTGCGTTTCCATGTGGATTGGCTCAAGGGCCAGAAGACGGGCTTCTTTGTCGATCAGCGTGAGAACCGCAGCCTGCTGGAGCATTACAGCAAGGATCGCAAGGTGCTCAATATGTTCTGCTACACAGGTGGTTTCTCGGTCTATGCCCTGCGAGGCGGTGCCCAACTGGTTCATTCGGTTGATAGTTCAGCCAAGGCCGTTCGTCTCACTGACGATAACGTGGTTCTGAACTTTACCCCCGAGGATGGCCGTCACAAATCCTTTGCCGAGGATGCCTTTAAGTTCCTTGACAATATGGAGCCTAACGCTTACGACCTCATCATCCTTGACCCGCCCGCCTTTGCCAAACACAAGAGTGCCCTGCGCAACGCCCTGGTGGGTTACCGCCGCTTGAATGCCAAGGCGCTGGAGAAGATGCCTCATGGCAGCATCCTGTTCACGTTCTCCTGCTCCCAGGCGGTGAACAAGGAGCAGTTCCGCCTTGCCGTTTTCAGTGCAGCCGCACAGACACGCCGCAAGGTGCGCATCCTGCATCAGCTCACCCAGCC
This sequence comes from uncultured Prevotellaceae bacterium, assembly GCA_947306175.1. Lineage (GTDB taxonomy): Bacteria > Bacteroidota > Bacteroidia > Bacteroidales > Muribaculaceae > Sodaliphilus. The sequence continues at coordinate 162,220 of CAMZFV010000001.1, forward strand.
CGCCGACCATCCCATCAACATCTACCACCCCGAGGGTGAATACCTCAAGGGTTTGGTTCTCTACGTGGAATGATGTCTTTGGAATTAGGCGATAGCAAATGTACTTAACACTAAAAACTTATAACTTAAACGATTAAATTACAATGAAAAAGTATTTTATCCTTTTTGCCGCCGTGGCATTGATGGCCATGACCGCTTGTAACGAGAAACCCGCCAAGACAGAAAAAGCCGAGGCTCCTGCCACTGAGCAAGTTGACACTGCCAAGAATGCAGCCCAGCCCAAGGTAAATGTTGAGAAAGCTGCACCCACCGAGGACGGCAAGGACCACACCGTGGCCGAATTCAACACCAAGGAGAATCAGATTCGCCTGGAGAACCTGGCCGATGGCACTTTCCGCCTGAGCATATGGAAAATTGGACAAGACAAGAACGGCGATGCCGATCAGGTTGTTGAGAGCAAGAAATGTGTACTGCAAGGAGGTGGCTACGTGATGCAAGCCGGTGATGGCAAGAACTATCTCATCGACACCAAGAAGAACCGTGTCGTCATGTTGGACAAGAAGAACATCAAGCAATTATAACCGTTCGATCATACGATTAACATAAGACTGAATATGAGAAAATTGTTTTTTGCCGTCGTTACGATGGCGTTAGCAACCACCGCTATGGCTCAGAACAACAGCGATTTCAACTACTCGGTGGACCGTTTTGCCGACATCGAGGTGCTGCGTTATCAGGTGCCTGGCTTTGAGGACCTCTCGCTCCAGCAGAAGGAGCTGGTTTATTACCTCACCGAGGCAGCCATCAATGGCCGTGACATCCTCTTTGACCAGAACTGCAAGTACAACCTCATGGTGCGTCAGACCCTGGAGGACATCTACCGCAATTATCGTGGCGATAAGAATGACAAGGACTATCAGGCCTTCCTCAAGTACCTGAAGCAGGTGTGGTTTGGCAATGGTATCCATCACCACTATTCGATGGACAAGTTCGTGCCCGAATTCTCGCAGAAGTTCTTTGACAAGCAGTTTGACGCACTGCCCGGGGCTGACAAGCGTGCTGGCGAGAAGAAAGTGCTCGACCGTGTCATCTTTGACCCCGACTTCATGGCTAAGCGCGTTAACCAGGCCGATGGTCAGGACCTGATCCTCACCTCTGCCTGCAACATGTATGAGGGCGTGACCCAGCAGGAAGTAGAAGACTATTACAATAACCTCAAGGACACTACCGACCTCACCCCCATCTCCTACGGCCTCAACTGCAAGGTCGTGAAGCGCAATGGCAAGATTGTTGAGGAGCCCTACAAGATTGGCGGACTTTACAGCAAGGCCATCGAAAAAATCGTCTATTGGCTCCAGAAGGCCGCTACCGTAGCCGAGAATGAGGGTCAGCGTGCCTACATCAACGAGCTCATTAAGTTCTACCAGACGGGTTCTCTCAAGACCTTCGACGACTACAGCATTATGTGGGCCGAGGAGACTAAGAGTGATGTGGACTTCATCAACGGCTTCATTGAGAGCTACGGCGATCCCCTGGGCATGACCGGCTCATGGGAAGGCATGGTCAACTTCAAGGACAAGGCTGCTTCTCGCCGTTCCAAGCTCATCAGCGATAATGCCCAGTACTTCGAGAGCAATTCGCCCGTTGACAACCGCTTCAAGAAGAAAAACGTTAAGGGTGTGAGCGCTAAGGTTATCACCGCTGCCATCCTGGCAGGTGACAGCTATCCCTCCACCCCCATCGGCATCAACCTGCCCAACAGCAACTGGATCCGTGCTCAGCACGGCTCGAAGTCGGTTTCTATCGACAATATCACCGATGCCTACAACAAGGTGGCTGCCGGCACTGGCTTTAATGAGGAGTTTGCTTACAGCGACGTTGAGGTGGAACTCATGAAGAACTACCTTGCCCTCGCCGACGCTCTCCACACCGACCTGCACGAGTGTCTGGGCCATGCTTCGGGACAGTTGCTCCCTGGCGTTGACCAGGATGCTCTCAAGGCCCATGGCTCCACCCTTGAGGAGGCCCGCGCCGACTTGTTTGCCCTCTATTACCTTGCTGATCCCAAGCTGATTGAACTCGGCATTTTCAAGGACAAGGACACTTACAAGGCAGAGTATTACAAATACATTATGAACGGCCTGATGACCCAGCTCACCCGCATCGAGCCAGGTAAGGACATCGAGGAGGCCCACATGCGCAACCGCAAACTCATCAGCGAGTGGTGCTACCAGAAGGGCTTGAAGGACAACGTTATCGAGTATGTGAAACGTGATGGAAAGACCTATATCAAGGTGAACGACTATTTGAAGCTGCGTGACCTGTTCGGTGAGCTGCTCGCCGAGATCCAGCGCATCAAGAGCGAAGGTGACTACGAGGCTGGTCGTCAGCTCGTCGAGACCTACGGCGTGAAGGTGGACCCCACCATCCACAAGGAAGTGCTCGCCCGCTACGAGGGCCTGAACATTGCCCCCTACAAGGGCTTTGTCAACCCCATCTACACCCCCGTGTATGACAAGAATGGCAAGCTCATCGACGTGAAGATCTCCTACACCGAAGGCTACATCGACCAGATGCTGCGCTACGGCCAGGACTACTCCCCCCTCACCCACTAAGTAATACAATTATTACATTAACTACGAATTACGCTAATCATACGAATTCCTGTTTTCATCGATTCGTAAATTGGCGTAATTCGTGGTTTTAAACAAATAGAGCAATGATTTTTAGAAGGTTAATAGCAGGCCTGCTGATGACTTTAGTAGCCATTGCATCGTTGGCACAGGACAGCAAGGCGGATTACCGGGTGGTACCGCTGCCTGAGAGAATTGATGGGATCAAGAGCGCTGATTTCAGGCTGACTGAGCAGTGTGTTGTCAACTATCCGATGGGCAACCGCGATATGGAGCGTAATGCCGCTATGCTGAGCCAATATGTGGAGGAGTTGACGGGAATCCACCTGAGCACTCGCCCTTGTAAAGACCCAAAATCCAGCGTCTCCCCTGCTGACCGCAATGGCAACATTTCATTGCTCATCGACCCTAAGGAGGGCAATGACGAGGGATATAGCATTCAAGTTACCCCAAAAGGCGTGGAAATCAGCGGCAAATCGCCAGCTGGCGTCTTCTATGGCATTCAGACGTTGCGTAAGTCACTTCCCGTGGGTAATACTCAGGCTATTCAACTCCCGGCTGCACAAATTGTTTCAAGCCCCCGCTTTAGCTATCGTGGCATGCATTTGGATTGCGTGCGCCACTTCTTCTCGGTCGAGACCGTGAAGCGCTACATCGACATCATGGCGTTGCATGGCATGAACCGCCTGCACTGGCATTTGACCGATGACCAGGGTTGGCGAGTGGAAATCAAAAAATATCCCCGCTTGACCGAGGTGGGCGGCTGGCGCAACGGCACCACGCTGGGCCATAACTCACCTGTGAACGACGGCATCCGCTATGGCGGCTATTACACTCAAGAGGAGATCCGCGACATTGTGCGCTATGCTGCTGAACGTTATATTACCATCATCCCTGAGATTGATATGCCTGGGCACATGGTCGCTGCACTCACGGCCTATCCCGAACTTGGATGCACTGGCGGACCCTACGAGGTATGGACCCTGTGGGGGGTGACGGATGACATTCTTTGTGTGGGTAAGGACCACACGCTTCAATTTGTCAAGGATGTGCTTGACGAGGTGATGCAGCTCTTCCCCTGTGAATATATCCACATTGGTGGCGATGAATCTCCCCGTGTGCGCTGGCAGGAATGTCCCTTGTGCCAGCAGCGCATCAGGGACATTGGCATAAGCGCAGAAGGAAAACAGAGCGCTGAAGCCCGCCTGCAAGGCTGGTTCACAACACAAATCCAAGAATATCTTGCCCAGCATGGCAAACGCATTATCGGTTGGGATGAACTGCTTGACTGCAATGTGGACATCACCGCAACAATTATGTCGTGGCGAGGAGCCGAGCCAGGTGCCAGAGGTGCCAACCTCGGTCATGACGTGATTATGACCCCTGTGGATCCACTCTATTTTGACTATTACCAGACGAGCAAAACGTGGAATGAACCAACCGCTTTCGGCGGCTGCAATACGCTCAAGAAGGTCTATGATTTTGAGCCTGTCGCCAGCGATTTGCCTGCCGATAAGCGTCGTCACATCCTGGGGGTCCAGGCTAACGTATGGACTGAATATATCACCTGTGAGCCTCAGGTCCAGTATCAGGTGTTGCCTCGCATGGCAGCTCTTGCAGAAGTGCAGTGGCTCCAACCAGAGCTGAAGGACTATCAGAACTTCAAGTCACGCCTGCCCCACCTGGTTGACATCTACAAGCGCTACAACTGGACTTACCGTGCCAAGAGCCTTGTTCTGGAAGACGAGGATCAGCCCAAAAAATAAATCCACTAGAAAGAAAATGAAAAACAACCCCACGGTGTCATGTCGCCGTGGGGTTGTCATATCCTAATAAAACGCGTGTGCGAAGCTAACCAGCAGTCTGAAGGAAGATCGGGAATAGACTTTCCAAGCAAATGATGAGGATGCCAGCGACATAGCCTGCGAGAGCAAGTAGGGTGATCTTCTTCACATACCAGAAGAAGGGAATCTTTTCGATACCCATGGCCACTACACCTGCAGCCGAACCGATGATCAGCAATGAACCACCGACACCGGCACAGAAGGTCAACAAGTGCCAGAACAAGCCATCCTCGATAAAGGTCATCAGATAGGGGTCGGTCGTGCCAGCAGGAGCCATGGTCTCAAACATCTTGATACATGCCGAAACCAGCGGCACATTATCGACAATTGACGACAGGACGCCTATGATTGAGGTCATTAACACGGGCTGATGTAACTTGGTGTTCATCTCGTCGGCAAGCGTATTCAGCACACCCACCTCAGAGAGAGCCGAAACGGCCATCAGAATGCCCAAGAAGAACAAGATGGTGGGCATGTCGATGGTATGAAGCGCCGATGAAACACGGCCACCCATCTTGGAGTCAATCTTGAATCGCTTTACCCAAATCTCGGTCACGCCCCAAATGACACCCAGCGAAAGCACGATGCCCATGAAGGGAGGCAGACCCGTGATGGTCTTAAAGATAGGCACAAACAACAGGCCAGAGATGCCGATAATGAGCATTGCCTTGCTCAGGTGGGGATGGCGCTCATGCAGACCAGGGTTTTTGTCAGCCATTGTGGTCAGGGTCTGCATCTTTCCTTCCTTGATGAAGTACTGGGCGATGAACACAGGAACCACCATAGCCACAATGCTGGGAATGAGCAGGTTGATAATAAGACCTACGGAAGAAACCTTCTCATCCATCCACAACATAATCGTGGTCACGTCACCGATGGGCGAGAAAGCACCGCCAGCGTTAGCGGCAATGACAATCAAGCCGGCAAAGAGCCATCGATCCTTTTGGTCACTGAGCAAGCGGCGCAACATCATCACCATAATGATTGTGGTGGTCATGTTATCCAGCACAGCCGACATCACGAAGGACAACGAGCACAGGATCCACAACAATTGTTTCTTGCTTTTGGCGTGGATATTCTCGGTAATAAAAGAGAACCCGCCATAACGGTCGATAATTTCCACAATGGTCATGGCGCCGATGAGGAACACCACAATCTCGCACGTGTCGCCCAACTGCGTCACAATGGCCTCATGGATGTGAGGATTGTCGCCCAACAAGGCATATATGCTCCACATGATACCACAGATCAGTAGAGCAAAAGTCGCCTTATTGATGTGGAGAGGGTGTTCCAATGCAATCAGCAAGTAGCCAATCACAAAGACGATTATCATCGCAGTAATCATCGCCTGTCAGTGTTTTTAAGGGTCGAGTGATTAGTTCGTTGTTTTGAATAATAAGTGTCTATTACCTGAGCCTATCGGCGTCACGCAGTTTTTTCTTGTCGTTAGACATCGCCTTGTGGGCCATCATCAGGAATATGATTGACAGCACAGGCAGCAGCACATACCAATGCCATGTAACAGTCCAGCCCGTACGGTTGTTCACAATAAATGCCTGTACGCAGATGGCAATCAGCATGGCAAGCCCGATGATGATGTCAACAAAGCAGACCGTCATCTGGCGCTGCAAATTCTTGAAGAGGAAAATGTCAATGAACGCCAACAAAGAGATAAGGATAATGAGCGTGATCAGCAATGCGTTGACATGCAAGTTGCCAGCCCTTCCACTTTCAAGAGCTCCGTAAAGGACAGTCTTGTCAGCCAGCTCAAACGTCAAAGCGGGGAAAAAGGCGAATACTACCATTAGAATCACTGCAATGAGCAGGTAAATCGATTGGATACGTTGAATAACCATAAATTAGATATTTTAATAGTTTGTAGTGACTAATTTTGCGCAAAATTACGGAAATATTTCTATAATGAACATAAATCACCAAGAAAATTCGCTATAAAACGCATTTATTATTATTTTTGCATCATATTTGCTATGTCTCCACAAGAAAATCAAATGCAAACGACCAAATGACCATTCAAGAAATAGAAAATACCCATCGTCAAGCAACTCAATGTATCAATGATGCCGAGGTGAGCGATGCACTCGCTCTAGTCTCTGACTTGGTCAATCAACTGGGACGCGGTGATTTGAATGATGAGTTGGAACGCCTGCGCATTTCCTACACGTTTATGCTCAAGTATTTAGAGCAAGGCGTGATGGATCCTCAACGCGACGAAATCTTGTCGGGTATCCGTCAGTCGTTATACACGCTGAATGACCAAAGCTACATCGGCTTGCTGGATGCTACAAGTCCCGAGGTCTTTTATGTGCGTCGGCGTGAACTCGCAGGCTCGTCTCTGGTCAATATTGTGGAGAAATATCGTGAAACGCTCAAGGAATTGTCTCTTGTTCAAATCTCTCCCGAACAACAGGGTGACAGTCATGTCATTTTGTCACGCTTGCGCCAAGCCGAGGAATTGGAAACCAAGCTGTTTAATCGCGTGTGGTCCACCTTCCCCATGTCGAGTGATGATGCTGGAACGCTCAAGTTGTGTATCACAGGCGATATCCTGCCGGTACATACCCGATGCCTGATTGTCTCGGCACTGTTCCTGGGACTGATGAAATTCTATGATGAGAACAAATTGCTCATCCTGCTGGAAACCTACTCGCTGAGCGATGATTTACAGGTGCAGCTGCGCGCCTTGACTTGTGCCATGCTCACCTTGTTGGCTCATCGTAAACGCACATCGTCTTCTAAGAGCATACAGACACGTCTTGCCACCATGCTTGACACGCCTGATTTTAATCATGACGTGTGGAGTATCCAGGTGCAGCTTGCCCGTTCCCGCAATACCGAGAATGTGAAACAACGCGTGCGCAACGACCTCATCCCCAACATCATGAAGATGCGCCCCGACATCATCGACAAACTCAAGGATAAAGACTCTCAAATCATTGACTTGAGCGATATCGAGGCTAATCCCGAATGGCAAGACTGGCTGGATCAGAGCGGCATCACCAAACGCATTGAAGAATTTAACGAGATGCAACTGGAGGGAAGTGACGTGTTCATTGCCACATTTGCCCATTTGAAGACCTTCCCGTTCTTTAAGACATTGAGTAACTGGTTTTTGCCTTTCTATGCCGCCCATTCTTCGGTGGTTGAGAATTTGGGAGCCAGCAAGATGAATCTTGCCGAGGTGATACAACATGCACCCTACTTGTGCAATAGCGACAAATACTCATTCTGCCTGTCGCTGGGAGCCTTGCCCGAGTCACAACGCACAATGATGTCGGCACAACTGGAAGAACAGAACGCCGCCTTGAACGAGGCAAAGCAGTCTGAATTGCCGGATGAGCGCAAGCGCCGTGTGAGCGTTATCAATGCCTTTGTGCAGGATTTGTACCGCTTCTTCAAGCTGTTCTCTCGCCGTCGTGAATTCATCGCCATAATGGATGACCCTGGGTTGGATATGACCGACTGTCTGCCCTTGGCTCAAGTCACCCGTGATGCCCACGTGCTGGAATTGCTGGGCGCATTGTACTTCAAGAACGCGTTCTATGATGACGCCATCAAGTGTTTCACCCGCCTCGAAGGAATGGATGAAGTCACTGATGGGCACATCTACCAGAAAATTGGTTTCGCATACCAGAATGCAGGCAAGATGAGCCAAGCACTCAATTATTATAAGCGATACGAATTGTTGCACGAGGAAGATGTCTGGAACATCCGACACATCGCGGCATGTTACCGTAGCCTTGGCAAGACTGAAAAAGCCCTTGAATATTACAAGCGGGCAGATGCGCTTTCGCCCGACAACGTCTCGTTGACGTTAACCATCGGACATGTGCTGCTGGAGCAGAACCGCACCAGCGAAGCCTTGCAACAATATTTCAAGGCCGACTTGATGGAAGGCTCAAAACATCGTGCATGGCGTCCTATCGCATGGTGCTCGTTCCTGTTGAGCGACTATGACCGCGCTCTTGATTACTATGACCGCATTGAGCGAGACGACAAGCCTACAGCCCAAGATATGCTCAACCGCGGCCACGTACTGCTGTGCCAAGGACGAACCGAGGAGGCCATCGGCACCTACAGGCAATCGTTGGCCATGATGGATGGTGACGCCAAAGCCTTCCGCGCTACTTTCAAGGGTGATGCGATGGAACTGAGACTGCATGGTGTTTCGACTGTTGACCAAGCGTTGATTCCCGATGCCGTTTGTGGAGAAACCTCTCAACCGTAAAAAAGATAATGATAGACCACAATACAGTACAGCAGATTCTTGACACCGCCGATATTGTCGATGTGGTGAGCGACTTTGTGGCGCTTAAGCGGCGCGGAGCCAACTGGATAGGGCTGTGCCCGTTCCACAATGACCGCAGGCCGTCATTCTATGTGTCGCGGGCCAAGGGAATCTGTAAGTGCTTTGCTTGTGGTGAAGGTGGCAGTGCGGTCAACTTCATCATGAAGCATGAACAGCTCAGTTACCCTGAAGCGCTGCGTTACCTTGCCCGCAAGTATCACATTGAGATTCAGGAAAAAGAACTCACCGACGAGGAAAAGCAGGCTCAGACCGAGCGCGAAGCGATGCTTATGCTCAACGAGTGGGCTTGTTCCTATTTCGAGAAGCAACTGCATGAAACCCAGGCAGGTCAGGACATCGGATTGACCTATTTCAAAGAACGTGGGTTTAATGATGCGACCATCAAGGAATTCCGTTTAGGTTATTCCAGCGAGGGGTATGACGATTTCTATAAAGCCGCAGTTGCTCAAGGATTTAATCCTCAGTTGTTATTCGATGTGGGATTGTGTATTGCCGACGGTCGTGGCGGAGGTCGAGACCGTTTCCGCGGTCGCGTGATGTTCCCGATCATGAACATTGCCGGCAAGGTGATCGCCTTTGGCGGCAGAACGCTCAAGAAGGATAAGGATATTGCCAAATATGTCAATTCACCCGAGTCTGTCATCTATTCCAAGCGAGATGTCATATATGGTCTATATCAAGCTAAGCGTGAAATCAGCAAGGCGGACAAATGCTTTATTGTGGAGGGCTATGCAGACGTCATTTCCATGCACCAAGCAGGATTCAAGAACGTTATCGCCTCATCGGGTACTGCATTGACCGAGGGACATATCCATGCCATTCGCCGCTTTACAAACAATGTGACTGAGATGTTTGACGGTGATGCTGCAGGTATCAAGGCGGCCATCCGCGGTGTGGACATGTTGCTCAAGGAGGGTCTGAACATCAAGGTATTGCCCTTACCCCCCGAAGACGATCCGGATACCTTCGTTCGTGCACACAGCTACGCCGAAGTCGAGCAATATATAGAAGAAAACGAGGCTGACTTTATCAATTTCAAGTCAAGTGTGGTGCTCAAGGACGCCAAGAATGATCCCATCAAGCGAACTGCAGCCATTACCGATGTGGTCAAGTCCATTGCCCTCATCCCTGATGAGATTGCCCGAATGGTTTATGCCAAGGAATGCAGCAACATGTTCAGCATGGACGAACAGGCCATCCTGCGACAGATCAAGCATTATCGCGGCAAATACCAGGAACAATGGCGCAAAGAGCGTCAGCAACAACAGGCCCGAGAGCAGCGCATGGCAGCACAATCGGGCGAGAATGTCCCGCAAGTTGTTGGTCCAGATGATATGCCACCTGCCCCCCTACCCGACGATTTCACTCCGGAGGTGGGACCTGTTGAGACGTCACCTTTGGCCACTGCTGCCACCGCGAATGTGGCTAATGGAGTCCATGTTCAGGAGCGAGAGGTCATCAGGTTGATTGTCAACTATGGCATGTGCTACTTGGCTGATACACAATATGAAGACGGTTCGATGCGTCCAACGACAGTTTTGGAGTACATTAATAATGAACTGATGCTTGACAGCATGTCATTCAGTGACCAGTTATATCTCCGCACTTTTGAGATTGCCAAGCAGTACATTACACCGTTTTACAGCGATTTAGAGGAGTTCAAGGTCAAGTTGGAAGAGCGAACCCGTCAATACATTGCCGAGGAAATGGCTAAAACTGATGACGAGGAGCCCGAAGCATTAGACAGTGCCGCACTCATTAATGCTCAGGAACGTAAAGAGAAAAACGTTCTAGCTAAAGCCAATGTCATGGACAATAACGAGCAAACCGAGTATAGAAGTGGTTACCTGATGAAGGTGCTCTGCTCTATTGACGATGATGACGTGCGCCAGTTGGCTTGCGATTTGGCCACCGACAACATGCCGCAACTCAGTAAGATCCACACTCAGTATGCCGTTATCGTAGAGGAACGTGACAAACTTCAAAGCATTGTTCCCGAGCGCATCTACAACTGGAAAAATGCACTGTTGGTAATGAGGATCAACGAGGTCAAGGACCAAATTGCGCACGCCAGTCCTGAGCAGCTGCCGCAACTCATGGAGCAATTGCAGGAGCTTTACGGTGTGCGGCATAAGTTAGCGGCCATTATTGGTGACCGCGTGGTAAATCCCAAGTGACTTTTTGATATTGAAATTTCTTAAAAAATCATTCTCTTAGCGTGGCAAATTGTGTAATAATTACTAAATTTGCCACATATTTTGTGCCGTTGTGACGCAAAATATTAAACCATTACTTTAAGCATAAATAGACAATCATCTGATTATGAAAATCAAGAATATCATACTGTTGGCCGTGATGGCCTTTGCCGCTTTATCGTCTCAGGCTCAATTAAACTTGCCCAAAACCAACATTGACGGCATAGAGTTATATTATTATGTGACTGGTACCAACGAGAGCATTTATGACATTGCCGCCAAACTTGGCGTGACCAAGGACTATATCATCAAGAATAATCCTGATGCTGCCGATGGAATAACCAACGGAATGACCCTGCATTTCCCTGTCAATGAGGGAGATGTTGTGCCACAGCAAGTCACCGCCCCCCAAGTAAGAATCCATAAAGTTGTGCAAGGTGAAACCCTCTATGGTCTTGCTAAACGCTATGGTACTACTGTCGATGAGTTTATTGCAGCCAACCCCGAAGCAGAGAAAGGACTCCAAATAGGTCAGAAATTGATCATTCCCGACCAGGCCAATGATGCCAACCAACAGGTGCGTGATGCCTTCGGCAGCAATTCGAGCATCCCTCAGGTAAGTGTACCGACAGCCACCGACGCGGTTTTCCACACTATACAGGACGGCGAGAGCATTTACAGTATCGCTAAGCAATACAACGCCACAATCGAGGGCATCATTACCGCTAATCCCGGCCTCAAGCCTGACGAATACATTGCAGGCACCAAAGTGAAAGTCGTGCCTAACTCGGCACTGCCGTTCATCTATGAGCGCGAGGGCCGACGCAATTACAAGTACGAGGTTAAACGTGGAGAGACTTATGCCTCAATAGCAGCCGATAATGGCATCACCGAGCAGGAACTCAAGGAAGCCAACCCTGACTTGAAAAAGGTCAAGAAAGGCAAAACCATCATCTTGCCCAAGCACTTTGCCGAGCGAGTGACTGGCGAGATGGCTACCATACCCCTGGATGAGTTGCGTGCCTACTATGAGCCCCGCATCCAAGATCTGTATGACAATCTGGTCGCCAAACGACTGGAGAACGAGGTAAACATCGCCATGATCCTCCCCTTCCAGCTGCATAAGAGCGCTCCGCCCAAACAGGCCTATCTCTACACCGATTTCTATAAAGGTTTCCTCCTTGCGCTTGATGAAGCCGCAAAGGATTGTCCTAAGCACTTCAACCTCAAAGTCTATGACACCCAGCACAACCTGAATGTCACCGACAGTATCCTGGCATTACCTGAACTCAAGACGATGAATTTCATTATTGCACCCAGCGAACCTCAGCAACTGTCAAGGATCAACGCTTTCGGCAAGACCAATAGTGTGCCCGTGCTTAACTGCTTCACGACCAAGAATGAGGACTACCTGGACAATCCCTACGTCTATCAGGTGAATACGCCCACTGGTGAGCTGATGCACAATGTGATGCGCTGGTTTGATGAGCAGTTCAAGGGTTATAACGTGATTTTCCTGAATGCCGCAAGCGATAATGACAAGGAGATGTTTGAGCACATCCGCAACCACATCACCCACAAGAAATATAACACCTCCACGATAAACGTGAATGGTGACTTGACCTATGACGACATCTCCAACAAGATGAACCCGGGTTCAAAATATGTCTTTATTCCCTCATCAGGTGACAAGAACCTCATCAAGAGATTCGTGAAAGCCCTCAAGGAGGTCAAGAGCGAGCGCTTTGACTGTGATCTGTCACTCATCGCTTATCCTGAGTATGTGCTTTATCTCAAGGATTATCAGACTGATTTGCAGGATATTGATACCTATATGTTCTCGCGCTTCTTTAATGCAAAGGGTTACCGCACCCGCAATCTGGATGCCGCCTACAAGGCCAACTATGATGGTGAGCCGTTGAAGGGTGAGCCCTATATGGCCCTTTATGGCTGGGATGCCGGTATGTATCTGCTCAAGTCTTTGGGCGTTGACGGACGCATCGATGAGGACACCCCCTTGTATGAGGGTGTGCAGACCAGTTTCCGTTGGGAGCGTGGTGACAACTGGCGTGGCTTTACTAATCAAGCTGTCGATATAGTCCATTTCTCCCCCGATCATCAAATCACCGTTAATGTGAAATGAGACGCTTAGCGTTTATCATCATCGCTGTATTAGCTGCATTACCAATCACAGCTCAGACTCATTATGAGGGAACTATAGCTGTCGGTGGTAAAGCAGGTGCGACATTTTCTAAAGTCAATTTCAACCCCTCAGTACAGCAATCCATGTTGCCTGGGATTACTGCAGGAGCGATGTTCCGTTACATTGAGGAGAAGAATTTCGGTTTAATTGCTGAACTCAATGTGACGCAACGCGGCTGGAAAGAAGCCTACGACGATGCTGACTACAACTACAGTCACCGCTTCACGTATTTAGAATTGCCCATCATGACGCATATCTTCTTTGGAAACCAGCGGGTTAAAGGCTTCTTTAATTTGGGACCGGAGTTGAACATCATGCTTGGTGACGGCATTTCTTCTAACTTTGATTATCAACAGGCCGCTTCGATGGATTACTTCGTCAAGAATGCCCGTCACATCGAGCAAATGACGATGAAAATCAACAATCGGCTGGACTATGGCATCTGTGGCGGCGCCGGAATGGAAATCAACCTGAACGCAAAACAGTCTCTATTGCTGGAAGGCCGCTTTTACTATGGTCTGACTGATGTTTTCTCCAGTCATAAAACCGACGTATTCTCAAGTTCCAACTCCATGACCGTGATGGTGACGCTAGGCTATTTTTACCGATTGAAATAGCCCATCATCTAAATCATAATTTCATTAGTTAAAAAAATGTTATTTTCACCGATGACAGTCAATGTTTTCGGTGCATTGCTACATTATATAAAATATATTTTTTGTAATTTTGTACGATATTTTGAAAATTCACTTAATTCTATTCAATAACCTATTAAAAAACAGAAAGTTATGAACATTTCGCACATCGAACACGTGGGAATCGCTGTTACCTCACTCGAGGAGGCTATCCCTTTCTACGAGAACATGCTGGGCTTCAAGTGCTTTGCCATTGAAGAAGTAACTGACCAGAAGGTAAAGACCGCCTTCTTCCAGGTAGGTCAGACCAAGATTGAGCTTCTCGAAGCAACTGCTCCCGAGAGTGCTATCGCCAAGTTCATTGAAAAGAACGGTGGCCGTGGCGGCATCCAGCACATTGCTTTTGCCGTTCAGGACGGTGTACAGAACGCATTGAACGAGGTACAGGAGAAGGGTGGCCGTGTTGTTGACGCTCAGCCCCGCAAGGGTGCTGAGGGCCTGAACATCGCCTTCCTGCATCCCAAGACCACATGTGGTGCTCTTGTAGAACTCTGCGAAAATCCCAATAAGTAAACATTTAGCTTATTAGCAGTTAGTAACATGAGACGCAAGATTTTGCGTCTCTACAAAACTGGAAAGAATAAAATGGGAAAACAACTTGAAAAAATCCAAGAGCTGATTGAGCGTCGTGAGAAAGCGCGCCTGGGCGGTGGTGAAAAAGCTATTGCCAAGCAGCATGAGAAGGGCAAATTCACTGCTCGTGAGCGCATCAATATGCTCCTTGACGAGGGCAGCTTTGAGGAACTGGACATGTTTGTTCAGCACCGCTGCACCAACTTCGGCATGGAGAAGAAGACTTTTGACGGCGACGGCGTTGTAACCGGTTTCGGAACCGTTGGCGGTCGCCTGGTTTATGTCTTTGCCCAGGATGCTACCGTCATTGGTGGTTCGCTGGGTGAGACCATGGCATTGAAGATGTGTAAGGTGATGGACCTCGCTATGAAGCAGGGCGCACCTGTCGTTGGTCTTAACGACTCAGGCGGTGCCCGCATCCAGGAGAGCGTTAACGCCCTCGCAGGCTATGCCGAGATTTTCCAGCGCAACATTAACGCATCAGGTGTTATTCCTCAGATCAGTGCTATCCTTGGCCCCTGCGCCGGTGGTGCTGTTTACTCCCCTGCCTTGACCGACTTCATCATCATGGCCAAGGGTCTCTCCTATATGTTCCTTACCGGTCCCAAGGTGGTGAAGACCGTTACCGGTGAGAATGTGACCCAGGAGCAGTTGGGTGGCGCAAGCGTACACGCCAGCAAGAGCGGTGTGGCTCACTTTGCTGCTGAGACCGAGGAAGAGGCTATCGAAATCATCCGTCAGCTGTTGAGCTACATGCCCAGCAATAATATGGAGGAGGCCCCCCGTGTGGAGTGCACCGACCCCATCGACCGCGTAGAGGATGCTCTGAACAACATCATCCCCGAGAGCGCCAATGACCCCTACGACATGTATCAGGTCATCAGTGCCATCGTCGATAATGGTGAATTCCTTGAGGTTCATAAGGACTTTGCCAAGAACATCATCGTTGGCTTTGCCCGCTTCAACGGCCAGGCTGTCGGTGTTGTCGCCAACCAGCCTAACTGCATGGCAGGTGTGCTCGACGTGAACGCTTCGAAGAAGGGTGGCCGCTTCGTCCGCTTCTGCGATGCCTTCAATATCCCCTTGGTAACCCTCGTTGACGTGCCTGGCTTCCTGCCCGGTACTGGACAAGAGTACAATGCTGTCATCATGAATGGTGCTAAGTTGCTCTATGCCTATGGCGAGGCTACTGTGCCCAAGGTGACCGTTACCCTGCGCAAGAGCTATGGTGGTTCACACATCGTGATGAGCTGCAAGCAGCTGCGCGGTGACTTGAACTACGCATGGCCCAGCGCTGAGATTGCTGTGATGGGTGCTGCCGGTGCTGCCGAGATCCTCTATGCCAAGGACAGCAAGAACTTCAAGACCCAAGCCGAAGAGGCCACGGCTGCTGGCGACGAAGCCAAGGCTAAGGAACTCATTGAGGCTGGCAAGAAGTTCATCCAGGAGAAGGAAGACGAGTACAACAACCTCTTCTGCACGCCTTACAATGCAGCCCGCTATGGCTACATCGATGATGTCATTGAACCGCGTAACACCCGCTTCCGCGTGATCCGCGCTCTGGAGGTTCTGCGTACTAAGAAGTTGACCAACCCTGCCAAGAAGCACGGTAATATTCCTCTGTAAACCATCAATGCAGACTGTTATGAGTAAAAGAGCATTGACATTATTACTGCTTTGTGCCATCCTTGCGTTGCCCACGTTAGCCCAAGGGCGTAAAAACGTGCGCATCAATGAGGTGATGGTACAGCAGGACAGCACGGGCGGCAATGGCTGGATTGAGTTTTACAACTCATCTTACAGCACCAATGCCGTCGAGAAGATGTTCATCACCACCTTAAGCCGCGATGAGGTGTCAAGCCACATCAAGGCGGTGACGGACACTTCTAAGATGAAGCCTAACAAGGTGCTGATCGAATGGTGCAAGGAGCGTCCCATGGACATCTATGAGATTCCTCGTGGTGATGAACGCAACACCAAGATCGCTCCTCGCACACACTTTGTCATGGAGGCCGATGGCGACATCAAGGCTGGTACATTCCACCTGCCTTTTACCCTCAAGCCTGGCCAGGACAATTATGTGGCCCTCTATGATGTGAATGGTGACCTGGTTGACGACGTGACGATTCCCGCGTCACTCCAGCCTGGCGAGACCTATGCAGTCAAGGCCGAAGGTTCACTTCCCACTGTTCTTGATGACAACATCCCTGTTGATTCCATCTGGACTGTGAAGGACGGTAAGACCCTCGAGACCGCTATCACTAAAGGCAATTTCAACATCCGCGAGGTAAACGAGAACATTGAAGCCTTCCACGTGAAGGATCCTCATGGTTTCTGGATTGCCCTGCTGGCTATGTCGGTAGTGTTTAGCGCTCTCGCGCTGCTTTACATCTGCTTCAAGCTCTTCGGCAAGTTTGCCAGTCGCAACTTGCAGGCCGAGAATAAGCAGCAAGCCTCAGCTCCAGTTGCCACCCCTGCTGCCGCAGTGACAGCACCCAGTGGCGACCTTGACGGTGAGAAAATGGCAGCCATCTGCTTCGCACTGTATCAGCACCTGAATGCCCACGATAATGAGAGCGGCGTTTTGACGTTGACTCCCCGTGAAGGTACTGCCTGGTCTATTAAGCCCGGCCTAATGCGTGAATTACCCGTTATCAAGAAATAAAACCAGTTTAAAGTCCAAAGTTTCTGGTCCCTAGTTGGCATCCGCCACCTAATGAGGCTAAACTAGAAAGCAAAGACTAAAGACTAAAAACTTAAAAACCAATGAAGGAATATAAATATAAAATCAATGGTAACGAGTACAATGTTGCCATCGAGAACATAGAGGGCAACATCGCCCATATCCAGCTCAACGGCGTGGCATACGATGTTGAGTTGCCCGAGCAGCCCAAGGCCGCTCCTGCCGTTAAGCGCGTTGCTGTGAGCGAGGCACCTGCTGCCGCTCCCAAGCCTGCAGCCCGCAAGGCCGCTCCCGCCGCTGGAGGCGGTCACGTGATTGAGTCGCCGCTTCCTGGCGTCATCAAGGACATCTTCGTTAAGGTGGGTCAGCAAGTGAAGGCCGACGACGTGGTGTGCATCCTCGAAGCCATGAAGATGGGTAACGAGATTCACGCCGGCGTTGATGGTACTGTCAAGAGCATCGAGGTATCGAAGGAGGATTCGGTACTCGAGGGCAATACAATCATGGTAATAGGATAAAGGAGAAAAGCCATGATACTGCTTGACAATTTCCTGTTCACAAAGTTGTTGGATTTCTGGCACTTCACCGGATTCTACAACTTTGACATTACTAACCTGATCATGATCTTGGTGGGTCTGTTCTTCATCTACCTCGCCATCAAGCATGATTTTGAGCCTATGCTGCTCGTGCCCATCGGCTTCGGTATCCTGATTGGTAACATTCCGTTCCAGCCGGGTAACGAGATCGGCATCTATGAGGAGGGCTCCGTGCTCAACATCTTGTATCAAGGTGTTCGCAACGGATGGTATCCACCTCTAATCTTCCTGGGGATCGGCGCGATGACCGACTTTAGCGCCCTTCTTGCCAACCCCAAGCTGATGCTTGTGGGTGCGGCTGCCCAGTTTGGTATCTTCGGTGCCTACATGATTGCCTTGTTCCTGGGCTTCATGCCCGACCAGGCTGGCGCTATCGCCATCATTGGTGGTGCAGACGGTCCCACTGCCATCTTCTTGTCGTCCAAACTAGCACCTAACCTAATGGGTGCGATTGCCGTGAGTGCCTACAGTTACATGGCGCTTGTGCCGGTGATCCAGCCACCCATCATGCGCCTGTTGACGACCAAGAAGGAGCGCCTCATGCGCATGAAACCTGCCCGCAAGGTGAGCCAGTTGGAGAAGATCATCTTCCCCATCTTCGGTCTGTTGTTGACTTGCTTTGTCGTGCCTTCGGCTATACCTCTGCTGGGTATGTTGTTCTTCGGTAACCTGTTGCGTGAGAGTGGCGTGACCAAACGTCTTGCCCACACTGCCAGCAATGCCATGACCGACATCGTCACCATTCTGCTGGGTATGACCGTGGGTGCTTCAACTCAGGCATCGCAGTTCCTGACCAAGGAGACCATCTTTATCTTCTTCCTGGGATTCTGCGCATTTATCATTGCAACATGTTCTGGTGTGCTGTTCGTCAAGCTCTTCAACCTTATCCTGCCCAAGAGCAAGAGGTTGAACCCGCTGATTGGCAATGCCGGTGTATCGGCTGTGCCTATGGCAGCACGCATCAGTAACGACCAGGGTCTGAAGGCTGATCCCAGCAACTACTTGCTCATGCACGCCATGGGTCCCAATGTGGCTGGTGTGATTGGCTCGGCAGTTGCCGCAGGTGTTCTCCTGGGCTTCCTGGGATAAGACAGTATTTCCTCATTACATTATAAATCAGGCGGACCATTCGGCTCGCCTGATTTGTTATCTGTATTTGATTAGAATCTAGTGCTTGAACATGCGGTCGATGGTGCGCTTGTCTTCACGTTCCTTGATGGATTGGCGTTTGTCGAACTGGCGCTTGCCTCGTGCGGTAGCGATAACGAGTTTGGCCAGGCCGCGCTCATTGATGAACAGGCGCAAGGGGACAATGGCGATACCTGCCTGCTGGGTGTCGCGTGCTATGCGGCGTATCTCCTTGCGGTTCAACAGCAACTTGCGGTCACGATGGGTGGTGTGGTTGTTATAGGAACCGAAACTGTACTCGGCAATGTACATGTTCTTGATCCAGATTTCACCGTTGATCACCATGCAATAGGTGTCGGTCAAGCCGCACTTGCCTTGACGGATGGACTTGATCTCGGTACCCGTGAGGACAATGCCCGTTGTAAAGGTCTCGATGATCTCGTAGTCAAAGGTCGCCTTGCGGTTCTTGATGTTAATTGTATTGTTGTGGTTGTTGTTGCGTGCCATAATTTACTTTAGACTTTAGACCTTAGACTTTAGTTATCAGATAATGAAGAGGCCGAGGATGGCATTCAGGAGTATAGGAAGTCCTAAAAGCAATACTGATGAGATGACGACAAACTTGTTCACTTTGCTCTTCTTGACGAACAGGTGGGGCGTGCCACGATAAGCCATCCAGGGGAGATAAACCATGAGGAAGAGCACGGGGGTGAAGTCACTGGGCAGTAGGTTGCGCAGGATCATCAGCAATACCAGAAAGATGAGGTTGTAGAGTGTGAAATCGTTGAGGCGTGCCGTAGAGCCCTCGGTCTTGACCAACTCGGGGTAAAAACCACCCAGCAGGTAAGTGATGATGTGATAGCTGATGAAATAGGTCGAGAACATCACGATACCCGTCATCAAGGAAGTGCTAAACGAGATTGTGCGGTCATAGATCATGGGCACAAAGCAAGAGAGCGCCAACACGCACAGCAAAGGTATATAGGCTGTCTTCAACACCTTACCGACGGGGATGTTGGACTCGTTGATGACCTCCCAGCCATAGCGGGGAGCGGTGATCACACAGAATATGTTGTGCCAGATACTCATTTTAGTTTCTAGTTTCTAGTCCCTAGTTTCTAGTTGGCTTACTTAGATCTATTCATTTGACTTTTGCGGGTGCAAAGATACTGCTTTTTTCTCTGTTAATTAAAAAAAAATTGTAACTTTGCAAAGATAATCGCAGTTATATTAACCATAATTCAATTACGAGATGAAAAAATCAATCTTATTTATCGCGGCCACGCTGCTGGCGTTGGCTTCATGTCATCAAGAAGGAGAGAATAAGGAAGCCGCTGGCACCGTAGATAAGGGGCAGGCTGCTATCGAGAACATCATGACGAGGACGAGCATCCGCCAGTACAAGGACCAGCCTGTAGAGCAGGAGAAAATCGACATTGTGCTCAAGGCCGCTATGGCTGCTCCCACCGCTGTTAACCTTCAGCCCTGGCACTTTATTGTCATCGATGACAAGAACACCATCAACTTGCTTTCAGGCCGCCAGCCGACCAATGCTCCGCTGCTGATTGCCGTGTGTGGCGATACCGACAAAACGACCATGCCTGACGGTAAGGGTAAACTACCCGATTTCTGGATTCAGGATGTGTCGGCTGCTACCGAGAATCTGCTGCTCGCCGCCCATGCTTTGGGACTGGGCGCTGTTTGGACGGGTGTCTATCCTGTGATGGAACGCACCGCCGAGGTGGCCAACGTGCTCAACTGTCCGAATAACATTGTGCCGCTGGCTGTGGTGCGCATCGGCTATCCTGACGAGGCTCCAGCACCCAAGGACAAGTTCAAAGAGGAGAACATCAGCTACAACAAGTTTGGTGGCAAGAAGGAGTAACCTCTACCCTATCCCATGACAAAAAAAACTCGCTCAAACATGGGCGAGTTTTTTATATGTCCTAAGTGTTGGCATCAGAAGAGGAAGGTGTGGTAGAGTTCCGGTGCGTAGATGCTGCCACCGATGGCTACCGCCTTGTAGAGTTCATAGTAGATGTAGTAGAAATTCAAGAAGAAGAGCGCCAACAAGGGTAACCACTTGCGTTCCCGCCATAGGTAACACATCGCATAGCATACCATTACCAGAAACACACCTCGCATCAAGTCACCTGGACGACTCAGATACTGTGTCGTGTTGCCCATCAGATTGATGTATCCAAGGTGAAGCAGCATGAAGCGGTAAAAGGCAGACATGCACACATCGCCAGAGAAGGCACGCTTGATGGAGGGATAGTACCACATGACGATCAGGCCTGAAATCAGTGGGAACAATCGTGACGGGCCAATCACTGCCCTGAACGCAAAACTCACATCGGTCGAGAACAGGCGATAGTAATGGCCATAGCCCGCATATTCAGCTAACTGCCCGACACGGTCAAAGCACCATTGTATCCATTGCGGGAACGAACCCAAGACGACACATGTCAAGAGCAAGGCAAAGGGTACCCAACGCTTCATGGATCGCACTTTGATCAAGGGTATCACATAAAGCGGGATGAGCAGAATGGCCATCTTGTGAATTGTCATGGCCAGCAACGTGATGACCAGATATAGCCAAAACTTGCGTCGGACAATGAGTTCCACGAGCAGCACAAACAGGCACTCCACGACAGCCTGCCTCAAGAGGCTCATCCACTGGATGTAATACGGACCCAGGAAGATACACAAAGCAATCCAAGGCAGTAGGCACTTGCGATGCCTCAACGCATAATAGAGTAACGTGATGTGCAGTGCTGCCCATAAGCCGAAATAGAAGGCGTAATGCATTCCCGCCCGAGCCATTCCCACTGTGATGAGATGAAATCCAGGCTCGTAGTTTTCCCTGGAGTAATCTCCCAGGGATTGCATGCTCACGTAGTAGCTGAAATACTGGTTATAGTCCCATGACATGAGCCACCTGATCGATGACACAGCGATATAGATGAGCAATGACGCCACAATCTCCCAAGACAGGAAGGGCAGTTCTCCCCCACCCTGTACCACAAGCCGTTGCTCACGACGGCTCACATGCCATCCCAGCCATGCCAGCAATGCTGCGGTTCCCGTGTAAACGATGAGACTGAGAATCATAGTCAGGATGGATCACTATTTAACAAGAGACATGTTGATGGACAAGCCGTAATTGCTGTTGGTCGTCGGATAGGATGATGTTGACACCATCGGCAAATTGCTCTGATAGTCGAAGTAGGCACCCAGCGTGATGCGCTTGCTGACCACATAATTGGCAGTGAAGTTGACGCCCCACGTGCGTGTACCGCTTGTGGCCTGAGCCGTATTGGCGTCAATCTTGCGTATCAGAGCCATGTTGCTCGACATCTTCACGTTCAGGTTCAACGTGAGGTCATTGTTCACGTTCTGCTGAACTTTCTTGATCTTGAGGACCTGATTGAAGTTGGCAATCTTGTAACTGCCACCCAGTGTGAAGGATGCAGTTGAAGCTTCTACCAGCTGTCCTGCCGACGAGTTGAGCGTGAGCGTTCGCTGGTCATCATATTGGGCATTGATCGAGATTTCATTATTAAATGTCGCGGTAAAGCCGATGAGGGGAGCGAATTTCTCGGTCAAGGTAACAGAAGCGATGTTATAGGGCGACGAAGGAATCACTGCATTATCGAGACCTTCGATGAATCCCAAGCCATTACCAATGGTTACCCAGTCGGTGAATGAAGTGTAGTTACCCACAGTATAGGTACACTGGTAAGCATGGTTCAAAGCGAAGGACTTGAACAATTTCTTGAAGAACGGGATTCGCATCAAGCCGTCGTAGGTAATACGCCAGTTGGGCAAGATGGACTTGATGCCCGGGAACGGGTTCAGGTCAATCTTGTTGGCGTCTTTACCAGAATAGGCCGCCATGAATGCGGGTATCATCACATCGCTGCTCGACTTGTTCACCGCACCATTATCAAGACTATAGGTCGTACCGGCTATGGTTTTTATTTCCGGCTTTTGGAAGAATCCAATATCGGGATAGGTCGAGCCCATGTATTTCTCCTGTATCCTGTTGGCTACAATATCGAGATTCTCACGGAACTTGTCAAATGTGGCACTATGGTAGTTGTCGTCAGACCTTACTGACTGCATCGCCGTTGCCAGCGCAACGTGAGTGCGGGAGTAGCTGCCGCCAAAGATTGGCGTCGAGTTGTCGTACATGAACTGGATCTGGGTTGTTCTGTTATCCGTGCGGTTACCCGTGAGCGTGATCTTCAGGCCTGCTATGGGTTCCAGCTGGACTTCGGCGTTGAATTCCTTGGTGCTGCCATAGATTGCAGGGGTGATCTGTGTCTCATCTCCCAAGAGCCATTTGTTGCTCATCGCCTTTTCGATGTAGGACAAACCGGCAAAACCGAAAGCGAAGTCCAGACCAGGAGCCATCACATCATAGTGGTTGGTTTGGCCGAAGATATCACCAATCTCGGGGATAAACTGAGGCACTGAGAGCGATGTGGTGTGCTTCAGACGAACATTGACACTGCGCACACTCATCAACAATCTTGCCGTGTACTGAGCTGCTTCGGTAAAGAAATTATGCCTTTCTTCACTCTGGATCTCGGTAATTGTGAATTTCAGATTCTCCGTGCCAAGGGTCGAGATTTCAATATTATCCTTATCCTTAACCTTGAAATCCACCTTGAAAGGCTTGCCGTCATCAGTAATGGCTTGCACCTTCACCTTCTTGACACCCAACTTGTGATTGATGACAGTCACCGAGTCGGGGTTCAGCCTGAATGCTCGGTTGAACTTCTTGGGCTTCTCCTTCTTGGTTGCTTTAGCCTTCTTATTGCCCTTGCTTGAGAACCTATCATCCACTTTCTTGAGATAAGGTACCTTGCCATAGAACTGGTCCAAAGCGAAGCGACCCTCAAGCGAACGTACCGTCTGATTGGCAATATTGTTACCTGAGGAATAACCGTCCACAACGGTACCGCGGTCCCATCGATAAGTCGAATTGTAGGAGAGATTGGCCGTTATCCAACTCAATATCGGAATCTGGCTGAAAGGAGCCTTATAGCTGAGATTGAACGACTGGTTATAAGCCCAAGGCGTACCCAAACCCTTAATGGAGCTAATTACCGAATCTCTCCATTCATAATAGGCATCGCGGTACAGTTTCCTGTTTACCACCTGACCTGCATCCTCAAGGATGGGCTCAAGGATGTGAGCAGTGGTATTGCTGTTGAAAGACGCGGTAAGCGACTTGGTGAAGTTCCACGACAAAGCGAACTGACGATCCCACAGGAAGTTTTTGCTGACCGCTATCGGCAGTTCAACTGTAAGTCCCGTCTCGTTACGAGTCTGTTGCTCGTAGTAATAGCGTGAGATGTTGGAACCTAAAGCAATATTAGTGGGCAAATAACGGAATTCCCAGTCACGGAAGAACTTCATGTTCTTGTTCTTCTCGTTGATAAAGTGTGAGAACGGTTTGAAAGGCTTGGCATAGGGTGTCCAGCTGTACTGAATGCTGCCTCGATAATCATTGGTGTTCTCATAGACATTATCCGGGTCGTTGAGATGCTGTTTGTTGAATGAATAGCTGAACGAGAAGTTGGCGGGATCCCATGGCATGGGATTCTTCATCGTCTTCACATCAAACTTGAGACCAGAAATCGAGAAACTCTTGGCCGTGCGCTGCGTAACGGCATATTCCATGATACTGTCCCGCTGCTCCTTGGTTTCACAGATGTCAAGAGCCTCCTTGAGTTTAACGTCCTGGTCGAGGGGATTATACTTGGGCGTCGTCCTCTCGTTGCTGTAAGAATAATAGATGGGAGCATGCAGTTTAGCCTTCTCAGGGATGAGACGTCCCAGATCGGACTGCACGGCAATATTATACTGGTCGTAATTATCAAGTCGGCGCATGGAGAGACTCTGATCGACTGAGCCAAAGCCTTCGGTCTCCTTGTGGAATCCCAAGTTGAGTGTTGCGATATCACTCATATTCAAGGTCATCGAAGCCTTGGCTGCCCAACCGCCCTCGCTGTCAAAGTCGGTGACACGCAACTCGTCCACCCATACAACGCAACTCTTGGTTGATGGTGAATTATTGCGCACGCCGATGAGCATGACACGCACCTTGCTCAACGAAGGATTACCCATCACATATACCTTGTTGTTGGGATGATCGTCGTCTACATCCTGGAATCTGGTTGAGTATCCAACGCCCTCCACACCTGCCATCTGCTCGGCATTGCGATGCTTCTTGGCATTGATGAGCACATCCAGGTCGATATCCAGCATGTTCTCCTCGGGCCACACCTTGAGGCGGTCATTGGAACTGTTAGTACTGTAACGTCCGGCAGGAGTCAATGTCAAGGGAATCTCATACTCATAGTAATTCTTCTTGACGTCAGAACCGAGGCGCACAAAGAGCGACACATCACCATTGCGCAGGTTAGTCTCGTTATCGATAGTTGCCTCACTGTGGACAAACATCTGCAAACGCTTATAGGTACGCAAGTCCAAATCAGTATTGCGGTACACGCCACGAGCGTCACCAGCATCCAGATTTTCCACAGCTAGCTGCATGGATTGCTCGTTGAGCTGTGTAATCTGAGACTGTCCGCTGTCGATGATGCGTGACACGCCAGGAGGCAAAACGTAGTTGACTGGTTCACGTGATGCATTCTCCTCGATGTTCACCGTATTGATGCTGATAGATCCGTTGGCGGGCTGATCACCACGCATGTTCAAGTTATACTTGTAGTTGCGCCACTCACCACGCACCAGCTCGAGGGAAGCGAAACGCAAGTGGGTCGTATCATTGAACCCCGTCATGAACATCCTCATGAAACGAATGGTCGTAAAATCCTGGATGTTGCCCACTTTCTCCTTTTTATTGTCATTCAGAGGAATGGTGAACTGATACCAAGTAGCACGCTGGGTTTCACCATTGCGTGTGTGAACGTTGGCCACCTGCTTGTCGGTGATGTAATTCATACCCACCTGCATGGAGTCGGGTTTAATGACTACTTTGTACTGGAAGTAACGCTCATACTCATTCAACGTGTTATCCTGGTTAATGTCTTCGACATCGGGCGTTGAACGAGCAGTTTGGTACTGAGAATCGGATGCGTCACTCTGCGACAAGGAGTTTCCTTCAGTATTGTTATAATGCTTGTAACGTTCGTTGATCGTGGCTTTATTAGCATCGTAATAATTGTGACGGTAGAATGCGTAGTTGTCGCTTGCGGGATCGTTAAACGGGGAGAATGGATCTTCCAGCATCGCACCATAATTAGGAGAAGCAGACAACTTTTCCTCCAACTTGTTGAGGAATTCGCGGTAAGTGGGATGTTCAAACTCTTCTTCTGTTGACAGTCCATCAAGGCCCACGTCCTGTAAGATGCGGGCACCGTTGGTGTTGTCAAAGGCATAAGTCAATGAAGACTGTGATGACACTTTTCCCCACGTCGTGGAGCGCACGTAGGTAGAGTCTCCGTTAATGGGCAATCCGTTCTCATAGCTCTTGCGTCCGTCCTTAAGAATATCCTCACTCACCTCACCGAGGTTAAAGTACAGATATCCACCTTCATGCAAGGGATTGAGGATGAACGGGTCAAGCATCCAGAACTGAATATACTCAATATTGGATTGCTCAAAGTTAGTGTTCTCAATTTTGCGCATGATGCCACCCCATCGCTTCTCGGGATTGAGCAGAGAGCCATCATAGGGGTCCACATTGTCAGCATCAAGGTTATAAGGACCACGCTCGCGAGGATAGAACGAAAGGTTGAGCGTCTGGATGACCGAAGACTCGCCATAGTTGAGTTCTCGGCCGGGGAATACTTCGCTGAAAGCCACCTCTCGGGCATAAGGATAGGATAAGGCATCCAAGTCGTTCTTGATGTATCCTGGAGCATAAGACGAGTTGCGCTGAGTGAATAAGCGGTCAATATAATACCATGAGATCAAGGCACGATTCTTACCGTAATTCACATTATCGGACAAAGTCGCCTCCTCAAATTCAAGAGGTGTTGATGAGAGGAACCATGAATAGGGCGCTCTAATGTCTATACCAGACTGGGTCGATTCAAAGTCGTCAATATAGGAACTACCGGAGTTGGAGCCTCGTTTGCCCTGATGTGGCAACAACTGGGCAAATTCACCTTGGAAACTCAGTGTTGAGGGGGCTGTGGCATTGACAGTGGGTATCTTGTTAAGCAGGTTAGTCAACCACATGAACTGCGTGTTGTAGGACATGTTCACACCCCAAATGGTATTGTTGACCAACTCACTACCGATCGCCACCTTATCGCCGATCGCCTTCTCACCATAGTGCATGATGGTACCTCCAATATGGAAGTTCTTGTTGAACGCATAATCCAGATCCAGACCCAATAGTGTCTTGCGCTGCATGTTGAAGGTGGACTGGTTTTCAAGCGACACACTGATATTAGTGCCTGCATCGATGATACTCTGGTTTGTGATGGTCACAGTACCCATTGTATAATCGACAGTATAGTCACTGTTCTCGGTAAGCGTGACGCCTCCCGCAGTAACCACAACCGAACCACGCGCCACATTGGTGGCATTCAACCTGATAATGCTACCCGAACTTGACTGGTATTCACCCGCGAGGACAAACTTGTTCTTGTCACTAAACTGCTGGGCCACCGTGAGTGTCGAGTCATAAAGCTCGGTGTAAATATACTTCCGGGCTGTGGCATCATCTCCAAATTTGGAACGCAGGTGCTCACCAAACGGTTCTATAACAGGGAAAATGATCTTACCCGTTGATGCCTGTACAGTGAAGCCCTCAAGGTAGTCAAAGCGACCATCAATGTTGGTTTCCTGGTTAGCATCCAGACGGTCCAGATTCATCACCTGTAACAACGGTGTTCCATTGATCTTACCGTCAGGGATAAAAGTTAACTCATTACCTGTAGTGTCACTCAGATACTTGATATTGAGTTTAAAGTTGTTCTTCTGAATCTGATAAGCACCGAGGGCATAGACATTCTTCATCGCCAGGTCCCACATGGGATGATAGGGCGATGCGGTTGTACCCTTCAGCATCTTGACATACAGCGATTGATCTGTCTCTGATTTTTCGCTGGATAATTCACCCACCTTATGGGGTACACCGTTATAGGTATAAGTATAGGCGACAGCCAGAATCTCATCACTTGCCAGGGCTGTCTTGAGCATGATATAACCCAGACTCGTATTCACCGTATAATCAGCAGAGGACAAGAGACGTGCGCTCTCAATTTTCTCGTAGTCGTTACCACCCTCAAATCCATAGGCTTTGAGCGGTTCAAGCTCAGTAGATGCCTGGTCCATGTATCGGGCATTAGGATAAGACTCCTTGATGGTCTTGTACAAGTTGTTAGCATCTCTGTCAGGGATGCTATCCGATACAGTCCACATCTGATTATTAAGATGGTTCACGTCACCCTCACCCATATCCATGAAAGCCATGATGTTGCGCGACTCGTTAAAGTTGCTTCGCTTATTGGTGATCCACACCTCAATGCTGGTGATCTGAACACCTGATTTGACATGAGGCAACTTGGAGCACCATTCATCATAATGGTCACGGAAGAAATGTGAGAGGAAGAAGTTGCGGTTTTGGTCATATTTGTCAGCAGTGATATAAAACTCGGTGGTTTGTGAACCGCCTCTACTGCTAACGGTCTGGGATTCACTGTTCTGTTGTGAAACAAGGGCAGTAGCAGTGAGCTTACCGAACTGCAATTTTGTCTTTATACCGAACAGGGCGGCACTACCGTGGATGAGCGAAGAACCGGTGGTCATGCTTACATTACCGGCCTCGATGTTCTTGATGATCTCATCCTCTTTGCCCTCATAGGCCAATTTCAGGTTCTTGCTGTCGAAATCAAAAGTGGCTCCCGTGTTGTAGGACATGTTGAACTTCATCTTGTCACCGACGGTGGCAGCGATATTGGCCTGAATCTTTTGTTCGAA
The DNA here is from genome assembly GCA_947306175.1 of uncultured Prevotellaceae bacterium. GTDB lineage: Bacteria > Bacteroidota > Bacteroidia > Bacteroidales > Muribaculaceae > Sodaliphilus. The sequence continues at coordinate 191,069 of CAMZFV010000001.1, forward strand.
GTCGAAATAGGTCTTGCGGCGCTGGGATACCGACAAAGCAGGGTTATCGGTAGAATTGCTCTTGACACCCATGTTGATGACAACCGATCCCGTTGTTTTGAGTTGCACGCCACCCGGGCCAAACACCTTTTCGGCAGGTCCCAAGCCGAACTGCATGTCCAAGAAGTTGAAGGGGTCTTTCTCCTGGTTTTGAGCACTCTCGGCGTTCTTCTTACGGTAGTATTCCATCATTGATCGCCTAAAGTCCATGTTGCTGTACTCGTCGGGCGACATGATATAAGGGGTGACGATGTCATTATCACCCAATCGGGTGTGGATGACATAGCAACCGGTTTCGGGGTCAAATTCCACCATCGAGGTGATATTTGACGGATCCTTCAAGTCGGCGCTATATTCCCCTGTTCCCTGAACGTCGTCATAGTTTTGTGGAATAGTGGGCCTAACGTTAAAACGAAGGTCCAAGGTCGGTGTGCGCTGTTGCTGAGCCGATGGGCGTGTGTCTGGTGGTGGAGGTGGAGGCGGCAATGTGCTGGTTACATATTGTGCCCACAAGTCATTACCCGCCCACAAACCAATGAGGGCGCCAATGACAACAGCAAATAATATTTTTCTTCGATTCAGCATGAACATTAAATCTTCAACATGATAGCGTGTCAAGATGGTAAACCGCAATGTCCAAGCACATCACATCATCTTGAGTGCACGCTTGATGGCCTCTTCAACACCCAAAGTCGGATTGCTGGAAAACAGCGACTTAAGTGCCTTTTGAGACGCCTGCTGGGTAAATCCCAACATCACAAGTGCCGCAAGAGCCTCATCAAAGGCTTCGCCCGCAGCTTGACCTGTTTGTTGTAATAACGTATTACCTGTCGGTTTTATTTTATCCTTGAGGTCAACTATTATTCTCTGAGCGGTTTTTGCGCCAACACCCTTGACCGTCTTGAACATGGCCACATTGTTGCTTGAGATGGCTTGATTGAACTCATCGACATTCATTGAAGAGAGTATCATGCGGGCAATATTGGGTCCCACACCAGAGACTGAAATCAATGCCAAAAAGGCTTCGCGTTCACTCTTGTTGGAAAAGCCATACAGCAAGTGGGCATCCTCTCTAATGGCTTCATAGACATATAGCATGGCCATTTCACCCTGCCCCACCCTTGCCAACACGTCATAGGTGGAAAGGGAAATATGTATCATATATCCCACTCCATGGTTGTCAATAACGGCATAAGTGGGGTTCAGTTCCGCTATGGTTCCTTTGATATAATCAATCATAACTTCTTTATTTTAGTATCAAATCAATAACGCAATTAATGTCACTAATGAGTATTTCACGGTCATGATTTACATCGGCGCGGATAAGGGTTGCAGCATCAAAGTGATGCCAATCCCCTTGCACCAAATCAATCAGCACCTGGATGTCAGCAATGTTCACTTCACCATCATTATTGACATCGCCAGGCAATAATGTGTGGTTGATCACATCATTGATTGCAGCGTTCACATCCAGTTTTCCGGAGCCCCATCGCCTCTGGTCACCATTAAGCACATAGCTGTCCTTGACTGACGTGCGTTGGAAAATGTTCTTAATCATCGAGGGCGTGAGCCGTGGATTAATCTGCAACATCAATGCGATGGCACCTGAGACCACGGGAGCCGACATGGATGTCCCTTGATTGGAATAATAGGGATAAGCAACACCGTTAACCACTTCGTCGGCAAGCCAGGAGTCTCTCACTGACTTCGCATCATAACGGTTAGCAGATGATAACAAGGCATATCCAGGAGCACATACATCAGGCCTGTCGATGCCGCGTTCATCCGGTCCAAAAGAGGAGAAAGGAGCGATGTCATTGGGTGTGCTTTGCGTCAAAACACGTTCCTCTCCGTTTTGGTCAACATAACTCTTTCTAGAACAATAGGCACCCACCGAGATAACACTGTCACAAGTGGCTAGGTCACTGATTGACCCCACTGGACTGCCACCAGTCATCCCTGCCAGCCCGAAGGTGTAGAAATAAGTTTTCTTGGTACACCAACCAGTAAGTTCGGTTTCCTTGTCCGACATGTATTGGAGGCCTAGCAAATGCCCTGCGACAAGGGATGTGGCATCCATTACCCAGTAGGAATGATAGCGCCACATCGATTCGTCAAGCATCGTCCCGTCGGCTTCGAATTGAGGTTCCAACGCGGCAGCAAATGACATCTCGCCCTGATAATAGCGAGCGAAAGCGGGATCGTTTTCGCTTGAAATCGTGAACACGCTATCCTCGGCCAACTCTCCAATTATGGGTGAGGCATACTCCATTTCTCCACTATTGCGGTTGATGATTACCACACGCGACTTGTGCGCTGTGGGTCCATCGCTCCACATGCTCACATACCCCTCGCGGTGTAAACCACCCCACTGGTTGCGCAACAATGTGGTAACAGTGTCGGAGACACCTTTCAGCCCATAGCGGAAACAGGTGGGCGAATCACCATCATTACCTGCCGACAGGACAAAGATGTAGCCGGGTCCTGACAATGAAGCGAAAGTGCGGCAAAGAAACGAACTGCCATCATTGGGGCCATCATTAGTGCCAATGCTCATATTGATGACACATGCCTTGCCCACTCTGGACGCATAATCGAAGATGTAACGCACACAATTAGCGATATTGACGTCGGTCAATTGATCCTCGGGCATACCACATACAACGATGTCGGCTCCAGGTGCAACACCATGAAAACCATTGTCCTGATAGCTGCCGACAGCGGTTCCCGTCGTGTGCGAGCCATGAGAAGCACTGTCACAATCGGTGGTCATGCGATTGATTTGTTCAGGCGTTTCATAACAACTGCCTGGCAAGGGATTGTCATCCACAATGGGCTGTGTGCCAGTCGTGTCGCAAGGCAAATACACAGCGCAAACCCTTGAATGTCCTTCCTTGTCACAGAAGTTGATGTGATTGAAATCAATCCCTGTATCAATCATTCCTACGATGACTCCACTACCATTGAGGGCCGTTACCAGTCCATTTCCGGCAAGAATCGGTTCTACGCTTGAGAAGAACCGGGCACTATCATTACATAGATGAAGCTGACGGCCTAACGCGATATGCCGTATACCCTGTAACGAAACCAACTGGTTTAGAGCAGCCGATGGAACAGTTGCGGTCAAAAAGCCATCAAACTGGCTATTCACAGTCACACCATACTGCTGCAACTGCTCAACCACAGTTGAATTGTCTATTTCAATAAACACTTGATAATCATTCTGATCGGCCATTGATTTGATGCGACAATTGCCGCTCGATTGATGATTGAGCGAGAACTTTGAATACGCACTGAACGGGTTCCTCGCCAAGGAAGAACCCGTCAATGACAACAGTATAATGATTATCAGAAGTTTATTGTTCACGAATATAGGATCAGTTCAAGATGATGTCAATCAGCGCATTGATGTCACTGATGCTGACCTCGCGATCGTTGTTCACATCGGCACGACGCATGGTGTCTTTGTCCACCAAGCCGCCAAGCAGGATGTCAATAATGCAATTGATGTCACTGATGTTGACGTCACCATCGTTGTTGATGTCACCATTCTTAGGCTCAATGTGGAGCACATAGCGCATACCGGCATCAGCATCAAGTTTACCCGTACCCCAGCGCATCTCGCTGTTCTCGGTGGTCAACACCTCGACATCATGGTAGCTCGAGTGGCGTAATGCGTCGCGCACATCGGCTGCGCTCAACGTGGGTTCAGCCTGCATCCACAGGGCAATCGTACCAGCCACAACAGGAGCCGACATCGATGTGCCCAATGCGGCGCCATAAGGATACTCCACGTCATCTACCCAAGATGAGGGCACCCAGTAGGCCAAATTAGGCAGTTCCACGTGCCTGTTGCAAGATGAATAAACCATCGAACCAGGAGCACACACGTCAGGACGGTTGATACCATTCTCATCAGGGCCAAATGAGGTGAACTCCGAGAGGTGCATCGGGGGCAGATTGGGACGCTGGTAGTATGAGTTCTCATCAAGGGGCAAGTATTGCTTGGTGTTATAGGCACCCACCGAGATCACACTGTCGGTTGCTGCCAGGTCGCTGATGGAACCGCTCTCGGTACCCTTTTCGGCCCAAGAGAAACCAAATTGATTAAAGTAGGCATACATGGATGACCACACTGCCAACTGGCATTCATCCTCGCTGTTGAACTGGAGTCCCAGCGCGTAATACTTTGAGCGGGATGAAATTTTGAGATCATAGAGCGAGCTGGGGTCGCCATTCTCGTTCAATCCACCAGTCATATTAATGCTTCCAATGCAATAAGTAGCCAAGAGATTGTCCTGATCGCTCGAAAGAACTAACGACGTATTTCCATTGCCGTCAACGCTCATATCACTTGAGGAATACAGCAGATCACCAGAACGGGTGTCCACCACAACAAACCTGGTGCTGAAGGGCATACCGTTCTGTGCAATAGCATTAACGTATCCCGTGCGGGTCTGGCTATCGCGGAAACCCGACATCAGGGTGGTTACAGTATCATCCTTACCGGCGATATCGCGGTGCACACACACGGGGGTAAGTCCATCATTACCGGCCGATGCTACCACCACACAACCAGGGCCAGAAACCTGACGGCACACACGGTTCAAATAGGAGTTGCCATCGTGAGGGCCCACATTGGAGCTAATACTCATATTGATGACGCAGGGTTTTCCCTGACGTTTGGCATAATCCTGAATATAACTAATGCAATTGGCCACGCGCACATCACTGAGCTCCGTCTCAGGAATACCGCAGGCCACGATATCGGCAGCGGGAGCAACGCCGAACATGCCGTTACCACGATAGCTGCCAGCGGCGACGCCAGCCACCATGGTGCCGTGGGTAGCACGGGGGTCATCGGTCGTGAGCAATGCAATCTCATCAGGGGTCTCGTAGCAGCTTCCGGGGAGCAGCACACCGTTAATCACGGGAGAAACACCCTTATTGTCCAATGGCATATACACTGCCTTGACGCGTGTCACGCCATTCTCATCGCACATGTTGATGTGGTTAAAGTCAAAGCCACAGTCAATCACACCCACAATGACACCATTACCGTCATAGGGTGAATTATAATTCCTTCCCGAGTGAATGGGTTCAACCCTGGAGAAATAACGAGCGCTATCGGCCGTGGTAAACAGGGTAATAGACCTTGCGACATGCTCGACACCGGGAATGGCGCGAATGGCTGACTCTTCCACGTCAGAGCGTACCATAGCGGTGACGAAACCCTGATACTTAGACGTGATCGTTACACCTGCTTCACTGAGAGCGTTCTCATTGAGTTGGTTGTTTACTGTAATAAACACTTCATAATAGCCGTCGGTGGCAACCAGGGCAGCGTCAAGCTTGAACCCAAGCAGTAATGCACAAGCGGCCAATAAATAAGCTAAATGTTTCATGAATGAATAACTGTTATAATTGTTTTGACGGGCAAAATTACTAAAAATATCACGTCTGATACACATTATTAATATAAAACCCACATAAAAAATGCAGGTAGCCCTGAAAAGACCACCTGCAAGCCATAAAAAAGTAAGTCTGTAATCTTATTTGAGGCTGTTCACATAGTTGCGCAGCGACTCGTTATCGGGATCATAGTCCAACCACTTCTGATAGTAGGTCTTGGCTGTTGCCTTGTCACCCTTGCTGAAGTAGTAAGTAGCCATGTAGTTGTAGGCATACTTGTAGTAGCGGGCGTAGTCGGCCTTATTCTCCTTTTCATCCAGGATGCTGAGCAGCTCCTGATAAGCAGCCAGAGCAGCGCCGTTGTTATTGTCACCCTCACGGAACTTGGCGATCTTAGCCTTCTGGTTTACAATCTGCACATTGCGGGGAACCAGCTTGTCCACCTCGTCAATGTACTTCTGGCTCTTGGCGAGCGCGTCGGCCTTAACTGCATCATCCAGACTCTCGGTGCTGGCAATGCCCAAGTAGTAGTTGGACAGGGTGAAGAGGTCATTTGACTTGTTGTTGCCATCATCCACCAGACGCTGGTAGTACTCGGCAGCCTTCACAAAGTTCTCGGCATCGGCATAGCTGTCACCCAGGTTACGGATTAGGTCGGTGTTCTTGGGATTCAGGTCGATAGCCTTGTTGTAGGCTGCGATAGCCTCCTCGGGCAAACCGACGGTCTGCAATGCCAGACCATAGTCGGTGTAGTCGCGAACCTCATAGTTGGAACCTGCGGGTACTGCATTGGCGAAGAACGAGCGGCCAGCCTCAACGGCCTCGGGCCACTTCTCCAGTTGTACCAGGTTATAGAGCTGCATACGCTTCATGTAGAACACCTTGCTGTCGGCGGGACTCAACTTGTTTACCAGACTGGTGGCCAGGTCGAGACTCTCTTTGTACTTCTCGCCGAAGAACAGCAGCTGAACGTAACGCACCTCATCCTGAGCGAAGTGGTTGGGGTTCTTGATGTACTTGCCATACTGCTCGGCAGCCTTAGCGCCCAGGTTGTCGGCATAGTACTTCTCGGCGAGCTCACGCTGAACCAGCGCCGAGTTGGGCACCTTAGCCTGCAACTCCTCAAGACGCTCGATGGCCATTTGAGGATTCACGTTGAAGTAAGTGTTGGCATACTTCACATAGGCTTCGATGTTGTTGGGATCCTTATCAAAAGCCAGCTCATAGATACCGGCTGCGTTACCCCAGTCCTTCTTGTCGGCCTTGGTGTCAGCCTCAAAGATGTAGCTGTCGGGGTCATTGGGATTCCACTTGCGGGCATTCTTGATGCATTTCTCAATGTCCTTGGCATAGGTAGTGGGATTGGCATCATAGAAAGCGCGCGCAATTTCCATCTCCAGCTTGGGATCCTTCTTGGTCAGCTTGCGTGCCTTTTCAAGCAGCGACTTTACTTCGCCACCGTTCTTGAGAGCGATAGCAGCCTGACCCACATAATTATAAGGATTCATGGCATTGGCTGCGATACCTTTCTCAAAGTTAGCGGCTGCCTCTGCGACCTTACCCTGATGCAGGGCAATCTGTCCCAGATAGTAGAACGCCTCGGCTTTGTCGGTGCTGGCGGAATTCAAGTTACGCTCCAGCAACTCCTTGGCATTGTCGAGTTTGTCAACCTTGTAGTACTCAATACCGTCCTTGTAGCCCTGTGCGTTGGCTACCAGGGATGCACCCATCAACATGAGTGATGCAAAAAAGAATTTCCTTTTCATTGTAGTAACAATTTAATGTTAATATTTATGAGTTAGTTTTGTGTTATTATTTGTTTGCAATTTCCGTGCCAATTTAGATTCAAACTACGAATTACGCTAATTAAACGAATTATTTAACTGGGCGAATCAAATCATTTGTAGTAAACTCCTATTGGACAATTTCTACGGTTCTGACTGGCTCTGCAGCAGGCAGGATGCCGGTCTGCAGGATAATCTTTTGGCCGATTACACCCGTCAGGAACGTGAAGAAACCGTGGTCGAGCATTCCGTTATAGGAAGCATCAATAGCCCATATGGTGCGCACCAGAGGATATTCACCGCTGCTGATGTGAGCCTGGTAGGGTTTCACACCCTGCACTTTGTCATCACCACGCAGGGGCATCACCTTAATGCGGTCGGTGAAATCGATGACGCTCACCTCGTTCTTGGTCTTGAGCTCTTCATACTTCTCGGCAATGGGAATCTCGGCCGACTTGAGGTCACTAGTGATCCAGCTGACGCCAATGAAACCGATCACATTCTTATACTCCTCGACAGCCTTGAAGACATCGGCGCTTGAACCACGGGCATAGACATTGGGTCCAAATTGTCCACCATTCACGAATTTCTCCTTCATGTAGTGCACAAGTCCGGTGCCCGAACCGTCAAACATTACCTTGATGGTGTCGTTCTTCAATTTGGTCGGGAAGACCTCACCCCATCGTATCACCTTACCGCTGAAGATATCCCGCAGGTCGTCCATCGACAACTCATCGATGTCGTTCTGCTTGTTGACAATGATAGCGATAGCATCTACTGCAATCATCCTGGTGCGGTAGCCGCGGCCTATCTTCTTCAGGCTCTTCTTCTGTTCAGGGGTCAAGTCATGTGAAATAATAATCAAGTCCACCTTGTTGTGGAACAGCGAGTCGAGGGCGTCATGCTCGTTGATGTATTCGGGCATAATACTAGCCTCTGGATATTGGTACTCAAATACCGCAATCTCCTGCTCGAGGACACTCTGGAAGGACTCATCACACATGATGCGGGCCAAGCCTCTTGTGCTGGTGCTCTTTGGGCGACGGTCACCACATGAGCTCATCACCGCCAATGACAGCAGCAACAGGGCTGCGATCAATATGTTAGTTGTTTTCTTCATTGCTATTGATCTCATTTTTTTTAAAATCATCGGCATAGGTGGAATACTGGTTTTCCTCTTCATCATAAACACGCATACCGTAGGTGTGATCACCCTTAAATACACGATAGAAGCGATAGATGCCATAAAGAGCCAATATCACAGCAAAAAACCATCTGGCAGCATTCCACACGGGAGTGTTGGCAAAATTAAAGAAATTGATTGCCATGAGATATGCCATTCCTAGATATACAATCACCATAAAGATGCCAAAAACCATCTTTAATCCTTGATTTATGCCTGTTCTCCTATTGTTCATTTTATTGATAATGTTAATGTCAATTCGGTCGTTAGACTGATAGCACAGTAAAACGTTTATTTCAATCAAACCACAAAGGTAGTGCAAGTCGAGCACAATAACAAGAAAAAAGACATTTTTTCTTGGATTGTCGAGACGTAGCCTACCTTCGCCAACGGCAACGGTAGTGCAAGTCGAGCACAATAACAAGAAAAAAGACATTTTTTCTTGGATTGTC
>CAMZFV010000002.1 GCA_947306175.1 uncultured Prevotellaceae bacterium
AGAAGAGCATCAGGCTTGGTAAGTGCCTGGTCTCGATTAATTAATAACATTTTTTAAACTAAAACAAAATGCCAAAAGTTAAGACGAATTCCGCTGCGAAGAAAAGGTTTACCTTTACCGGCACCGGAAAGATTAAAAGAAGACATGCTTACAAGAGTCACATCCTGACCAAGAAGAGCAAGAAGCGTAAACGCAACCTGGGTAAGTTGAGCATCGTGGACAAGGCCAACTTGAACATCGTGCGTCAGCTCCTGGTGAAGTAAACAACTCTAAACTTTCTTTTAATCACAAGATTTTTATCTTTTATTTATTAACCGAATGTCTAGCTCAAAGTGCCGGAAACGGACGCTAGCAATCAAAACAATTCAAAAAAATGCCAAGATCAGTTAATCACGTGGCTTCAAGAGCCAAACGCAAGAAAATCTTAAAACTTACAAGGGGTTACTTTGGCGCTCGCAAGAACGTCTGGACCGTTGCTAAGAACACCTGGGAGAAGGGTTTGACCTACGCTTACGCCGACCGTAAGAAGAAAAAACGCAACTTCCGCGCCCTGTGGATCCAGCGTATCAACGCTGCCGCACGCATGGAGGACCTCTCCTACAGCAAGCTGATGGGCCTGATTCACAAGTCCGGTATCGAGATCAACCGCAAGGTGCTCGCCGACCTGGCTATGAACAATCCCGCCGCTTTCAAGGCTATCGTTGACGAGGCAAAGAAGCACGCCTAATCAACACAGGTTCTTTCCAAAGAATTAATTCCGCAAAATGCTACCAGGCTCCCTGCCCGAAACAGGGGGCCTGCGTTTTTTTATCTTGGGACTCACTTCAAGCCCTTTTTAAAGCCCAAATTACGCTAACCAAGCGAACAGGACACAAAAGAAAGTACTGAGCATCAACAAGATGCTCAGTACTTATAATAATGTGTAGTGGTCTTTATTACTTCACGAGGAGGGTGCCAGTCTTGCCTTGCAGGGCTTCGCGGGCCTTGTCGAGCGAGGTGATCAGGGCGGTGCCGCCTGTCGTGTTCTCGACGAAGCTGATGCAGCTCTCCACCTTGGGCAGCATGCTGCCGGGGGCGAAGTGACCCTGATGGATGTACTCGCGGGCCTCGGCGATGGTCATGCGGTCGAGATCCTTCTGGTCGGGCTTGTTGAAGTTGATGGACACCTTCTCCACGGCGGTGAGGATGACCAGCATGTCGGCATTCAGGTCGAGGGCCAACTTGGCGCTGGCGCGGTCCTTGTCGATAACGGCTGCCACACCCTCATAGTCGCCAGGGCCGTTCTCCACAACGGGGATGCCACCACCACCCACGGTGATGACCACGCTGTGCAGGCCGACGAGCTGCTCCACGATGGGCAACTCAACGATCTTGACGGGGATGGGCGAGGGCACCACGCGGCGATAACCGCGGCCAGCGTCCTCGACGAAGGTATAACCTGTCTCGGCGACGATGCGGTCGGCGTCCTCCTTGCTGTAAAACATGCCTACGGGCTTGGTGGGATGCTGGAACGCGCTGTCGTTCTTGTCAACAACGACTTGGGTCACCACGGCGGCGCAGGGCTTGTTGATGCCACGGCGGGCGAGCTCACGCTCCACGGCCTGCTGCAGGTGGTAACCGATGTAACCCTGTGTCATGGCGCCGCACTCGGGGAACGGCATGGCGGGGGTGCCGCCGCCGTTGTTGGCCGAGTACTCAAAGGCTAGGTTCACCATGCCCACTTGGGGGCCGTTGCCGTGGCCGATCACGACGTCGTAACCTTCTTCAACGAGGTCCACGATGGTCGATGCGGTGCCTTTTACCAGTTCCAGCTGCTCCTGCGGAGTCTTGCCTAGGGCGTTGCCGCCCAAGGCGATAACAAGACGTTTACTCATAATGTGTTGTCTTTGTTTTTTAAGTGTGATGTGTCTTGCGTCCTTTTAGAAAGATTAATGATTAAAGTCAATGAGCAACGACTCACTAATCTCTAATCACTAATCTCTAATCCTCAAGTTCGCAAGTTTGCTTGTGAACTTGATTAAATTACTTCAAGGTGGCGTACATCACGGCCTTGATGGTGTGCATGCGGTTCTCGGCCTCGTCAAACACCTTGGATTGCGGGCTGCGGAATACCTTGTCGGTAACCTCCATCTCGGGCAGACCGAACTTCTTGTGGATGTCCACACCGATGGTGGTCTCCAGGTCGTGGAACGAGGGCAGGCAGTGCAGGAAGATGGCGCCGGGGTTGGCGTTCTTCATCACGGCGTCGTTTACCTGATAGGGGCTGAGCAGCTTGATGCGCTTTTCCCAAATCTCGTCGGGCTCGCCCATCGATACCCAGATGTCGGTATAGATGACGTCGGCGTTCTTGGTGCCCTTCTTCACGTCCTCGGTGAGGGTGATGGTGCAACCGTTCTCCTTGGCAATCTTCTTGCAGGTGTCAACGAGCTTCTTCTCAGGCATGTTGTCCTTGGGACCGCAAGCGACGAAGTTGATTCCCAACTTGGCCGATACGACCATCAGCGAGTTAGCCACGTTGTTGCGGGCATCGCCCATGAATACCATCGTCAGGCCCTTGTAGTGACCGAAGTGTTCCTCAATGGTGAGGACGTCGGCCAGCATCTGGGTGGGGTGGAAATCGGTGGTCAGACCGTTCCAAACGGGAACACCTGCATGCTTGGCGAGGTCCTCGACAATCTGCTGGTCGAAGCCACGATACTCGATACCATCGAACATGCGGCCCAGCACCTTGGCGGTGTCCTCGAGCGACTCTTTCTTGCCCATTTGCGACGAACCGGGATCGAGGTAGGTCACACCCATTCCTAGGTCATTACCAGCTACCTCAAACGAGCAGCGGGTTCTTGTGGACGTCTTCTCGAACAAGAGCACGATGTTCTTGCCTGCAAGGTACTTGTGGGGAGTTCCGGCGCGTTTCATGCGCTTGAAATCCTTAGCAAGTTCAAGTAAATACTGAATCTCCTCGGTGGAGAAATCGAGTAACTTCAGGAAACTTCTTCCAGATAAACTTCTTGGCATAATTGTAAGTTGATTAAAAGATGAATATTATAAAGTTGATAGTTATCAGTTGTAAAACTACGAATTTCGCTAATTCAACTAATTATTAAACCATTTGCGCAATTAGCGTAATTAGTAGTTTGTTTTCAGTTGACCTCGGATGCCCTTAATACAAGAGGCTGGATTTTATTCACGCCACAGGGGCATGCTCATGCAGCGGGGGCCTCCACGTCCGCGTGAGAGTTCGCTGCTTGGAATCTCTAGCACGGTGATTCCCTCGTCGCGCAGGAGGGCGTTGGTAACGTTGTTGCGCTCATAAACGATGACCTTGCCAGGGGCGATGCACAGCGTGTTGGAACCGTCGTTCCACTGCTCGCGCTCGGCAGTGATGAGGTCGCCGCCACCACACTTGATGAGCTTGACGTGCTCCAGTCCCAAAGACTCGGCAAGAATCTCTTCCAGGGTCTCCTCCTTGCGCTCCAGCTTGATGTCATTGCCACCCTCACCGCGGGTGAGTTTGAAGACCTCAAGAGGACCAAGGATGCCGGGATGCACGGTGAACTTGTCGTAGTCAATCTGGGTGAATACCGTGTCGAGGTGCATGAAAGCGCGCGTCTCGGGGATATGGATGGCCAGCACGGTGTCGATGACGCTGTTGCTGTTCTTGAAGATGTTCTTGGCAATCAGCTCGATGCCGTCGGGCTCAGTGCGCTGCGATATGCCGATAGCGAGCGTGTGCTCGTTCAGGTTGAGGATGTCACCGCCCTCGATGCGGTAGGGCAGGGTACGGTCATAGTAGTGCTCCACATCCTTGAAGTCAGGGTGATACCTGAAGATGTAGTCCCCGTAGATGGTCTCGCGGCGACGGGTTACCGAGAACATCCTGTTGATGCTCACCCTGGTGCCGATGCTGGCAAACGGGTCACGCGTGAAGTACAGGTTGGGCATCGGCTTGACCACAAAGCGGCTATCGCCCTTTACCTGGTCAACCAGCGAATTCTCCACTTCGTGCGGGTCGCGTGGCAGATCCTGGAGGTAGATGCCTTCCATCGTCTTCAACACAAGCTCCTTGCTCGACGTGATGCCGTTGAGGTAGTTGTAGATGATATCTTGGTATTTGGTGGCACAGATGCCGGCCTCCTCGATGAACTGGCGAAGGAATTGCTCCCGGATGTCGGGGCTGATGTCCAGTACCTGGGCCATCAGGTCCTCCAGGTAAACCACTTCAACGCCATTGTCGCGCAACACCTGTGAGAAGGCATCGTGTTCCTCCTCGGCCACTTTGAGATAGGGTATATCATCAAACAGCAGTTCTTCCAGCGTGTTGGGTGTCAGGTTGAGCAGTTCACGTCCCGGACGGTGCAACAAAACCTTCTTCAGCGGTTTTATCTCACTTGTAACATGAATACCTCTCATGACTTGGAAATTCTATCTTTACGTTTATGATAATGGATGTTTATTTTCAGGGTGCAAAGGTAAGAAATTTCCCTCAACCCATCATCATTTTTCACATCTTTTTATTAACACGCTGGAACAGGAGCGTCAACTTTGAGAGCAGACACTTTTTTACTTGCCATAATCAATAGGGGTGATGGCTAAAAAAGTTGTGTTAAAATGTGCCCCGACGCTTGCATTTATGTGGGAAATGGTTTAACTTTGCGGTGTCGTTGAGACAATCGTTCATTGAAAAAATGTCCACATCAAAGTAGATCGGGATACTCTTCAAATTATTATGAAATGCCGAGCTAAGCGCTGTAATCAATGGCGGGCCTCGACCCCTGTGGTGCTTAACAGCCGGAGGATTACAAAGATTATGGCGCCCTCAAATCCTGTATTTAGTCGGAGTTTCATCACATCCTTTGGTGTGGCTTCTTATATAAGGAGCGGGATGCTGCATGATACAGCGTTCCGCTCCTTTTTCGTTGAAAAAACCGTGGGGTTCTTGCTTGTTTGATGGAAAAGGTGTACATTTGCATCGCAAAACCAAATACTTTTCAAAAGAATGAAGGCATATTTATATCAAGAAGAGGCGCAGCCCATCGAGCCCATCGACGAGCACAAGCTTGCCATTGCCGAGGAGAAGCCTGAGAAGCCCGACGTGCCCAAGCTGAGCCTGTATGTGGTGAAGTACAAACCCCTGTGGGCCGCTACTTTCATCGCACTGGTGATTTTTGTCATCTGGGCCATCGCGACCTGGTTGCTGAACTAAATTTTACTTGTCTTCTAATCGCTTGATGTTGTGGTGATTACTGCAGCAAGTGATTGCTTGCCAAGAAAATTTTTATTATAAAGTTTGTTAAAAGGCTTGCCAGTTCAAAAAATAGCAGTAACTTTGCACCGCTAAAACGAAAAAATGGTCCCTTAGCTCAATTGAATAGAGCGTTTGACTACGGATCAAAAGGTTACAGGTTTGAATCCTGTAGGGATCACTTAAAGGATGCGCAATCGCTGAGAAATCAGTCGGTTGCGTTTCTTTATGTTATAATGCCGTTGTATGAGGCGGTCTTGCAGTATGGCCTTACCTAAATCAATCAGTGCCATGAGCTGAGCCGCGTAATTCGTATATTTCAAAAGTCGTCTCATCATGTTGTTATTGTAAATTGGTTAATAAAAAGTGTTAGTTAAATCTCAGTTATATATAAGGCGACTACGGGATGTGGGAAATGTGCAAGCCGATGATGAGAATTGGAAATAATTGATTACCTTTGTGGGTCAAACCTTTAAACTATTTTTCTATCAACCGATATTAACTTCTAAAACATAAGGCAATGAAACAACTATTCCGCTTTTCACTCCTGCTGCTGGCTCTCCTGCTGCCAGCCACAGCTACCGCCCACGACTTCGAGGTGGATGGCATCTACTACAACATCAACGGCAACGAAGCCACAGTGACATTTAGAGGCACAAGCTATTATCAATATAGTAATGAGTATTCAGGTTCTGTCACCATACCGTCGTCAGTTACATACAACGGTACGATATACTCTGTCACCTCCATCGGCTGGTATGCGTTTGATGGCTGTAGCGGTCTGACGAGCGTGACCATCCCCAACTCCGTCACTGAAATCGGCTGGTGTGCGTTCTCTTACTGCAGCGGTCTGACGAGCGTGACCATCCCCAACTCCGTCACTGAAATCGGCTACAGTGCGTTCTCTGGCTGCCAGAGCTTGACGGGCGTGACGATTCCTACCTCGGTCACCACCATTGGCAACCAGGCTTTCAAAGACTGCCAGAGCTTGACGGGCATGGCGATTCCCAACTCGGTCACCACCATCGGCGATTGTGCGTTTTATAATTGCAGTGCCTTGACAAGTGTTTCCATCGGAAACTCGGTCACCAGCATCGGCGACTTGGCGTTTTGGCGCTGTAGCGGACTGACAAGCATCGTGGTAGCCGGTGGAAACACGAATTATGACTCCCGTGGCAATTGCAACGCTATCATCGAGACGGCAAGCAACACGTTGATTGCTGGTTGTTGTAACACTGTCATTCCTGGCACTGTCACCACTATAGGTCACGATGCTTTTGCGTACTGTTCAGGTCTGACGAGAGTAACGATTCCCATCTCCGTCACTGAAATCGGCTACAAAGCGTTCGGTTGGTGCAGCGGCCTGACGAACGTGACGATTCCTAACTCGGTTACCTCGATTGGCATGGATGCGTTCTATGCCTGCAGTGGTCTGACGAGTGTGACCATCGGAAACTCGGTCACCAGCATCGGCGACTGGGCGTTTTGTGGCTGCAGCGGGCTGACAGATGTGTATAGCCATATTACCGACCCCTCGAGACTGCCCTATGCAACCTCACTTTTTCATTTAGATGATCTAAACTACTCGGGTCGCACGTTGCATGTGCCGCATGGCACGGCCAGAGCCTATCAGAGGAACGAGAACTGGTATCCCTATTTTGGACAGATTCAGGATGATGTGATACCTACATTTACCGGAGTGGGGCAGTATCCTGTCATTGAGTTGATACCCGAGGAGAGTACCGGCCTGGATAAGATCTTTGTCGTTTACAATACCGACGGGGTTAAGATGAACTATACTGCATCGACCGATGATGCGGTGACATGGGAAAGATTTGACGGCAGCAGTGGTCAAATCATCATCGAGGAGCTCACCGATACTACCCATACCGGCAACCTCACCACGCTCAATCATGTCATTCCCAATACGGGCTACAGAATCACCGAAGGCTCCCTAATCAATTACTACTGGGTAGTCAACTATGCCGACCACTATATGGAGTTGAATGACGTGTCGATTAATGACGAGGACCCGTGCAATCTGCTCACGATTAACGTCGACGGACACGCCGACGCCATCTATTACTACACTGTAAACGGCAATCGACAAGTGCTCGACCGCGATATCAAATTGAGATACTACACCCAGGTGTGGAATGACTATTATGGGTATTGGTGGGAGGAAGGAACCGTCGAGAGTTTTGCCTTCCTGGACGAGGGCATTGCGATTGTGCCACCGCTGTGCGGCACCACTTTCGTGCTCACGGGCGACCGTTTCCTTAGGGCGTGGGGACAAGAACAAGCCCTCGAGAGTTGGTATTACTACTTCCAGGCAGTGGACTGCCGCTCCAGAGTCACTCCAAAGTACAACGTGGAAATCATGGATGGGGTACTTTCGGGAACGGCTCCATTAGAGCTCTCGTTTACAGGCAGGCCTACCGACGCGGTGGGCTATAGCGTATGGGAGATGGCAACGGATCCCGACTTTGAAGACATCATCCTGCAATTCGACGATGACGAGATTGATTATGTTTTCAACGAGGCAGGCACCTATTATATGCGCTACAGGGTAGCCAATGAGACCAGGACATGCGAGGCTTGTGGCGAGACCTATTGCATTAAAGTCGGCAGGGATGCATCTCGTGCCGACGTGAATGGCGATGGCGAGGTGAACATCGCTGACGTAAATGCCGTTATCAGCGTTATTTTGGGAGATAATCATATCCCTGCTGCCGACGTGAACGGTGATGGCGAAGTCAATATCGCCGACATCAACGCCATCATCGACATCATCCTGAACGGCACCTGGAATTAAAACACCGACATAATCCAGATATATCCCTCATGCTCTCCTGGGCGTGAGAATAATAGGAACGCATTTAGGCGGGCATGTGATAAATGCCCGCCTAAGTTTTTGCCTTTTGGGTTTGGATTATTCAGGAATTTGCTATATTTTTGCGCAATCCATTACTGAATCCATATTATTAACTTTAAAAATACATCATTATGAGCAAGAAACTACTTTTTCCCTGGGTGCTAGCCCTTGTGGCGGCCTTCACGTGTGCCTTCGGTGCCAGTGCCGCCAGTGAGTATGATTTTACCTACAGGAACATCTAGTTTGTCATCACCAGCTCCACCACGTGCAAGGCCGTGGGATGTGCGATTGCATCGCCTGCTGGTTCCTGGAACATTCCATCTACGGCTACCACAAATGATGGCAAGAGTTACAATGTTACGGCAATCGGTCCTAACGCCTTTCAGAATTGTGACAAGATCACGACCATGAGTATTGCCAACAGTGTCGATTCGATTGGCCAATATGCTTTTAGGAGTTGCACACAATTGGCCACTGTGGCCATGCCCAGTACGATAAAAGAGATCGGTATGTATGCCTTTTGTAATTGTGAGGCGTTGACCCCTCATGCTCTTTGTTTTTTATATTACAGGACACTACGATCTTGCTTTGTAATTGAAGCGAAAAGAATCGTCCTGAAGGGATTACTTAAAACGAGACGCAATCGCTGAGAATTCAGTCGGTTGCGTCTCTGTTTTTTGTGTGATTGGCTGTTACAGTTCGCGGATGGTGATGGCGAAGCCGCCAGCGCGGGCCATGCGGAGCTTCATGACGGTCTTGGCGGTGACCTTCTTGCGGGTGATGGTGTAGGCCTGCGGGTTGGTTTCGTAGTCGGCGTCCTTGGCGTCGGCATAGATGGTGGCTTCATACTTGACTCCAGGTTTTAGGAAATCAAGCTTGAAGGATACCTCGCGGGCGTGGTCGTCGTTGATTCCGCCCACGTACCACACGTCGTGCGCCTTGGCGTTCTTGAGGTCGGCTGCGGTAGCACCTTCAGGCAGGGCATAGATGAACTTGGCAGCACCGCTCACCATGTCTTTCTTGCCATCGGGCAGTTTGGCGACACCCTCGGCGGCCTTGTTGACGGTGGACAACTTGGGATGGCGTGCCGTGACCATATATTCTCCTGGCTCGGCCATGAGATAAATGCTCTTGTCCCAATCCACTGCCACATCCTTGATGAACTGGAAGGCGTCCATAAAGCGGGCATAGTTTTCGGGCAGGTCGGCGGCCATCTGCAGCGGTGAGTAGAATGTGACATAGAGTCCCAGCTGATTGCAGATGGTGTGGCGCATCTTGTCTTTCCAGCCGCTCACTTTCTCCAGATCCATCTCGAAGATGCCGGGCGTGAAGTCCATCGGTCCGCCCTGGAGGCGGGTGAAGGGATAGACGGCGGTCTGGCCCGGGTCGATGCCCTGGCGGAACTCATTGCCCATGGCGCTCTCGTTACCGATCATGTTGGGCCAGGTGCGGCACAGGCCCGTGGGACGGACTGCCTCATGGGCGTTGACCATGATGTGGTGCTTGGCAGCCTCGGTGATGGCATAGTGGTAGTGGTTGATCAGGGGCTGGCTGTAGTGATACTCGCCGTAGGGGATAATCTTGCCCACATAGCCGCTCTTGACGGCATCATAGCCATACTGGTTCATCAGGTCGTAGGCCTGCTCCATCCAGCGCTCATAGTTGACCGTCGATGATGAACTCTCATGGTGCATGATGAGGCGGATGCCCCGCTTATGGGCATAGGCGTTGAGGGCGGGCAGGTCAAAGTCAGGGTAGGGGGTGATGAAGTCGAAGACGAAGTCTTTCTGCTTGCCGTACCAGTCTTCCCATCCTTCGTTCCAACCCTCGACGAGGAGGGCGTCAAAGCCGTTTTCGGCAGCAAAGTCGATGTATCGACGCACGTTCTCGTTGTTGGCACCATGCTTGCCGTGAGGCGTGGAGTGGGCATAATCGGTCTTGCCCAGTTGTACCGAGGGATAGTCATTGGTGTAGGACCACTGGCTCTTGCCGCTGATCATTTCCCACCACACGCCCATATACTTGGTTGGGTGGATCCAGGACACATCATCGATGGCGCAGGGCTCATTGAGGTTGAGGATGAGGCGTGATGCCAGGACATCGGTGGCTCTACGGCACACCATAATCGAGCGCCACGGGGTCTTGCAGGGCGCCTGCATGCGGCCTTTCACACCCTCGGCATCGGGGGTGAGCCAGGTGCGCAAGACAAAATTCTTGTCGTCCAGGTCGAGGTTGGTCGTGGGATAGTCCAGCACTGCGGCTTCGTGGATGTTGATGTAGAGCCCTTGGTCGGTCTTCATCTGCAAAGCCGTCTGTACGCCTGTCGGCGAGAAGGCTGTATTGGGCCATCCGCAGCCCATGCGGGCCTTGGGGGTCAGTTCCCGCACTTGAGACAGTCGTGAACGGGTGGGCCTGAATTCCTGGGTGGAATAGTCGCCAGGAATCCACCAGGCGGTGTGGTCGCCAGTCAGTGCAAATTGAGTCAACTCTTCCTTGATCATGAAGTAGGTCAACGCATTCTCCATCGGGAATTCGTAGCGGAAGCCCATGCCGTCGTCATAGACGCGGAAGCGCACATGCATGGCAACAGGCTTTTCTCCTGCCTCGACGGCTGGCTGTTGCAGTTTCACCAGAAGCTCGTTGTAATGGTTGCGGATAGAGGCTTCCTCGCCCCACACTGGTTCCCACGTCTCGTCGAACGATGACCTCTGTTGGCCCACGATGACAAATCCACCAGTCAGCTGGCGGCTACCCTTGAGTTCAAAGCCCAGGTGCGAAGGCAGGATGACAGCCTGACCGCAGTAGTCCAGCGAGTAGGTGGGAACGCTGTCCACCAAGGCGAATTTCATGACCAGATTCCCATCAGGACTCGTCAGGGTGATTGCATCATTCAGTTGGGCGGCACACGGGAGGAATGTCGTCAAGGCAACGACCGCCGCTATCAGGATAGTTTTGAATGGTTTCATCATTGTGCTTGTATATTTGTCAGTTTTGAACTTAAAGAGAAAGCGCTAAACAACTGAATGATGGTCGTTTAGCACTTTCTTTATTGGTATTGGGTTTATTTCTTGCGGTGGGCGATGAGGTATTGGCCGATTTGGACGGCGTTGAGGGCAGCGCCTTTCTTGATTTGGTCGCCACAGAGCCAGAAGGTGAGGCCGTTGTCGCTGCTGGTGTCCTCGCGGATGCGTCCCACATAGACGGGATCCTTGCCGGAGCAGTCAATGGGCATGGGGTAGCGGTTGCTGCGCGGGTCGTCCACGACAACAACGCCGGGCGCCAGTTGCAGAGCGGCACGGGCCTCCTCGGGGGTGATGGGCTTCTCACACTCGATCCACACGGCCTCGCTGTGGGCGCGCATGACGGGCACGCGTACGCAGGTGGCGCTCACGCGGATGTCGCTGTGCATGATCTTGCAGGTCTCTCTGACCATTTTCATCTCCTCGCGGGTATAGTCGTTGTCCATGAAGATGTCGATGTGGGGGATGACGTTGTAGGCCAGTTCGTGCTGGAAGTGGCGCACGGTCAGTTCCTCCTTGCCGACGGCGATCTCGCTGGTCTGCAGTGCTAACTCATACATCGCCTCCATGCCGGCGCCGCTGGCTGCCTGATAGGTCGCTACCTGCACATTCTTGATGTGCGAGAGGTCGTCGAGCGGCTTGAGGGCAACGACCATGATGATGGTCGAGCAGTTGGGGTTGGCGATGATATTGCGCGGCGTGTTTAGGGCGTCCTCGCCGTTCACTTCGGGCACTACCAGGGGCACGTCGTCGTCCATGCGGAAGGCGCTACTGTTATCAATCATGATGCAGCCGTGCTTGGTGATGGTGGGGGCAAACTCGCGGGCAGGGCCGGCACCCATCGCCACGAAGGCGATGTCGATGTCCTTGAAGTCATCGTTGTGCTGCAGGAGTTTCACCACATAGTCCTTGCCACGGAACGTGAAAATGCGTCCGGCACTGCGTTCCGATCCGAAAAGGACGAGTTCAGTCACAGGGAAATTTTGTTCGTCGAGGACACGCATGAATTCCTGTCCCACTGCGCCGCTGGCGCCAACAATCGCAACCTTCATTGTTTTTTTAGAGTTTTAAGTTTTAAGTTGTTAGTTTTAAGTACGATTACTATCGCCTAAAATTCTAAATCCAAGTAGTTCTCAACATATTTCAAACTACTGTCGAGGGATTGTTTTGCAAAACTTGTGCCAACTGATTAGACCTGGATGTGGGTCCCCTTTTCAGGGTTGCCCAGCTGGGAGGGACACGTGATGTACACTTCCTTCACGCCGTGTTCGAGGGCCATGAAAGCGTTCTCCAGCTTGTTGTCAAACCAGTCCTTGATGATTTCCATATCGCGCAACTTCTTGTGCTGGGTGCGGCGCAGGTTGGCAATGACACTGTCGGGGTCGTCGGTGTTGAGCAGCACGCCCTTCTTCTCGAAGCAGTAGATAAGTGTGATGTCAAACCGCAGGGCCAGCGCACGGGCAATCTCGGCCGCTAGGGCGTCGGTCTCGTTGAACAGCAGGTTGCCGCGGCCGTCGTGGGTGATGGGAGCGAGCACCGGTACGATGCCGTTGTCAATCAGTCGGGCGATGCCCTCGGTGTTGACGTGCCGCACCTGGCCCGTGTCGCCCAGTTTTCCGTCGGCCAGCCTAACGCTGGTCACCAGGTTCATATCGGCGCCGGTGACGCCCAGGGCGTTGACTTTGTTGCCCTGCAGCAATGAAACGAAGAGTCGGCTCACCAGTCCGCCATAGACCATCGTGAGCAGCTTGAGGGTGCCGGCATCCACCACAGGGCGGTCGTTGATGAGTTTGGTCTTGATGCCCATCTTGTTGCCAATCTCCTGGGCCATCATATTGCCACTGAAAATCAGCATTTTTTTGCCCTTGATGGCGGCAAATGCCTTGACAAACGTGCGGAGTTCGTCGGCTTTTTCGACGATCTTGCCGCTGACCTTGACGATGGTAAATTTCTCGTTCATATTTTTGTTTTAGTTTCTAGTCCCTAGTTTCTAGTTCTTAGTAATTGGTTGTTCTAAAAAATGTGCCTTGTAATAAGGCTGGTGGTAGTGCCTTAGGCTCAACTCTCGGCGAACTCCATGAGGTAGGCCTTGATGAAGTCGTCCAGGTCTCCGTCCATCACGCCGCCCACGTCGCTGGTTTGGTGGTTGGTGCGGTGGTCCTTCACGCGGCGGTCGTCAAAGACGTAGCTGCGGATCTGGCTGCCCCATTCGATTTTCTTCTTGCTGTCCTCGACCTTGCGCTGCTCTTCGCGGCGGTGCTCCAGCTCCTTGTTGTACAGGATAGAGCGCAGGTTGCGCAGGGCGTTCTCGCGGTTCTTGGGCTGGTCGCGGGTCTCGGTGTTCTCGACGAGGATTTCCTCTTCCTCACCCGTGTAGGGATCCTTATACTGGTAGCGGACGCGCACACCCGATTCCACCTTGTTCACGTTCTGACCACCGGCGCCGCCGCTGCGGAAGGTATCCCACGAGATTCTTGCGGGGTCGAGGGTGATTTCGATGGTGTCATCGACCAGCGGGGTGACGAATACCGAGGCAAACGAGGTCATGCGCTTGCCCTGGGCGTTGTAGGGGGAGACGCGCACCAGGCGGTGAACGCCGTTCTCGCTCTTGAGGTAGCCGTAGGCAAAGTCGCCCTCAATGCTGATGGTGACGCTCTTGATGCCCGCCTCGTCACCGTCGATGAGGTGCTCGATGGCGGTCTTGTAGCCGTGACGCTCACACCAGCGCAGGTACATGCGCATCAGCATCGAAGCCCAGTCCTGGCTCTCGGTGCCACCGGCGCCCGAGTTGATTTTCAGGATGGCGTCCATCTTGTCCTCGTCGTGGCGCAGCATGTTGCGCAACTCGAGTTTTTCGAGCATGGCGAGCGCCTTGGTGTAAAGTGCGTCGAGTTCACTATCCTCTACCAGGCCTTCCTTGACGAAGTCAAATCCCGTGGCGACCTCGTCAACGGCGAGTTCCACTTCCTCGCAGCCGTTGATCCAGTTGCGCAACGATTTGATTTTCTTCATCTGGGCCTCGGCGGCCTTCTGGTCTTGCCAGAAGTCGGGCACATGAGTGCGCAATTCCTCTTCCTCGACTTCGATTTTCTTTCCGTCGATGTCGAGGTAGTGTTTGAGGTCGTCTTTGCGTTGTTGCAGTTCCTTGAGTTGTTCTTGCGTTATCATTATTTAGTTTGTAGTCCTTAGTCCTTAGTCCTTAGTTTTTAGTCCTTAGTTTGTGGTTTCGTCGTTAGTTGTTTTCTTTTTACGGTAGTCGGCGGCGTACATCGCGTCGATCAACGGGCGGTAGCGTTTGTTGATGACTGCGCGCTTGATTTTCAGGGTGTTGGTCAATTCGCCGCTCTCCATCGTGAAGGGTTTGGGCAGCAGCACAAAGCGCTTGATCTGCTCGTAGGCGGCCAGCCCCTTCTGGTAGTCGTTGATGCGTTCCTCGACCATCTTGTGGATGTCGGGGTTGTTGACCAGTTCCTCGATGGTGTGATGCTCGATGTGCTTTTTGTCGGCGTATGCCTTCAATTCCTCGAAGTCGGGCACGATGAGTGCTGACACATACTTGCGTCCGTCACCGATGATGGCAACCTGTTCGATGAATTTGTCCTGACCCAGCATGGTTTCCAGCACCTGCGGAGCGATATATTTGCCGTTACTGGTCTTGTACAGGTCCTTGAGGCGCTCGGTGAGGATGATTTCGCCTGTGGGAGCAAGTTCGCCGCAGTCGCCAGTGTGGAACCAGCCGTCGGCATCGATGGCCTTAGCCGTCTCTTCGGGTTTGTTGTAATAGCCCTGCATCACGGTGGGACCCTTGACGAGGATTTCGTTCTGGTCGCCAATCTTTACCTGGAGGCTCGAAATCGGCATTCCCACGGTGCCGATGGTCCATCCCGGCGCGGTGAAGAAGCTCACCGAGGCGTTGGTCTCGCTCAGACCGTAGCCGATGCAGATGTTGATGCCGACAGCGTGCATGAATTCGGTGATGTTGTCGCTCAGCATTGCTCCAGCGGTGGGGAACATCTTGTTGTCGATGACGCCGATGGCGCCGCGCAATTTCTTGAAGACCTTCTTCTCGAAGTACTGGTATTGCTTTTCGATGACGGCAGGCGCTTTCTTGCCCATGCGTTTATATTTCAGGTTCCTGATTTTGCCGACGCGGATGGCCTGCTTGACCATCATGCGCACTACGGGTTTAGCGTTGGCCAGGTTGTCATTGATGGCGGTATAGACTTTCTCCCAGAAGCGCGGCACGCTGCACATGTAGTTGGGCTGTACCTCCTTGACGGCCTTCTGGATTTCCCTGGGGTCATAATTGATGGCGACGCGGATGCCGCTGCACAGGCAGACCATCGTCCAACCTAACTCAAACACGTGGCTGAAGGGCAGGAAACTCAGCGAGATATCTGTCTGATCGTCGATGAAATCGAAGCGCTCAATGTGGGCATCCATAGCGGCATTCATGTTACTGTGGGCCAGCATCACACCCTTGGGGACGCCCGTGGTGCCCGAGGTGTAGATGAGGTACATGATGTCGTTGTCCGCGCCTTCCTGCTTGCGTTTCTCGATTTGCGCCTTTACGTCCTTGCCCAACTTGTCACCCGTCGAGAGGAATTCCTCCCAGCTGAGGGTGGTCTTGTCGTCAGCATCGCGCTTCACGCCTGGGTGCAGAGTGACGATGAACTTGAGGGAGGGGCAGTCTCCGATCACCTGTCGGGCGATGTCATATTGTCCCTGGTCGCCAGCGAAGAGGATCGTGGCGCCCGAGTCGTTGACGATATAGGCCACTTCGTCCTTGCTGCTTGTGGCATAGATGGGGACGGGGATGGCGCGGTTATAGAAAGCGCCAAAGTGGGTGATGAGGATCTCGGGGCAATTTTGGGTGAAGATGCACACGCGTCCCTGAGGCTCCACGCCGCCCATGTACAGGGCGCCCGCTGCGCGGTCTATCAGTTGGCTGAAGCCTTGCCAGGTGATGGATGACCACACCTGCGTGTCATAGTCGCGAAAACGCAACGCTTCCCGTTCGCCATACTTGGCGCTCTGCTTGGGTATCAATTCGACAAATCTATTCATAAGCCATCATGCTTTTTTGGTTCCAATCTGCAAAATTAATAAAAAGTTTTCAGTTTTCAGTTTTCAGTTGTTAGTTTTTAGTATGCGTCGGTGTACTTTTTTCAGACAACCAAGACAACATTGATGACAAGAGATTGACAATAGTTTGCTGGGTTTTGGGAAAAAGTGAAACATGAATGGCCATGAATGAACACGAATGAGCATGAATGTTGTTAATGTAATAATTGGCTGCTAGGGGTTGTGAGGACTGTTGATCGGTTGATTTTTGGGGGTGGTGGAGTGTGAAATGGGGTTAGATTTTTTGGGGTGGTGGAAAATGGTATTTTTTTGGGTTTTAGGTAGTTGTTGGTTTGAAAAAGTTAGATTTTTTGTTTGATGGATGGCGGGGTGTGGGATTTATTTGTAATTTTGTCAAAAATCGATTTAACAATAACAATAACCAAAATGAGACGGATTTTTTCTTTCACCTGGATGATGGTGGTGGCGCTGGTCTCGCTGGCGGCGGTGTATGAACCGACGTTGACGAGCGACAGCGAGGTATGTGTGTTCTTTGAGGCCGATGGGTCGGTGACCGACGCACCCAAACTTTGGGTGTGGGAGGGCAACACCGACGGACGTGACTATGTGGGGACGTCGTGGCCTGGTCCCACAATGACCTATATGGGTGATACCCAGAGCGGTAACAAAATCTACAAATGGACTTATACGGGTTCACTGACGATGCCTACGGGCCTGATTTTCACTTGGAACAACCAGGGCGGACGTGTGGATGGCACTTTCACCAACCATGGCTACTACGTGATGGGCCAGTTGACGAAGATTATCGGGGCGGGGCCGTGTACCTTTGTGCCCAACCAGAACGTGATCTATGAGCTTGACCTGTACAACTTTACAAGTCAAGGCACGCTGGCAGCGGCTCAGCAGCGCCTGGACTACCTGAAGGACCTGGGCATCGACATTATTTGGCTCATGCCTATCCATCCGCGTGGCATTCAAGGCCGCATCGGCTCCTTGGGTAGCCCATACGCTCCTCGTGACTATCATGCGGTGAACAGCGACTTTGGCACGATTGACGATCTTAGGGCTTTTGTCGCCGCTGCCCACCAGCGCGGGATGCAGGTGTGGCTCGACTGGGTCGCCAACCACACCGCCAAAGACAACGTGTGGATCACAGAGCACCGCGACTACTACAACTCGACGCTGACCAGCCCCAACGGCTATGGCGACGTCTATCAGCTGGACTACAGCAATGAAGCGACCCAGCTGGCGATAATCGAGGCGATGCAGTACTGGATCGATCAGGTGGATATCGACGGTTATCGCTGCGACTACATCAGCAGCAACACCATCCCGACGGCCTTCTGGACCCGCGCCATCAAAGCACTGAAAGAGTATAAACCCGGCAAGACCATCACCATGCTGGGCGAGGGCGACATGGCCAACAGTGTGTCGCGCCTGCTGGTGTGCGGCTGGGACTACGACTACGCGTGGGGTTTCCAGAGTGCGCTGGTCAACAACAAGACCAACCCCAGTGGGGTGCTTAACCAGTGCCGCAATCTGGTGGGCGACCTGCGCTTTACCGACATCAGCCGCATGGTTTACTTGACTAACCACGACCAGAACTACAACAGCACGATGAGCACGCAATATGGCAACAATGCCTATGCCTTCACTGTGCTGACCTTTACGCTCTACGGTATGCCGATGCTGTACAACGGCCAGGAGACGGGCTACCTGATGTCGCGCAAACTGGACTACTTCAACCGCACGGTCATCAACTGGAACACTGTCGATAACAAGATGCTGAACACCGTGAAGGCGCTGACCGCCCTGAAACACAGCTGTGACGCGCTCATCGACAACGGCGACCGCGCCAGCGAGGTGACCTTCCTCACCACGGGCAATAACAACCTGATGGCCTATACCCGTCACCACAACGAGCAGACCGCGCTGGTCTTGCTCAACTTGGGCACGAGTGCGGTGAACACGACGGTTTCAGGCCTGGAGGCTGGCGAATGGAAACTGGCCATCGACGTGGACAACATCAGCGCCGGCTTGACCGCCACCCCCGTGACGCTGAATGCCACCCAGAGTTTTTCGGTGCCTGCCGGAGGGTATAAGGTATATTATAAAGGTGAGCCTGCCAGTGACGCTCTCTTGGGCGATGTGAACCTGGATGGCGAAGTCTCCATTGGCGACGTGAGTCTGATTATCGATATCATCCTGAGTTCCCAGCATATGGACAGCGACCTGATCAAGCGGGCCGATATCAACGGGGACCGCGAGGTGACCATCGGTGACGTGATCGCGCTGATTGACATTATCCTGACGATATAAAGATTGGTTTATAGAGGTTATTTTGATGAGAAGGATTTGGGTTATAGTGATGATGCTGGTGGTTGGGGCCTTGGGGGCCTCGGCGGCGGGCGATGGCGGGCGGTTTCAACGTCTCGACAGCCTGATTGCCGTGCAGCCACGGATTATCGCTGACAAGGAGGCGCGACTGGCGCAGATGAAGGCTGAGCTGGCCCATGCGACCAGCCCCAGTGAGCGTTATGGGGCATTGAAGCACCTGTATGAGGAGTATTCCGCCTTCCAGTATGACTCGGCCTACGCCTATGTGAGCCAGTGCATCCTGTTGGCCCAGACGATGGGTGATGAGGGGCTGATTAACGAGAGCCGCCTGGATTTGGCCCATATCCTTTCCACCGCGTGCCTGATGGACCAGGCGCAGCGGACGCTGGACCAGATTGACACGACGCGCCTGACGCCCGCCCAGTTGGTCCGATATTACCGTACGCGCACCGACCTGCTCATCTACCAGGCCGAGTATATGCAGGGCACGCAGTATGCCGACGAGTATGTGCAGCAGCTGATTGAACTGCGGAAACGTATGACCGCCATCACCAAGCCTCACGACGATGTCGATTATCTGCTCACCGTTGCCGAGAGTCGTGCAGACAGGGGCGAGCCGCAGCAGGCTATCGACCTGCTGGGCCAACTGATGGAACGTTTCCATAGCGGAGAGCGGCTGTATTCCATCATCACCAGCACCATGTCGTTCCACTACGGCCAGATGGGCGATAAGGAGAACCAGATGCGCTACCTTATCAAGAGCGCCGAGAGCGACGTGGAAGGCTGCATCCGCGAGAATACGTCGCTCAGGACGATTGCTGATCGCCTGTTTGACGAGGGCGACATAGACCGCGCTTATCGCTACATGCGTGTGGCTGTGGACGATGCCAATTTCTATGGCACACGCCTGCGCAACATCCAGTCATCGCGCATTGTCCCCAAGATTTTGAGCGCCTACCAGACCAAACAGGAGCGCAACCACCGCAACATGATGTGGCTGTTGGGCGTGATTTCGGTTATCGCCGCTATGCTTGTGGTGGGCGTCATCGCCATCTACCAGCTGCTGAAGCGCTACCGCCGCCTGAATGAGCAGAAGAAGGCCATCAACGAGCAGTTGCGGCAGGTCAATGCCCAGCTGGGCGACACCGTCGAGCAGCTGAACGAGAGTAACGGCCTGCTGCGGGAGCGCGAGCAGATCAAGGAGCAGTATATCGCCCGATTCCTGACGCTATCGAGCCGTTTCATCGACCGTGGCGAGGAGCAACGCAAGGCGCTCTACCGCCTGTATCGTGACCGCAAGACCGAGGAACTGGCGCGTGAGCTGAAGAGTACCCATTCGGGCAGCGAGAACGCGCAACTGTTCTACGAGAACTTTGACCACGCGTTCCTGAACATCTACCCGACCTTTGTCGATGAGGTGAACAAACTGCTGCAGGAGGACGGGAAAATCGAGGTCAAGCAGGGCAAACGCCTGACGACCGAGTCGCGTGTGCTGGCGCTCATCCGCCTGGGTATTACCGATAACCAGAGCATTGCCAACATCCTGCGCGCCAGCCTGACAACGATATACACCTACCGCTCCAAGCTCAAGGCCCGCGCCTTCAGTAAGGACGATTTTGAAGCAAAAGTGCGAATGATTGATTCTAACATATAAAATATATTGACAATGAAGAGATTATTAGTTTTTGGATTCATGTGCTTGACGCTCTGTGTTGTGGCAGCAGGCAAGGACGTGAAGGTGAGTTCGCCTGACGGGTCGCTGACGGTGACCGTCGGCGTGGATGGAGGCAAGGCGTGGTATAGCGTGATGCGTGGCGGCGAGGCCGTCATTAACCGCTCGGCGCTGGGCTTTGTGCTCAAGGACGGTGACCTCAAGGACAATTTTAAGATGGGCAAGGTGACTCGCATCACCCTTGACGAGACGTGGAGCCAGCCTTGGGGCGAGGATGCCGTGGTGCGCAACCACTACAACGAGATGCGTGTGCGCCTGAACGAGAAAGGCGGTGCCAAACGCTTCCTTGATGTGGTGTTCCGCGCCTTTGACGATGGCGTGGCCTTCCGCTACGAATTCCCGCGCCAGAAGGGATTGCAGGACTTTGTGATCATGGACGAGGCGACCGAGTTTGCCTTGACCGCCGATGCCCAGGCCTGGTCGATTCCCGCTTTGACTCCCTACTATGAGGGTATCTATACGTGTGAGCCGCTGAGCAAGAAAGGCAAGATGTCGGGTCCCGTAGCCCTGGAGGTGAACGATGGGCTTTATATGGCCATCATGGATGCCAATCTGACCGATTATTCGACGATGAATTTCTCACATGAAGGCACTACGCTCAAGGCCGATCTCGTGCCCTGGAAAAATGGTGATAAAGTGAGGGTGGGGGTCACCCGCGTGAGCCCGTGGCGTGCCATTATCATTGGCCGCAAGGCAGCCGATATCCTGCTCTCGCGCATGGCGTTGAACCTCAACGACCCGTGCAAGATCGAAGACACATCGTGGCTGAAGCCCACTAAGTATGTGGGCATCTGGTGGGCGTTGCAAAAGCAGCGCTGGACCTGGTCACAGGGTGAAAAACACGGTGCTACGACCGAGAACACCAAGCGCTACATCGACTTTGCCGCTAAGCATGGCTTGGGCGGCGTGCTGGTCGAGGGCTGGAACTACGGTTGGGATACTGACTGGACAAAGCACGGCGACGGCTTCTCGTTCACCAAGGCTTATCCCGATTATGACCTCAAGGGCCTGTGCCACTATGCCGCCGAGCGCGGCGTGCGCATCATCGCCCACAACGAGACGGGCGGTGCTGCCCAGAACTACGAGAACCAGCTGGAGGATGCCTACAGGCTCTATGAGTCGCTGGGCATCAATACCGTCAAGACGGGATATGTCAATTCCCACTTCTACAACGGTGAGTTGCAGCACTCGCAGTGGGGCATCCAGCATTTCCGCAAGGTCATCGAGACTGCTGCCCGCTACGATCTGATGATTGTCAACCACGAGGGCGCCATCCCCAGCGGTATCCAGCGCACGTGGCCCAACCTCATCGCCACCGAGAGTATGCGCGGCCAGGAGTACAACGCCTTTGACCGTGGTGGCGGCAACCCGCCTTACCACGAGTGCATCCTGCCGTTCACGCGCGGCTTGGGCGGCCCGATGGACTTCACGCCCGGCATCTTTGAGTACCGCAACGACGCTGTGCCTGGCACGCGTCCACAGAACACGCTGGCCCATCAGTTGGCGGAGTACATCGTTATCTATAGCCCGGGACACATGGCTGCCGACCAGATTGAGAACTACGAGCACCAGCCCGCCTTCAAGTTTATCGAGGATGTGCCGACTAACTGGGAACGCACCCTTGTGCCGCATGCCGCGATGGGTAAATATGTGACCTACGTGCGCCAGGAACGCGGCACGGACAACTGGTACGTGGGCAGCGTGACCGACGCAGAGGCCCGAGACATTAATCTGGCGCTGGACTTCCTGAGTGACGGCAAGTATATGGCGATTATCTATGAGGACGGCCCCGATGCCGACTACCGCAGCAATCCCTATCCGATGACAATCCGCCGCCTTGATGTGGACAAGACCAGCGTGCTGCGGCTGCACCTCGCGCCAGGCGGTGGCTGCGCTATCCAGATCCTTTTTTCAGACAACAAGGACAACTAAATGGACTAACGGGGACAACTTGGCTTTTTTGTGTTGGGTTTTCAGACGGAAAGAAGCGGAGATAATTAAATATGCGGAAAGTAACAGGGACAACTTTTGATGGTTGTCCCTGTTGCTATTGAGTTGTCAGCGTTGTTTGACGTGGAAGCCTTACCGCAGCACCTTGGTGGTGGAGGTGGTACCGTCGGTGTAGCGTGTCACGACGATGTTGATGCCGTCGAAGGGCTTAGAGGACTGATGACCCATGATGTCGATATAGGTCACAGACTTCACCTCGCGATCCAGCATCATCACCTCCTTGACAGCCGTCTTGTTGCTCTCGAAGCTGGACAAGTCGAGGGGATAAACCGTGTAGCGGCTGCTTACGGGCGAATTCTGATCAGCCTCCAACGCGCGGCGCGGCGCATTGCTGCTGGTCGTGGGATTAACACCGATCACTGCGTGGAATATGTAGCCGTAGTTAGCGGGGAGATCATCATTAGGAGCTCCATAGTGCTCTCCATCCAGGCAGTTATATTCCCAGTTGACGTTGAAGGCGCCCGTCAAAGCCCAGGCGTTAACCGCACCAACTTCACCAGTAGTGGGATCCGGCTTATAGACGGTGAACTTGTTGTTGCCGGCATAAACGGCGCTGATGCGCGCTACCTCTTGAGCTTTGGGATTCATGAAGAAGAGCTTCTCTCCAGCATGATTGCCCAAAGCAGCATTTGCGGGAGCGACGAAGCCGCTGCCGTATGGAGCATTCAGGTTAGCATCCAAGAAGTTGGCGGGACCGTAGGTGTTGTAATGCCAAGTGTAGTTCACGTCAGTATTGGGGTTCTGGGCGGTTCCACCCTGCGGTGAAGCCTCGCCATAGCCTTTGTAATACTCGGCTTCGGTATCATCAACACCAGTGGGAACCTGCGAGAGCGTCATGCGGAAATTACCATAGTTCTGACCGCTGTATTTGCCCACTGCATACAGACCCGATACCGTGCCGGCATTGAGTTTCTTGCCTACGAAGTCCTCGGGGCTGATGCTCTCGTCAAGATTGGCGAAGTCGAGGATAATCCAGTTGCTCTGATCCCAAGGATTGTGCTGGAAGCCAAGGATGTCCTTCATGTAGTCGGTCTGACCGTCCACAGGAGAGGTAGGATCGATAGATTGACCCATATCCTTAGCCCAGAGGTATCTGTGGCCGTTTCCGTTGACTGCCCAAGCGCCAATCATCGCGTCGCTGACAGTGTAGAGATTGTTCACGGTGCCATTGTTCTCAATCTGGGCAAGGCTATTCTCCTCAAATCTCTTGATGATGAAGGTCGGGTTGTTGGCATCTGTAACGTCGATAGTGATGAAATACTTTCCAGCTTTCTTGAACCAGATGGGATCATCATCATTGACGTCAATGGTGCCCGATTTGGTTGTCTCATCGGCGTTCATAGGCCAGTCACCATTACTGTTGGGACCAAAGACATATCGGGTGTTCCATCGCTCATTTTCTCCGAGACTTGCCTTCCTGGCAAAGAGGATATAGGTGTTGTCCAGAGGAGCAATGAAGGTAGCTGTATAGACGCCATTATTATTGGCCATCTGAGCACCATTGTAGTTCCATTGATTCTGGACACCGTTGTCGGTGACGATGTAGATGTCGGGAATGTAGGTTACGTGAACCGATGTGCTGGCATCCTGAGTGGCGACAGGGATGTCACCTTCGGCCCTCAAAGCTCTGCCATCGTAGTTGACGGCAACTGTACCGTTTACCTGATTGTTTCCGTCCTTAGTGAAGCCCCAAGACTCACCATTAATACAAGTTGTATTGAAGTTAGCAGGCGGATTGTCCTGATTCACACCCACGTTGGTGATCAGATATCGTCCGGTTACCGTAAAGGTGTTACCCGTACCGCTGTCGTTGATGGTCAGCGACTCGGGATCAACGGTGATTTCGGGTACTGTGACGGTGTAAGTGGCAGTGGCGATGTCGCTGTCGTACCAACCTTCCTTGGTAGCCTTGGCTTGAATGGTCACGCCCGGGCTCGGGGTGACGGTGTTGCCTTGTGTCCAGGTATTACCGCCATCGGTGCTGTAGCTGATGGTGGCTCCATCGGTAGCGCAAGAGATGGTCACTGTCTGGCCAGGGGCGATCGTGCTGCCACTAGTGGGCGAGAACGTCGGGGTGGCTACCGTTTCCATTTTTCGGGTGATGGTGAACGGATAGTAGGAGGGATTGATGTTGATCGTGATGGTGTATTCGCCAGCGTAAGGCAACTTGATAGGATTATCGTCATTCACGTCAATGTTACCACCCTTAGAAGCTACATCCGAGGGCATTACCCAGTCTCCAGAGCCCGACGGGCCAAAGACGTAACGGGTGCCCCATTGCTCGTTGCTGGCCAGACTTGCTTTCCTGGAAAACAGGATATAGGTATTGTCTGCAGGAGCAATAAAAGTTGCCGTATAGATGCCATTTTTGTAGTTCATCTTTGCACCATTAAAGTCCCATTGATCCTGGACACCGTTATCAGTGACGATGTAAATGTCAGATATGTAGTTCACGGCGACACTTGCTTTGACGCCGGATTTTCCTGCGTAGGTCAATGTAATGGTACCGTTGTCTTTCAGCAAACGTCCATTGTAGTTCATAGCAACCTTGCCAGCTAACGAACCACTTGATGGATTGAAATAAGTCGATGATGCAGTGCCCGTTGTGGCTGAAAGTGTTGTGGTGAAGTTGCTGTTTGAGTTCGTTAGATTCACAGAATTGTCCGCAAACCAACCAGTGGATACATTCAGCGTGTAACCAGCTACGTTAAAGGTGTTGTCAGTACCGCTGTCGTTGATGGTCAATGGAGTGGGACTAGCTATGACACTAGTGGTGGAAGTTTTATAGGTGGCGGTTGCTATAGCACTGGCAGATAATCCCGTAAGATAGGCTCTGGCCTTGATGGTTACATCACCACTAACAGGAATGGGGCCTGTATAAACAGTGCTTGAGGTCGTGGGATTGGAGCCGTTGGTTGTGTAATAGATAGTAGCACCCTCGGTAGAACAGGTAATGGTCGCCGTATTGGAACTGCCTCCTTCAAACGATATGACTGGTGTTGCCACCTGGAATGTGTAGGTGTGTGAGGGTACGGCACTCTTGCTGTTTCCCAAGATGGCGATAGCCTTGATGGTTGTTTTTGTTGTCACTGTGATGGGCCCCGTGTACACAGTGCTCGACGTGGTTGGAGTTGCAGGGGTGTTGTTGCCCGTAGCTTTGGTATAATAAATGGTTGCGCCAGGTGTTGCACAACTGAGTGTCACGCTCAAAGGATTCTGGTCGTAAGTGCCACCAGGAATAGAGAAAATCGGCATGGCAACATCAGCGTCGAGCTCGGCCTGCTCCATCATCCACGCCTTGTTGGCTGGCAATATACCGCTAGGAGAAGGATTGGTGGCAGTTGCCTTAACAAATCCCAGGTTGCCACTTTCGCCGATTCCTAGTATATACTTTTGTATCTTTTTATTAACTGATGTTGATGCTGTAGGGTTAAAGATATTATCATATCTTGTGTAATGGTTACCGTTTAAATTGCTTGTAGTACCACTAGTGTTCAGATAAGGAACATTTCCATCAGTATTGCAATAGTAGGTGCCGTCCAGCAAGTTGGTGCCTGAGTAGTAGGAGGCTTCATCGGCAGCTGGTGCGCTTTTATTACTTGTTGAAGCAGGAGAGAACTTGGGTACACCAATGGGTTCCAACTTGCAGTCAAGGGGATTGTTTGAGCCACATTCCAGGATAACCGGGGTGCCTTCTGGTACTGTGCCAGTGATTTCTTGAAGTTGCAGAATGCCATTGGAAGCATCGGTAACCACATAGATTTTTTCAACACTACTGCCATTGGATATTTTCCATTTAAATGGCACTTTAAGGGTGGTGTAGTATTTACCGTTATATTCCACCTCAGGAACTATGTTAAAGTAGGTCACGGGCTCAAGATACCAATAGGCTTCTTCAGTGATTTCTTCTTCAGGACAAATGGTAAAAGTCGATTTCCCATCAACGATTTCATCACGGAAATATCTGTAACCTAAATCCATGGTGGCAGCACCTGAGTTATTTTTTAGTTGAATTGATGCTCTGTATTTTGCATCAAGGCCGCTACCACTCACTTTTTCAACATATACCCATTTGTCGAATGTGAATGAACCACTGATTGAGCCTTGAAAGCATCCAGTTGCTAAGGTGCGGAGGCTTGTGCCTTGAGCAATCAGGTTGTAATCTTTATTGGATGAAGTATTGCTTTTAGAAAGGATATAAATCAAAGTGGCAGGGCTGATGAATTCAGTGTCTTGATAAATATGAGCATCATTCTTCAGGTAGGCGGTCGCCTGAGATAGCTTAGAATCAAGGTTCTGGGCCGCAGTCGATGCACTGCCGATGAGCGAGTGGTAGCTGAACTTGTCATTGGCAACCCCAATATAGTCAGTGGGATACTGTGCATTACGCACGCGATAATATCCATCTTTGCCTGACCCTAGCTGAGCAAAAACCGGAAAGACAGATAGTGTCATCAAAAAGACTGCTCCGATATGTAGTAAATTTCTTTTCATATCATCGTTTTTTTTATGTTCGCAAGCTGGTTGCTTGCGAACAGTTTAGCGTTTAGTGTTTAGCGTTTAGAGGGTGATGTGATTCGCCTGTAAGCTGCAAGTTATGAAGAAGTTAGCCTTTTGGGAACTTAAACGTTGATTAAATGAAAAAATGTGAGCAACTCACGCACATGTTACCATGCCATGAATTGCTCACGATAAATTCTAAAGATTAGTCACCTTCTTCGGGTTCAACATAGGGGTCGATGCCCTGTTCAACCAGGAGGAAGTCTATCAGGTCGCTGGTGTCCAGAACGCTGATTTCGCCATTGCCGTTGATATCGGCAGCCTCATAATCCAAGCCATTGGGATATTCAGGCGTAGGATTCTCGTAGTATCTGGTCTCCGGTCCGATGAGCAGGAGGTCGATGAGTGCGGTCACGTCGGCAACCGAGATCACGCCGTCCTTGTTCACGTCACCGATGAACATCAGCTTCACCTTGTCGAACGTGTCGTTCACGATAAAGGCCTTGTTGGTGGCAACGATGCCATTGTTATAGAAGGCGCACTCGCCATCCTCAACGTCCAGGCTGCGAATTACGCATTCTACCTGATCATATTCGTTGGTGGTTCCGCACATCGCAACGTCCTCCTCTGAGAGACCCCAGAAGTACCTGTTGTTGACCATGCCAGAGTAACGTATCATCAAGTGCTCATAGTCCAACATATAGCGATTGTAGATTTCCTCACCGAAGAGGGTCTTCACTAGGTTGAACAACTTCTCAACGGTCGGGCTCTTGAGCTGATAGGTGCGGATGAGGTAGTCGGGACCAACGAGGATGTTGCCCTTAACGGGGCTGCCGTCGTTGTTCTCGATGGCCAGATCCTTGTCGCCAGCCTCGGTAGCCATCAGCAGGATCGGGGTCTGGGCAGGAACGGTGGTGCTGCCTAATTTCTCGGGAACAGCGAAGCCACTGCCGATGATGCCCTTCAAGATGTAAGCCTCAACGCCCTCGGGCAGGGTGTAAGCGAAGTCGGTGTACAGGGTGGTCACATACTTATCCTTTACCACGTTCTCCTCGGGGATGTTCACCACGAAGGTGCTGCGCGGCTCTACGCTCCAGATGGTGCGTGCGGCATTGTTAATGATGTCCACGTTGCCCTCGCTGATGAAGTCGGGCTTGTCATTCTTCTGTACGATGTAGTACTTGAAGTTGGGACGAACGTTCTCGATCTTCTCGATGTACTCGGCAAACTCACCCAACTGAGGCTTGATCTCGTTCTCATACCTAGGATGGTTCTTCAGGTTGGTCCAGTAGATCATAGCGGTCTCGTAGGCGAAGTCCCAAACGAAGTCCTTGTTCATCAATACCTGGTGGTAGAAGGCCAAGATCGAAGCATCGTCAACGGGCTCGGTCAGGTAGGGATTGTTCATCTTCTCCCAGATGGTGTGCAGGCTGAAGTGCTCCAGGATACTGGCACCACTGCCGTTGGTCTTGTCGAGAATCTTGTCGATGGCACGGTTGATGGCATCCTCAAGCATCGGCAGCTTGGCGTCACACTTGGCCTGGTTGTCGCGATAGAAGTCAACCACGTGCTGCATACTCGGGGTCTTGCCATAGATGCGGTAACCGCCGTCGGCAGGCTCTACATACAGGTGTGCATCGAAGCACTCGTTGAACTTGTCGATGATCATGTCGAGGCCATTCTCGCCGAAGAGCTCACCCACGCCTTCCATCTCTAGCTTCTGGGCTACGAGGTGTACAAACTCGGGCACGTAGGTCATAGCGCGGTCAGCATAGCGCTGGAGGTCAGCAGCCTGTGAGCGCAGCTGGAGCACCTTGCCGTGTTCGTCGGTCTTGATGCGGATCACAGTACCGGCCTTGTCCTCGGGAGCGTCGGTGAAGCGGAGGGTCTTGCGGCCCAGAACGTTGGCATACTTCTCGTTGCCGAGGTTCTTCACCTGGAAGTAACCCTCGATGGGATCGATGTTGATGGGCTCAACAGGGAACTCGAAGGAGTAAACAGCCATTGCGGGAGTCTCGACATTACCCTTTACGGCCTTAGCCATGAGGGTCATGTCATGGTCAACCAGCACAGAGTTGCCCTGGGTCCAGTTCTCGCCGCCGTCGGTGCTGAAGTAAATCTCAGCGTCCTCGGTCTCGCATGCGATGGTCACAGTCTTGGCCTCGATGTAAGAACCGGGTTCGGGAGTGAAGGTGGGAGCAGCAACATCAATGGGCGCGGGAGCGGTAGCCATAGCAGTCAAGGTAACAGTCTTGCTGTCAGCCTTGGGGCTGGAAACGGTGACGGTAGCCTCGTGGATGCCCTCAGCTTGAGGAGTGTAGGTAACGGTAACCTCGGCCAGTTCGGCATCGTCCTTGCTGATGGTCGTGGGATTGATGGCAAAGTAGCCAGTCTCGTCATTCAGGGTCAAGGTGATGTCGCCCTGCAGGTTCTCACCCATAACGCCGAATGTTTCGGTCTTGGTCTCGCCAACAAGGATATTAAACTCAACCTCCTCGTCAACAGTCAGCACGGGCTTGGGAGCAGCAGCCAGAACGTTAACGGTAATGGGATCGATACCCTCGGTGGTGAAGGTGATTACACCTTCCTCACCGTCAACATCGGTACCAGTGTAGGTCACGGTAACGGTGGCACCCTCCTCGGCGGCAGCCTTGGTGATGGTGGTGGGAGTAACCGTGAAGTTCTCATTGTTAACCGTAACGGTCACGTCACCCTTCAGATTCTCACCAATTACCTCGATGGTGTTGTTCTCAGCGTCAAGGATCAGCTCCTCGGGAGAAACAACGAGCTCGGGTTTGGGAGCAACATTGATGGTGTAGCTTGCCTCATCGGGCAGGTAGCTATCGTTACCCTCAAAGGTGGCGGTGATGACAGCCGTACCAGGACCTACGATGGTCACAGCGCCCGTGGTAGCGTCAACGGTAGCAACGTTGGTATTGTTGCTGCTGTAGGAAACTTCTACCTCATTGGGGTTGGTTAGCGTGGGAGCAGTGAAGGTGTCACCAAACGTCAGGTTGTAGCTGGTGGTCTCACCAAAGCTCAACTCGGGATCCACAGGCTCAACAACGGGATTATTGCTCTTCTCCACGTAGAAGTAAACGGGCTTCTGATCGCTAGCATTGTTGCCATAGCAAGCAAAGAGGCTACTTGAAGAATTGTGCCTCAAGATGTTCCTGGGGTTGGTACCAGTAATGTTGAACACAACAGTGGCTTCACCATCGTTGGCAATGGTAACGGTGGCTTGAGCCTTGTTGTCAGCAGTCACTTCCGTCCTCAGATAGTTGTTGCTGTTAGCGCCAGCAGCATATAGGTAACCGAGTCCATCCACAGGCCATTTGGATGTCTTGAACAACCAATAATCGCCATCTTTTTCAAGCGTCAGTATCTCGGTGTCAGCAGCGGGGGTAGTCACCTTGTCCTCACTAACTTGTACAGTTGTGAAGCTGCGATTGTTGTTTTGCTGCCTACCCATTGCTTCGGCATACAAATTCTTTGAATTAGCGTTCAAAATGAGGATTTTCTTGCCCTCTTGCAACTGATTGATGTTGGTGACAAGAACGTACTCGTTTGAACCAGGCTGAACTGCCTCTTCTACGGTCAGCGTGTAGGATGCTGATGCGTCCTCATAGGTCTCGCTGTCGCTGATGGCAGCGGTAATCGTGGTGGTGCCAGCACCAACCAGGGTAATAGTGCCGTCGGCTGCCACAGTGGCAACGGCGGTGTTGCTGCTGCTATACACAACCTCATCTGCAGCAGCGCTGGGGTCAACAGTCAGCACGGGTGCCGTGAAGTCTTCGCCCAACGTGGCTGTGTAAGCATCCTGCGGGAACGAGAGGGTCACCTCCTGCAAAGTAGGCTCAACAGTGCCATCCTCCACATACTCGATAGTGATGGACTTCACATACAAGCGATTGGTGGCGCTGATTCTGATGGTAGGAATTGAGGTGGCTTCGTCGAAGGCTAAATCATAGTCAGCATAATCTGCTGTCAGAGTGTAGTTTGTTGAAGTCTTATCTCCTGCAATAATCTGCATTTTGCCTGTGCCTGAGGTCCAATTTTTGGCATTGACTGTGATCTTTGTGGCCTTCCATCTGGGAGCCAGAGTGATGATCAGGTAACCATCAACACTGCTGGTAGAGAACTTCAGACCAGTAGCGCCTTTATAGACTTTAGAGCATTGAATACCAGCAATGAGGTCAGCGCCTACGGTGGTGTATTCTTTGAATCCAACAAGATCAGCACCGCTAGCGGAGTTAAAATCTACTGTTCCATCGCTTTCATTGTCACCAAATACGATGCTCGCTGTCTTGCCAGTGGGTGTCGGCTCGTCACCGCCACCACCGCCACTCGTGCCAGAAATGGTGATTTTTGCAATATTTGGAGACCAACCAGACGGATTATTAACTGTTACAGTTCCGTTTGTAACAGCAACATCCTCATAAGTGTAAGTCTCATTAGCGGAGAAACTGTGATTGGTTCCGCCATTGACATTCATGCTGCCAGTATAACCACTGGTTACAACCGTCACATCGACAGTGCTTGGCAGTGAACTGTCAGTGTAGGTAATGGAACCGCCGCTTTTCAAATAAACATAGCCAGAAGCGAAGTTAATGCCAGCGTATGTCCACGAACCATTGCCGGTTGTGACTGAAGTGCCGGTTGTGAAATCTGCACTGGCTAAGTCCTCGGCCCAGGCTGACGGGATGGCCAGGGCTAGGGCCGCAAAGAACATCAGAAATTTGAATTTGAAGTACTTCATACGCATTTAAATTGATTAATATTGGTTAATAAAAAAAGATAAATGTCTGGTTTGTTTTTAAAGTTTCGCAAGTATGAAACTCGCTCACTGTTAGTATTATCAGTTACATCCCACAACGGTCGGCCGCCGTAGAATATTGAGGCTCAATCACATAGTATAACCCTAAACCCCTTTGGCGGGGGCTCAAGGCGATATTATGCAACATTACAACTGCAAAAATAGTAAAATTTTACAGAATAGCAAACATTTTCCCCTATTTTTTTAATAGATGTAAAATAAAAGAATCATCCTCAATTTTCACTCCCACGAATCCGTCCACCCTCCCAGCTGATGGCACCCGTGCAATTATTCGTTTAATTTGTTAAATTCGCCGTTTTTTAAAGGTTTTTTGTTCGGGAATTTTCACGAAAAAGGGGCGATTTATTGATTTTTTCATAAAAAATCATTGCGTTTAACAAATATTATATATCTTTGCGACTTGTGGCCGATCGCGTGGTGCGTGGCAATGGCGTAATGCGCGGGCCGTTAGAAATGCAAGAAATCAGTAAGAAGAGCGCACTTGCTGTTACACAAATCTAAGAGAGAAAAATCATCAATTCAACGGTATGTTGAGGTCTGCGCTCGCTTGAACATGCCGTTGGGTTAACAAATTGTTTACTGTAATGAAGAGACTTTTATCAACTCTCATGGCGATATGCCTCATCTCGATGGGTGCATGGGCCAACAAGACCGTGAATGGTAAAGTCGTCAGTGCTAGTGACAATGAGCCGCTGATTGGTGCAACAGTGCAAGCTGTCGGCTCGTCACAGGGTACGGCCACCGACATCGACGGTCAGTTCACAGTAACCGTCAATGACAATGTGACGCAGCTCAAAATCAGTTGCGTGGGTTATAAAACCCAGGTCGTGGCGGTTTCGAGTTATGTAACAGTCGCCCTGGAGGAGGACAACCTCATGATTGATGAGGTGGTTGTCACCGCTATGGGTATCAAGCGTGAGGCCAAGGCCTTGGGTGTGTCGGCCACGCCCATCAAGGGTGACCTGATCGCCCAGACGCGCACCAACGACATCATGTCGGGTCTGGCCGGTAAGGTGGCCGGTGTTCAGATTGGCGAGAGCTCGTCTGACCCCGGTTCGTCCAAGTCGGTCATCATCCGTGGTGTCAGCTCGCTGTCGGGCAGCAACCAGCCGCTGTATGTAGTGGATGGTGTGCCCCTGAACAACGCCGCATCCTACAGCAGCGACGGTCTGAACAGCGGTTTCGACTTCGGTAACGGCGCCAGCGCCGTGAACCCCAACGATGTTGAGAGCATGACCATCCTGAAGGGTGCTGCCGCTACCGCCCTGTATGGTAGCCGTGCCGGTGCCGGTGTCATCCTCATCACCACCAAGAAGGGTTCGAAGCAGCACCGCGGTGTGGGCGTCGAGTACAACGGCGGTCTCCAGTGGGAGTCTGTCCTGCGCTTGCCGCAGATGCAGAACGACTTCGGTATGGGCTGGTATGGTGACAAGACCGAAATCGAGAACGGTTCTTGGGGTCCCGCGTTCGACGGCTCCGAGCAGCTCTACGGTTGGGTATATAACAGCAGCCAGAACCTGAAGACCTACGTTCCCATCAAGAACAACATCAAGGACTTCTTCAGTACCGGTTTCCGTTACAGCAACAGCATCTCGTTCAACGGTGCAACCGACAAGAGCACCTACTTTGTATCGCTGTCGCAGATCAACGATGACGGTATCATCCCCGAGAATTCTGACACCTATACTAAATATACGGTATCGGCTCGCGGTAGCCACCGCGAGGGCAACTTCACGTTCAGCACCTCGTTGAACTACGCCTTCCAGCGCAACCACTTCGTGACCACCGGTCAGAAGACGGGTTCGATGTACAACAGTATCATGCAGACCCCGCGCGACATCGCCATCGTGGAGATGAAGGACTTGAACAACCCGTTCAACAACCCGGGTTACTACTACACCCCCTACGGTGTAACCAACCCGTACTACATTATTGAAAACTACCAGAACGAGTATGAGCAGGAGCGCTTCTACGGCAACCTGCAGCTCGACTATGACTTCCTGAAGTACTTCAAGGCTACCTACCGCTTCGGTATGGACACCAACACGGGTCACCACAACTACGGTTCGCCCAACCTGTCCACCCTGTACTACGGTACGCCCAACTATGAGGACGCCTTAAAGGACCTCACCGGTGAGGTATCTCAGAGCATCACCCGTCGCCGCGAGATCGACCAGAACTTCATGATCACCTATGACCAGCAGATTCTGGAAGACTGGCACGTGAATGCCCAACTCGGTTTCAACGGCAACGAGCGCACTTACAAGTCGCTGGATGCCAGTGTGACCAACCTGACCATCCCCATGTGGTACAACCTGTCGAACAGTGCCGAGATTCCCACCACTTCACAGTATGAGTGGAAGCGCCGCTATCTGGCTGCCTTCGGTAGTGCCGAGTTCGCTTGGAGAAACATGGTTTACCTGACCCTGCAAGGCCGTAACGACTGGTCATCGACCCTGCCCAAGACCAACCGCTCCTACTTCTATCCCGGCGTGAGCTTGTCGTTCCTGTTCAGCGAGCTCCTGAAGCCCGAACAGCGTGACTTCCTCAACTTCGGTAAATTCCGCGTGGCTTGGGGTCGCACCGGTAACGATGCCGGCGTTTACATGACCAACTCGGTATTCGCACAGGCTGCAGCCGCAACCAGCGGTTTCGGTAACGGTAGCTCGTTCCCCTTCACCAAGGTGGGCGTGAATGCTTACTCGCTGGGTAACACCTTAGGTAGCCAGAACCTGAGTCCTGAGATGACCACCGAGTTTGAGGTGGGTCTGAACATGGCCTTCTGGCAGAACCGCTTCAGCTTCGATGCTGCTTACTACGATCGCAACACCGACAAGCAAATTTTCTCGCTGAACATGGATCCCGCTACCGGTTACACGGCTCAGAACATGAACCTCGGTAAGATCCGCAACCGCGGTATCGAGCTGTTGGTGAACCTCACTCCCGTCAAGATCGGCGACTTCCAGTGGGACATCAACTGGAACTACACCAAGAACTGGAGTAAGGTGATCAAGCTGCCCGAGGAGTTGGGCGGCATCGCTACCATCTACGGCCTGAGCGGCGGCACCAGCCTCTACGCCATCGAGGGTGAGCCCCTTGGCGTATTCAAGGCTTATGTTCCCCAAATGACCGAGGACGGCAAGATCATCTGCGACAACAAGGGACAACCCCTGGTGAACAGTGAGCAGCAGATCGTCGGCAGCATGAACTATAAGTATTTGATGGGCTTTGGTACCACACTCACTTGGAAGAACGTGAGCCTGACCGCCAACCTCGACGTTCGTCACGGCGGTATGCTCTACTCGCGCACCAAAGACATCGAGTACTTTACCGGTAACGCTATCCAGACGGCCTACAACAGCCGTAACCCGTTCATTGTGCCCAATTCGGTACAGATTGCTGGCACCGACGCCAATGGCAACAACATCTACGTGGAGAACACCACGATGCTCGACGAGACCGAGATCTACAACTACTGGAACAATGGTGGTTCAGAGTTGGACCGCGCATTCCTGGTTGACAAGAGCTACGTGAAGCTGCGTAACGTGATCCTCAACTGGCAGTTGCCCAACAAGTGGTTTGCCAACTGCTTCGTGACGGGCATCACCCTGTCGGCATTTGGTAACAACCTGTTCCTGTGGACGCCCAAGAGCAACACCTTCATCGATCCTGAGGTTTCGACCTTCGGTAACGACCTTGAGGGTAACTATGGTGAGTTCTCGGCTAACCCGAGTTCACGCAAGTTTGGTTTCAATGTACAGGTTAAATTCTAATCAAAAACTGAAACAGACATGAAAAAGATATATTTATTACTGACCATTGCAGCAGTGTTGAGTCTGTCGTCATGCAATCTTGATATCAACGACAACCCCAACTACCCCTCGAGTAGCGATGTGACGCCCGACCTGGTATTCCCT
Organism: uncultured Prevotellaceae bacterium; assembly: GCA_947306175.1. Classification (GTDB taxonomy): domain Bacteria; phylum Bacteroidota; class Bacteroidia; order Bacteroidales; family Muribaculaceae; genus Sodaliphilus. The sequence goes on from CAMZFV010000002.1 coordinate 35,556, forward strand.
GCTGCCGAGAATGCGGTGGCCGCTGCTGTGGGCGATGCCATGTTCAACTACGGTGGTTTCTTTGCACAGTACTTTGAGCAGCGCCCCGAGGCCAACCAATATAATGACCTTGCCGAGCTGAACCTCGACGAGTCATCCAACCTGTTCGACCGTTGCTACCGCACCCTCTATGCCGGTGCACTTGCCGATATCAAGGATGTGATGGACCGCACCGAGAACACGAGCGACCTGTTCGCCTGCACCGTGCTGCGTGCCTATGCTTTCCAGATCCTCGTCGATAACCTGGATCAGGTGCCTTACACCGAAGCCCTGCAGGGTAGCGCCAACACCAATCCCGTTTGGGACATGGGTGAGGATGTTTATAAAGGCGTTCTGGCCGAGATGGATGCAGCCGAGGCTGCCCTCGCTGGTGACCCGATGACCCTGACCGACCCGTTGCTGAACAAGGACGTGAACAAGTGGCGTGGATTTGCCAATGCACTGCGTCTGCGCATGTACCTGCGTCTGATCGACGGCGGCATCAATGCCGGCGAGTATCAGAGCAAGGCTGTCGCCCTGGTCAATGCCGACAACTTCTTCGCCGGTGATGTGACTTGGGACGTTTACAGCAATGCCGACGGCCAGTACAATCCCTGGTATGACGTTGCCCGCGCACTGGGTACCAAGAACCATGTGGCTTCTTATCCCATCGTGAGCTACTATCAGGCAACCAACGACCCGCGCATCGGCTATGCCATTATGACGACCGAGGCTAATGGCGAGTATGTAGGTCAGCTGCCCGGATCCAAGACCAAGATGGGTTCATGGGCTGGCGACTGGAAGAACAAGGACGTGAGCGCTATCGACTACACGCCCGCCGTGTTCGCTCCCATCTACCTGTTCACCCAGAGTGAGTTGCAGTTCCTCATCGCCGAGACCCAGCTGCGCTGGGGCAACAAGGCTGCTGCCAAGGCCGCTTACGAGGCTGGTGTTGCTGCCGACTTCGCATCTCGTGGCATGAGCATGGGTTCCTTCTTGAGTGGTGGTCGTGTAAACTGGGATGCCCAGGCCAGCGATGCTAACCGCTTGAACATGATTTACATGCAGAAGTGGGCCGCCCTCTTCTATCGTGATCACATGGAGGCCTGGAGTGAGGTGCGTCGTACCGACGTTCCCAGCACTTGTGCCAAGTCTGCTAAGGAAATCTATGATGACGCTACCGTATATAGCGCTGGCCAGATGATCGTTCCTGCCGTGAACAACATCATGGCCGGTGGCCTGTGCAAGCGTGTGCCTTATCCCAGCACTGCCCGTCAGTTGAACAAGAACACTCCTGCCGAGAAGTTGTTGAGTGATCGCGTCTTCTGGGATGCCAAGTAATAGTGAACTACGAGTTAAAAGTAGAACCAACTAAAAAAACTTAAGATTATGAAGAAATTATTTATATTTGGTTTATTGGCTCTCGGGATGCTGGCACTGTCGTCGTGCAACGATGACAACGACGAACTGACCGATTCGCGTCTGACCTACTATGCCGACCTCCAACTGCAGGGTGACGAATTCATGCTTCTTCCCGTGGGAAGCACGTTTGTTGACCCCGGTTGCACTGGCACACTTGCCGGCGAGGACATCACCAGCAAGATTAAGATCGACGGAGCCGATGAGGTAGATCCCAATACCTTGGGCTTCTATTATATCACTTATTCGGCCGAGGGCAGTGACGGATATCCTGCCTCGGTAGAGCGCACGGTGTGCGTCTATGACCCGACAATCACCCTGGAGATTGGCGGCAGCTATGATGTTGACATGAACGCTTCGATGTACCAGAAGGCCCGCACTTACGCAGACCGTGCTGCCTACTATGGCAACACCAGCCAGTGCACCGACATTGTATTTGAGAAGATCGTTCCTGGTATCTACTACGTGAGCGACATCTTCGGTGGCTGGTATGAGCAGATTCGCGGCTACGGTTCGCGTTATGCCATGACAGCCTATGTCAGCGTGGACAACGATGGCAATATCGGCTTGCTCAGCAGTTACATTGCTGGTTGGGGCGACAGCGTTGACTATCTGGATAACGGTAAGTTTGACAACGGCGTCATCAGCTACGACTTGTGCTATGCCGGTCAGATCTATATGGATCTCGTGTTGAACAGAGTTGAATAACGATGAACCTAATTAAATTGAACAAGATTATGAAGAAATATTTTTCAATATTTGCTTTGAGCCTCGCATTGTGTCTCGGTTTCGCTTCTTGTGGCGTCGAGACCGATGAGCCCGCAGGTGGAACGGCTGTTGAGAAGATGGCTGGTCACTGGGTGGTTACCGTTGATGCCTATGACGAAGCAGGAAACCTCCTGTATGAGGACCCCTATGGCATGGGCGAATGGGACATGTACACCTACAACACGGCCAACAATGATGCTGACCAGATGTGGCTGAGCGACGGTGACAACTTCTGGGGTTACACCCTGAAGGTGCCCATCGACCTGAATGCTCAGACCTTTGGCATCCAGAACGGCTTCATGTACAACGATGGTGATGATGACCAGTTCTGCACCATCAGCAATGGTAAGATCATTCCCAACGGAGGCCTGAATGTAAACGGCAAGCCGACCGATGCCATCGAGTATGACATCACCTTCACCGACGACGGCTATGGCTTCGTTTACCACATCCACGGTGTGCGCTACGCAGGATTCTAATCCCTGACGCATAACAGACATTGATGAAGTGGGGCGTGTCACGAAACGACACGCCCCACTTTACATTTATCTCTAGCGAAGTAATTTCTCTAAACCCTAAACGCTAAACGCTAAACTTCAAGTTCTGAAGTGTTTTGCACTTCGGAACTTGACTTAAACCGTTGCATGATGATGACGGCGACGATAAATGCCGCCATGTCGCTGGCAGGCAGTGAGAACCACACGCCGTCCAGCCCCCACAGCGACGAGAACAGCAACAGCATGGGCAACAGGAACAGCAACTGGCGTGAGAGCGACATGAAGATGCTGATGCGCACCTTGCCGATGGTCTGGAAGAAGTTGGTCACCGTTGCCTGGTAGCCGATAACGGGGAAGACAAGCATATTGATGCGCAGACCGCGGATGGTGATGGCAATCAGGTCCTCGTCGTTGCTGAACATGCGCACACAGGCCTCAGGGAATAGCTCACCGACGAGCCAGCCTACCATCATCGATACCACCGAGGCTGCAATTGAGAGCCGCACGACGCGCTTCACGCGATCCATGTTACGCGCGCCGTAGTTATAGCCGGCAATGGGCTGCATGCCTTGACAGATACCCATGATGACCATGAAGAAGATGAAGCCCAATCGGTTGGCGATGCTGTAGGCGCCTACGGCCAGGTCACCGCCAAATTTCATCAACGCGTTGTTCATGAAGATGGCGACCACACAACCTGTAATCTGCATGGCAAACGGCGAGATGCCGATGCTCACGATATCCTTGACGATATTGCGGGCAGGCTTCAGGAAACGCCACTCCAGATGCAACAACTCCTTTTGACGCGAGAATTGCCACAGCTGCCAGCACAGTACGATGACTTGGGCCAATATCGTGGCGATGGCAGCGCCCTTGATGCCCATGTGCAGGGGCCAGATGAAGATGGGGTCGAGGATAGTGTTCAGCACCACTGTGACGATGGTGGCAATCATCGCCGCCTTTGGCTTGCTTGCCGACCGCAGGGCTGCATTCAGGCCCAAATAGAGGTGTGTGATGACGTTGCCCACCAGCAGGATGAACATGTAGGCGTGGGCATGGGGCAGCGTCTGATCGCTCGCGCCGAAGAAACGGAGGATGGGGTCGAGGAAGATAATCGACACAATGCCCACCAGCAGACCCGTGATGATGTTCAGGGCGACCATGTTGCCCAAGACGTTGTTCGCCTTGTCATACTGACGTTGTCCCAAGCGCAACGACATCAGCGTAGCACCACCCACGCCCACCGCCGCACCAAAGGCCGCACCGATGTTCATCAGCGGGAAAGAGATGCCCAAGGCCGCCAGCGCCATCGGACCCACACCATGGCCGATGAAGATGCTATCCACCATGTTGTACAGCGACGACGCCGTCATCGCTATCACACCAGGCAGGGCATACTGCCACAACAGTTTACCCACCGGCTGAGTGCCCAGTGCCAATGTCGCTTCCTTGTTATCTCTCATTTTAAGTTTCTAGTCCTTAGTCCCTAGTCCTTAGTTTGTTGTTTGATGATTATTCCTCGAGACAGAAGCATTGCTTGATGGCGTGGCGGATGGCGGTTGCACTCTCGCTGTTGCCCTTGAGGATGTTCAAGATGCCGCGGATGTAGTCGTCCTTGTTCTTGAAGCCGCACAATATGGCTACGTTGCTCTCGCCAATCATCTGTTTCTGGTTATAGACCTTGAGGATGCTCTCGTAATCATCGTTGTCCTCATAGATGTGGAACTCACGGCAAAGTTGGTCATAAAGCCCGCGCGGATTGATCTCGCTCACCAGTTCCACCATGTGGTTCTCCAGCGCATTGATGCTGGTGAACTTCATGTCGATGCGCATCTCGACATCACGTTTCACGCGGTGACGTACGTGCATGAGTGCCTGCTGCTTGAGTTCCTTGGTGAACATGGCAATGATGCGCTTTTTTACCTTGGGGAATACGATGTCGGGGTTGCGCCGCTTGTGGTGAGCCACTGCGCGGATGACCCCTTCGAGCATAAGCAGGTTCTCGACCTCGGCGACGTTGGGCACGAGGATATTCTTTTTGCGCAGGTATTCCACCTCCTGATCGCTGCGGCGGTCGCGGTCCACGATGCCTCGACTCTCCAGTTTGTGTAAACTCTGCAGGTCTCCAAATGAGCGCACGGTCTCGATGACCTTGTTGCAGCTGCCGAGCGGCTTAACGGTGTATTCGGGGAAGATGAGCGGGTAAAGTTTTGAGTCGATGCTGTGCTTCTCGTCTCCTTCGATAAATAGGACGGGTTTGCGGCTGCCCAGCAGGTCAAGCAGTGCCGTGTCCAACTCGCGGCTCGAATTGACCACCTCATAGTCCCACGCAACTGCCTCTGGGTCAAACTCCTTGACCCACACGCACTGATTGTCGATGCGTGAGTAGGCAAACTCCACGTCGTGAGTGTTGTAGATGAAGGTGCAGTCGGGGCGCATCTGCTCCAGCACGTTCCATAGCGTGCGCATGATGCTGCTGTGCATAAACGTCTCTGGATCATCGACAAAGATGGCGGCATCGGGCATGGCATAGAGTACAGCTCCAATGTAATAGAGCACCGATTTCTCGCCATCGCTCAAGCGCATCAACTGGTATTTGTCTTCGTAGCCCTCGGTGGAGAACATCAATTTGCCGTTCTCGCGTAGTACCTTGTTCTTGGGGAACACTTCCTGCCACTTCTTGACCGTGATGTCGAGTTTGGTCTTTGGAAACTCCATCTTCTCATTCATGAGCTTGTGGGCCTTGAAGTTCATCAGCTCGCGGAACTCGTCGTTGAGCATGATGAAGAACAGCTTGTCAAACTCGGTCTCGGCATAGTTCTTGATCCGTGGGTTGGCCGCATTCATGCGGTTGAACATGTCGTCGATGGAGCCTGGCATCACTTCGGCATTGGGCTGGGATGGGAAGAGTGCCTTGAGTGCCGAGATGCGGTAAGCCTTGTCGCCTATTTCTTCGACCAGCGCCGAGCAGAAGCGGCTCTTGCCCGAGCCGTTGGCACCGATAATCGTGATCTGCTTGGATTCTATCAGCACTTCAGGCTGATGGCCGTCAATTCTTTTTGGAAGTCTGATGTCCATAACAATGGTGTTTTTGTTCTTGTGGTGTAAAATTACACATTATTTCTGATAGCGCCAACGAAAATCAAAAATAATGCATCAAATTGAAAAAATATCTAAGTATCAAGGGGACTTTTGTGAAAGAATGACTATATTTGCACTCGTTCTTTGGAAGAAGCTTGCTCTTGATGGTAACGGGTGCATGGCAGGGGACATCATGACATAAGAATGGCGTTTACATGACGCTTCGTGCCTGACAGCTTGGAATCTTGCAAATTTAATTGGTAGTCAAGGATTGCATCTTGTCGATTGCGTTTGACGAAATGGCGGCAATGTAATAGACTATTAAACAATATAAGTTTGTGGGTGTGACATTTTGACACACCCTTTTGACGCTACTCAGACGAACAAATCGTCCATGGTGACTTGGCTGTGGATGTCATCAGCATAGCCTCCAGGTTGAAGTCCGTAGGTGGTAATCATTGTGAGGTGGATGGCTTTCTTGGTCCCTGTTTCGCGTTGGAAGGTGTACACTCGGCGTCGCAGCCTCTGGTCCTCTTCAGTGTCAATGACGTACAGATCCTTTGAATACTTCATTTCACATACGTTAATAACGTCATCATTTCGGTCAATCAACAGGTCAATTTGAACGCCTTTATCGTTTTTGTCTTTGGGCTTGTGAACCCATGAATGAGCAGTGCTGATAACCGCAGAGAAACCAAGAGCTTTCTTGATTTGTTCCAAATGTTGAAGGCATACACGTTCAAAGGCCAAGCCAGCCCATGTATCATGCACACCGGTCGGTTGTTGCGAAGTCCAGAAATGTTGATCCCCGTTCACGTTCTGCTGGATAAACTTGAAAAAGAACAGAGTGTAATTGTCCATCAGTTGATATATGGCATCACGGTTTTTCTTGCCAATGTGGGTGTATCTCCTAATGAATGAACATTGCTCCAGTTCCTTTAAAGCTGTATTGAATTGACCTGTATTCTTCAAATGGGTATTGACCAAGAGCTCTTCACGTGTCATGCCGGTTTTTTTTGTCGCTAGTGTAGTAATGATTTCAAGGTGTATTCTTGGATTTCTAAACAAAGATGCATATAGGGCGTCAAACTCATGGGTCAGTTCGCCATTCTCAGCAAAGAACATTCTGTCGATATTCTGGGCAAGACTCAGGCCCTTCTGCAAGAAACTCCAATAATAAGGAATTCCACCCATCACCATGAAAGCCTCAAGAATCTGACGACGGGTAAAGCCAAGTTTATGATTCTTGCAATATAGTTCACACTCATGCAGATTGAACGGCAGCAAATGTATTTGACGCGTCAATCGATTATGAAGCCCACCATAATTCATCACTATGTTTTCGATAATCCAAGAAGTAGCGCTGCCACACACAATCAGCACAATATCCTTACGGGTTGTAGCCCATGCGTTCCAAAAATGATCTAAAGCTCGGATAAAATTAGATTTTTGCGTATCCATCCAGGGAAGTTCATCAATGAAGATGACTTTTTTCCCGTCTGGACATGACGACAGATGACGCTGCAATAGCCGGAATGCTTCACTCCATGTTTTGGGCATAGCACATTTCTTCATACCGGCAGCATATAAGGACTCGCGGAACTCTGACAACTGCTCCTTTAGTGGAGCATCAAGCAAGCCAGTGTGTTGGAATGAGAACTCGTAATTGAAAGCCTCTCTCACTAGATATGTTTTGCCAACCCTTCGACGACCATATACTGCAACAAACTCTGATTGCTCGGAATCCAACAATCCCTGGAGCGTTTTTTTTTCTATCTCTCGACCAATAAGCATAATTCTTAGTTTTTTATCGGTGCAAAGATACAACCATTCCCTCTAATTGACATTATAATATTCATCAAAAATGTCTTATTTTTAGGAAATAAGTCCAATTTTTTGATAGTTATTTCCTGGAAATAGAACAAAATTGGGTGTTTTTTAAGGCTTTTTATATCCGAAAACATCGTTTTATTTTTCTGGAATGACTATTTTTGCCCATGTCCCAGAAAAATAAAAGCACATTTTTTCTTCAAAACCCTGCGACATTCAATAAAAAATAAGAATGTAATTCTTTTTGTACTCCGCTCATGTTGGATGAATTCCTCTAGCTCGACAATGAGAATTAATTCTCATTGTTCTCGCTTAATCGGAATTTTGCACTACGTTGACGTTTGGCCGAAGGTAGGCTTCGCCTCAACAATGCAAGAAAAATCAGTTTTTCTTGCTATTGTGTTCGGCTTGCACTACCTTTGTCTCCTGTTATGATGGAGTATTTGAATGCGTTTGTGTCGATGTTGAACGGTATGTCGCCGTATCTACTGCTGGGCTTTTTTATTGCCGGGCTGCTGCATGCGTTTGTGCCGTCATCGATTTATAGCCGTTATCTGGCGGGGACGGGGCTGCGGTCGGTGGCGACTGCGGCTGCCTTTGGCATTCCATTGCCGCTGTGCTCGTGCGGTGTGCTGCCCACGGCGGTGGCATTGAGGCGCAGTGGCGCTTCGCGGGCGGCTTCGACTTCGTTTCTTATTGCCACGCCCCAAACTGGTGTTGATAGCATTGCGGCGACCTATTCGATGATGGGCTTGCCGTTTGCCATTCTGCGTCCTGTGGCTGCGCTGGTGACCTCGCTGATTGGCGGCCTTGCCGTCGGTCATTGGGAACGCAAGGGGGCGCTGGATGACGTGGCGACCGATGGCAATTACGAGTTCAGCGAATTGTCTAAAGGATTTTGGAACAAGGTCGTTGAGACCTTCAAATACGGTTTCTTTGACATGATGCAGAGCATCGGGCGCTGGCTGCTGATAGGTCTGGTGGTGGCGACGCTGATTACCGTGTTGCTGCCTGACGACTTTTTCTCGACCTATGCCCGCTGGCCGCTGTTGAACATGTTTATCATCGTGCTGGTGGCCGTGCCGATGTATGTCTGCGCCACGGGGTCTATCCCTATTGCCGCCGCACTGATGCTCAAGGGTATGTCGCCTGGTTGTGCCTTGGTGCTGCTCATGGCTGGTCCCGCCGCTAATATGGCCTCGATGTTTGTCGTTAACAACGCTTTTGGCCGCAAGGCGACCATCGTCTATCTGTTGTCTATCATTGGTGGAGCGGTGGGCTTCGGGCTGCTCGTGGATTACTGGCCAGGCCTGCGTGAGATTTTTACTAACGCTTTGCCTTGCCATGTGATGCACCACGGTATGCACGGTGTCTCGTGGCTCAACACCGTGTGCAGTGTGGCGCTGCTTGGCATGATTGTTGTGTCATTAGGCGCTAAATACTGGAAATCCTATCAAATCAAACATAATCAAACCACTGCTATGAAAGAGTACAAAGTGAAAGGCATGATGTGTGTACACTGCCAAGCCAACGTTGAAAAGGGTCTGGCATCGCTGCCAGGCGTGACCAAGGTGACTGTTGACCTTGCAAAAGGAACGGCCCTGGTCGAAGGTGATGTCCCTGACCAGGCCGTCATTGATAAGATTACTGAACTGGGCTACCAGTACGAGGCTTAGTATCCTCCTTACATTCCGCCGGCGGGGCTATTGCCGCTGGTGGACTGCTTGCCACTGCCGATGAGGTCATCGTTCTCGATGGTCTTGTCGGCCTTCTTTACTGATGTCTTGAGCGAGCCGAAGCGGTAGCTGACGTTTATGCCAAACCTGCGCACCTGCTGTTCGTAGCGGGTCCAACCTGTCACGTCGCCCTGAGTCATGTAATTCTTGACGCTCATGTACTTGCCGTTGAAGGGGACTATTGCCTGTAACTGAACTGTCAGGCGGTCTTCCTTGAGGAATGAGCGCTGCAGGCTGAAACCGTAGTAGAATATGGTGCCCATTCGGCCATAGAGATCGCTGATGCGTCCGCCGTACGTCCCAGCGAAGCCAGACAACTGCAATTTCCAAGGGAGGAACTGGGTGACGTTGGCGAAGAAGCTTCCGCTAACACGGTCATTCTTCAGGTTCAACTCATTGCTTTTGTAATAGTAATAGCCGATGGAACCGTTGAGCATGACGTTGGTCTTAGAGAACGCCATCCACTGCACGAAGGCCGATAGGGTGGTCGAGTAGGTCTTGAGGGTGTTGGCGTAGGTCGAAACCTGTACCAGATCGTCGGTCCACTTGACGGCACCGATGCCGTTATTGCTGAACTGGAACTGAGGCGTGATGTTGAACGTCAACTTGGGACCTACGCGCATGTAGGTCAGGCTTACCGAATGGTAGTGCACACTACCCAGGTCGGTGTTACCGAAGGAACGGCTCGTCGGGGTTTCAATCACAGCGGGATTGAGGTAGCTGATGCCCGGACGATTGATGCTGGCAGCGTAGGACAACTTGAGGCTATTGGCGAAGTTGAACTGGTAGCGCAAGCTGGCGCTAGGCACGAAGTCATTGAGATGAGCCTCATAAGCTTCCTGGTTACCACCAGGATAGGTGGCGCGCAGATAACTATGCTCATAGCGCAGTCCGGCTCGGGCATTCCAGGGGCCGCTGGAGAAGGTGTAGCTCAGGTAAGCGGCGCCCACTTGGGTCACGTGCTTGTAGCGCATGTCCAGATCATTGTCGATGCCCAAATAGTCCTGAATGTTGTGGCTGCGGTTCAGACGGTAGATGTACTTGGCACCTGTCTCGATGGTATGCTTTGTTGCGATGGGGCGCGTCCAGTCAAGTTGCAGGGTGTGCTCGTTGAAGTCTTCCTTGCCGTCTGTGTCGATGCCGTAATATGGCACTGGCATATTGACAATGTCGGTATATTTCGTGTTCTCCTTGTTCTTGTTGTGCCATGCCGATAGCATATAACTCAGCGTGATGGTCTCACCTTTGAGGCGCGTGCGGCGTTGGTAGTCCAGGCGGCTGTCAAAGCTGTAACTGTCGGCAGTGGTGTGGTGACTAAGGTCGTAGCTGTAGAGCGGCAGCCCCGTTGCATCACGCATGAAGGTGTTGTTAAGGCCGTTGCCGCCGTAATTGTAGGCAAATCCGTCTAACGACAGGGACACGAGGTTCAAGGTGTCAGGCTCCCAGCTGGCGCTTACGTCACCGAAGTGGACCGTCATCTTGTCCACGTCAAATGAGCCGTCGCTCAGCAATTCCGCACCGCTCTGGGTGTAATGGTTGAGTGTCGATGAGCGATAGCCCTGGCTATTGCTGGGGTCATATTCGATGCCGTAATCCACCGACAACACCACCTTGTCGAGCTGAGTGGTCAGGTTCAACGAGCCGCCGACGGAGCCCAAGTGGCTGGCCCTTGCTGAAGCCATGCCCGATACGCCCTTGATGGTGGAATTGTCGGCCATGACGATGTTGAGGATTATGGTTGTGCCTTCGGCGTCATACTTAGCGCCTGGCTCGGTGATGACCTCGATGCGCTTGACGCTGCTGGCGGGCATTGCTTTAAGGATGTCCTTGGCATTGCGCGAGAGCGAGGGGTCGGGGTGGCCGTTGCGGAAAATCTTGAAATTCGTCTGGCCGTTGACGCGGATCTCGTCGCTGGCATCGACGCTGACCATGGGCACTTTGCGCAGCATGGTGAGCACGTTGTTGGTCTTGCTGTCGGCATCTTCGGCGACGTTGTAGCCGATGCGGTCCACCTCCTGCTTGATGAGTTGGCGTTGGGCGGTGACGGTCACATCCTTCAGCTGGATATTGTCAAACACGCTCAGCAACGAGTCGTTGACCCAATCGTCATCATCGCTGGCGACGGCGGGTGCCTCACGGGTCAGTTTCAATGCAGTAGAAAAACCCATTTGGGAATAGGTGCCGTCCAGGGTGTTATCCTTGAGGGTCGCCTTATAGTTGGCGCCGATTTCAGCAACATCGACATTAATCTGTTCACCCTTGACGGTGGCCTTGGCCTTGATGCCGTAAGCCTGCTGCTCTGGCGAGTCGAGTGTGGCGGTGATTTCATCGCCGTTCTGCTGGATGTTTAGCACAATGGGGATCGTGTAGGGGCCTGCCACGATGTCTCCCTTCCAAGCGCCGCTAAAGTCCTGTGCTACAGCCGTCAGGCTTAACAAGGCAATCGTGATGGCGCTCAATAACTTGATAAATAATTGATGTAACATAATCTATCTCTGGGTTGAATTGTTATCGTTTTGTTTGTTAGACGCAGCAGTCCATCGGAAAGTTGCAGTCTTAATTGTTTTTTGCCCGTTAGACGCATGGGGGTATCAAAATACTACACGATTTTTTAATTTTTTTATTTTGGCATCATTTTTGCGGGATGCAAGGTGTGAACTTTACTAATTTAATTGATTTAAGGTTATGTTATTATCAACAACTCCGCAGATAGAAGGATACAACATTCGAGAGTACAAGGGCGTGGTGACCGGTGAGACCATCATCGGTGCCAACTTCTTGAAGGACATTTTTGCTGGAATCCGCGACATCGTGGGCGGCCGTTCAAGCGGTTACGAGAAAGTGCTGCGCCAGGCTAAGGAAATTGCCATGCAGGAGATGGAGGACCGTGCCCGTGAGATGGGTGCCAACGCCATCGTGGGTATCGACATCGACTACGAGACCATCGGCAAGGACAACTCCATGCTCATGGTCGCCACTAGCGGCACCGCCGTCGTCATCTGACATCTATTAGAAGACAAGAAAGACAAGAAGGACAATTGATTGAGATTGTCCTTCTTGCTCTTTTTGTTATCTGTTGTTTATTTGTCGAGTTCGATGATGGTGGCCTCGGTGATGTCGGGGATGTTGAGTGGGACAGTGAGGGTGCGGGTGGACTTGTCGTAGGTCACGCCTGCAGCTTTCTTTCCGTTGATTTTCACTTTAGAGGGTTTGGCGGTGGCGGGGATGATGAGGCGGTAGTCCTTGCTGGGAGCGTCTCCATCAATATTGCCCCTGCCCTGGATGGTGATATAGCGGGTCTTTCCCTGAGGCGTAGCGGTGAATTGGATTTCGCGGTGCTTGTTATTATCCAGCGTTCCCGTGGAGTGGAGGTCATCGTCAAAGAGGGTGAATGTCGATGGGTAATCGCTGGTATAATAAACGATGTCCAATTTGTCGGGGTTGTAGTCACCCACATTGTCCATGTCATAGTTGGCCTGCGGGATAAAGGCTCCGGCACGTGCAAACAGCGGCAATACCTCAACGGGTGCGGGATAGTTGACTATCGTGTGACCCTCATAGCGGCGGGCAGGGTTATTGATATCGACCCAAGTGCCCTCGGGGAAGGTAATGTCACGGCTCACGGCGCCCTGCTGCATCACGGGAGCGACCATCACGTCGCGCCCCCACAGGTACTGATCCCAAATGCCGTCATAGCGGGCGATGCCGTTGTCGTCCTCATAGAAGCCCAGCGGACGCACTAGGGGCAAACCATTGCGGGCGTTCTCGTAGGCCAGCGTATAGTTATAGGGCAGCCAGGTGTAACGGCTCTTGATGATGCGAAGGGTTAGGTCGCCAAATTCCTTGTAGTTGTAGGGTTCGGCCTGATAGGTCGAGTGGGTGCGCAGCACAGGCGAGAAGAGACCCAGTTGCAGCCATCGGATATAGAGTTCGCCGTCGCGCTTATTCTCGGGATCAACGGCAAAGCCGCCAACGTCATGGGACATATAACCCAGACCGCTCAGTCCCGAGTTGAGCATGATGGTCACCTGCGGCTGATAGCCGCCCCACGAGCGGGAAACGTCGGTGGACCAGGGAAATACCGAGTAACGTTGCAAGCCTGCAGTGCCAGCGCGCATCATGACCATGGGTCGGCGGTCGGGATAATCCTCCTTGAATAGGTCATAGATGATGCGGCTCCAGTCGTTTCCGTACATGTTGTGGTACTGCTCGGCGGTGAGGCCATTGTAGTGACGGATTTCGAGCGGGTGCTTTTCGGGTTCGCCCAAGTCGCCCCACCAGCCAGTTACGCCCTCCTCGGTGAGGGATTTGTAACGGTTGCGCAACCATAGGCGGGTGGCGGGGTTGGACACGTCGAACATGCCGCCTTGACCTACCCAGATGGTCACCGTGTGGGTCGTGTCGGTGCCGTCAGTTTTGCAGAAGAGGCCCTGGGGGGCCAACAGCCTGTAGTTGTCGATGGCGCGTCCGTTGGTCAACACGTAAGGTTGTGAGATGGTCACCACGTTGACGCCCAGCTGCTTGAAGTCGCGCAACATCTTGCGGTGGTCGGGCCACTGCTCCTTGTCCCACTCCATGCGTCCCATATCCTCCTCCTTGCCATACCAGTAGAGGTCGAACACGATACCGTCCAGCGGATAGCCCTCGCGCTTGAGGGTATCGACTACGCCCTCGCTCTCGCGCTGGTCGTGATAGCCGTATTTGGAGGTGATGTAACCCAATGTCCACAAGGGCGGAAGTTCCTGACGACCCACCAGCCAAGTGAAGTTCTTGACCACATTCTCAACCTTACCGTTACCATTGATGACGTAATAGGAAATGGGTTGAGGTGAAGTGGAGGTGTATTTGATCTGTTCGCCTACATAGAGCGAGGACTTGCAGAAGTCATCAAAGAAGATGCCGTAGCCCTTGGAGGAAATCACCATTGGCATGGTGATGCCCATCTGCTTGGTGCGAGGCTCGCCCATCTGGTAGCCGTAGTTTTGGGCATTGTAGTTGATGAGCGTGTCGCCAGCAAGGTTGAACGAGTAACCGCGTTCGCCTGCGCCGTAGAACGACTCATTGCCTTGATGTAACAGCGTCAAGGTCGAGGACTTGCGGTCACACAGGTCGGTGATGAAGTAGTCGTTACCGCAACCCACTGACACGGTGCCGTTCACATACGCCACCTTCATGCCGTTCTCGGTACGCAACATGCTAATGTCATCCCAGTTTTCAATTTTTACTTTGCCCTTGGGGGTGCGGTCGAGGGCAAGTGATGGCAAGCGTTGTCCGCTCCATCCTTCGGGAACCACATCCACGCGCACCACGTCATCGCCCACGGCGGTCACCGTGATTGTCTGGTGGCGCTCCTCGTCATTGATTGTCATAGCCGTCTGCTGTGCTGTTGCTGCCAGCGCCAGCATCGTGATTGCGACCAATGTGATCATCCTGTAAAGTCTCATAGTCTTTTCTCGTTTTATTGTTTAACTTTGTTGCAAAAATAATATAATTCTCTCAAAAACTGTGTTTCATCTATAAAAATGTCAACATCATGTCAATAGAATGTAAATAACAGCTATGGTGGATGTCGTGGTTTTTCATTATCTTTGCGCTCACAAAAAACAAACCAACCAGAAAAATCAATGGAAGAATTTGAAACCGGCAAACAGGCGCGCCGTCGCACGCGCCCTAACCATGAGCCCGAAATAGTGAGCGAATTCGGCAAACTACCGCCTCAGGACACCTCGCTGGAGGATGCCGTGCTTGGCGCGTTGATGCTTGAGAAGGACGCTTATAACGAAGTGTGCGAAATCCTCAAGCCCGAGGCTTTCTATAATCCTGCCAACCAGAAGATTTACGAGGCCATTCAGTCGCTTGCCGCTAACGGTAAGCCCATCGATATGCTCACCGTGACCGACCAGTTGCGTACCAACAAGGTGCTTGACGAGGTGGGCGGTGCCATCCGCATCAGCGAATTGACGGGTCTGGTGTCGAGTGCCGCCAATGCCGAGTTCCATGCCCGCATCGTGGCGCAGAAGTACCTTGCCCGCGAGCTCATCAGCTACAGCAGCCAGGTGCAGTCGTTGGCCTTTGACGAATCGATTGATGTCTATGACCTGATGCAGGAAGCCGAGGGCAAACTGTTTGAAATCAGTAAAAACACCCTCAAGCGCGACGTCATACCCATCGAGAATGCCGTACAGGATGCGATTAAGAAGATAGAGTGGGCCGCCAACCGTCCTGAGGGCCTGAGCGGTCTGAAGTCGGGTTATCATCAACTCGACCGTCTGACCAGTGGTTGGCAGAACAGTGACCTCATTATCATCGCGGCGCGTCCCGCGATGGGTAAGACGGCATTTGTCTTGTCGATGGCCAAGAATATGGCGGTGGACAACAACACCCCGGTTGCTGTGTTCTCGCTTGAGATGTCGAGCCTGCAGCTCGTGAACCGCATGATCAGTAATGTGTGCTCGCTGGAGGGCGAGAAAATTAAGAGCGGTCAGCTGACTCAGCCCGAGTGGGAGAACCTGATGACCCGCACGCGCAGCCTGAGCACCGCTCCGCTGTTTATTGACGACACGCCGTCGCTGTCCATCTTTGAGTTGAGGACTAAGGCCCGCCGCCTCGTGCGTGAGCATGGCGTGAAAATCATCATCATCGACTACCTGCAGCTGATGAACGCTACGGGTATGAAGTTCGGCAGCCGTGAGCAGGAGGTGAGTACCATTTCACGTAACCTCAAACAGCTTGCCAAGGAGCTTGACATCCCCATTATCGCCCTGTCGCAGCTGAACCGTAGCGTCGAGACCCGCGCGGCCGATGACAAGTTGGGCAAGCGTCCGCAGTTGAGCGACCTGCGTGAGTCGGGCGCTATCGAGCAGGATGCCGACATCGTGTGCTTCATCCACCGCCCCGAGTACTACACCCGCTCCAGCGAGGATGCCGAGGGCAACAACATCCGCGGCCTGGCCGAATTCATCGTCGCCAAGCACCGTAGCGGTGCCACCGACACCGTTAACCTGCACTTCGTGAGCAAGTATGCCCGCTTCGAGAATCAGGACGAGCAAGACCTCCTCGGCGGCGAGACCACCTACGAGTCCAAGATGAACGCCGCCCCAGGCGGAGCATCACCCATCAACGACGGCTTCACCCCACCGCCCCCCAACGTGGACTTCTACCAAGGCCCCGAAGATAGAAGAACCCCTTTCTAAACCCATAGACACTATAGAATTGATAGTATTTATAGGAGGTATTAGGAATTTTAATTACTTTTGCGGGGTTAAAAATTGACGTAACACTTAAACTATAGTTTATTTATAACGATGAAGAAAATGTTATTAGCTATGGCCATAATGATGGCTGCTGTGCCTGGTGTGCAGGCACAAGTGACGCACGGCGTTAACCGTGCCGACATGGACCTGAGCGTTAAGCCGGGTGAGAATTTCTATGAGTATGCCGGTGGTGGCTGGATGAAGGCCAACCCGCTGAGCAAGCACCCTGAGTATTCCAGCTATGGCGTGTTTAACGTACTGGCCGAGGAGAATGAGAACCGTCTGCGCGACATGTTCCTGGAACTGGGCAAGACCGATCACAAGTTCGGTACTGTTGACCAGAAAGTCGCCGACCTGTACAAGATGGCGATGGACAGCGACCGCCTGAACCGTGAGGGCGCTCAGCCCCTGATGGCTGATTTGGCTAATATCAAAGCTTTCAAGAAGAAAGACCTGACGAAGTTCATTGCCGACCAGCACCTGAAGATCGGTAACCCGTTCTTTGGCATCGGCGTGGAGACCGACCTCAAGAACAGTGACATGAACGTGATGTGGCTCAGCGCCGGCACCAGTGGTCTGCCCGACAGGGACTACTACCTGAACACCGATGCTGACAGCAAGAAGATTCAGCAGGCTTACCGCGACTACCTCGTGAAGATGTTCGTGCTCGCCGGTTACAGCAAGAAGGACGCTAACCGTGCCAGCAAGACCATCTATGACATCGAGTACAAGTTTGCCCAGGCCAAGATGGACCGTGCCGAGGCCCGTGACTATAACAAGCTCTACAACATCCGCACCCTGGACCAGCTCCAGAAGGACTATCCCGCCATCGACTGGAAGCAGTACTTCAATCTGATGGGCGTGCCCCAGACGGAGTGGGTCATCCTGACCGAGCCCAAGGTGATGGCCGTTGCCAACGACCTGATGACGAAGCTCAGCGAGCAGCAGATGCGTGACTACATGGCGGGCCTGCTCATTACTGGTTCAAGTGGTTACCTGAGCGACGCGTTCGGTGAGACCTCGTTTGACTTCTATGGCCGCATGCTGAGCGGACAGAAGGAGCGCAAGCCCCGCTGGAAACGCGCTTTGGGTCTGCCCAACGGATTGCTGGGCGAGGCTGTTGGCGAAATTTACGTCAACAAGTACTTTGCTCACGGCAGCAAGGAGAAGATGCTGAAGCTCATCGGCGAACTGCGCAAGTCTCTGGCCGCCCATATCGCTGGCCTGACCTGGATGAGCGAGCAGACCAAGATCAACGCTCTGGTGAAGCTCAATGCATTTACCGTGAAGATCGGTTATCCCGACAAGTGGCGCGACTACAGCGGCCTGACGGTGGATCCCAGCAAGAGCATGTATGACAACATCAAGGCTGCCAGCTTGTATGAAACCCGCCGCAACCTCGACAAGATGGGCAAGCCCGTTGACAGGGACGAGTGGGGCATGACTCCGCAGACCGTTAACGCCTACTACAATCCCACCACCAACGAAATTTGCTTCCCCGCCGCCATCCTGCAACCTCCCTTCTTTGATGTGGAGGCCGATGATGCCACCAACTTTGGTGCTATCGGCGTTGTGATTGGCCACGAGATGACCCACGGCTTTGATGACCAGGGTCGTATGTTCGATCAGTATGGCAACATGACCGACTGGTGGACCGAGGAGGACAGCCAGAAGTTCCAAGAGGCTGCCGAGAAGCTTGCCGCCCAGTTTGATGAGATTGTTGTTGTTAAGGACCAGCACGCCAACGGTCACTTGACCCTGGGTGAGAACATCGCCGACCAGGGTGGCTTGCGCATCGCCTATGATGCTTTCCGCACTACGCAGCAGTTCCGCGAGGGCAAGCTGATTGACGGTTTCACTCCTGCTCAGCGCTTCTACCTGAGCTATGGCCGCATCTGGGCCGACAACATGACCGAGGAAGCCATCTTCCAGCAGACCAAGAGCGACCCGCACTCGATTGGCCGCTATCGCGTGAACGCCACGTTGAGGAACATCGACACCTTCTTTGATGCCTTCGGTATCAAGCCGGGCGAGAAGATGTGGCTCGATCCCGCCGACCGCGCCATTATCTGGTGATCACGACCAGTTGTCATAATACAGGAGCCCGCAACACTTAAGTCGCGGGCTCTTTTTACTGGAGGCAGCGACAAACTCGCTGCCCACGCTGACCCTGCCGCTGCCCACGCTGACCCTGCCGCTGCCCACGCTGACCCTGACGCGGGCCTCTTTGACCCTGTTGCGGGCTGTGGTAACCGTTTGGAAGATGGGAGACGCAAGATTTTGCGTCTCTACATTGGGAGGTGGAAGAGGGTGGTGGCGTTGTGGTCGGTGGCGGCGCTGACGGCCTCGGGGGTGAGGTTAAGGACGTTGGCGATGTAGTTGTTGATGTGGGGAATGTTGGCGCTTTCGTTGCGCTTGCCACGGTTGGGCATAGGGGTCAGATAAGGCGCATCGGTCTCCAGCAGCAGGCGGTCAAGCCCGATGACGGGCAGCAACTGGGGCACAGTGCTCTTCTTGAAAGTCACCACGCCGTTCACGCCAAAATAGAAGTCGCCCCTGCGGCGGATACGTTCCACATCATCAGGAGTACCTGTAAAGCAATGGAAAACGCCACGGGGCACGGGGCAGTCCAGGTGGTCTATGACATCGAGTATGTCATCGAGGCTCTCACGGCAATGGATGATGAAGGGCAGGTTGCGCTCGTGACACCAGTGTAACTGGATGTCGAGGGCGCGTTTCTGCTGCTCGCGCCAGGTCTCGTCCCAATAGAGGTCGATGCCGATTTCGCCGATGGCGACGATGGGGTAGAGGTCGAGCATGGGGTACATCTTGTCGAGCACTTCGAGGTAGTCGTCGTGGACATCCTCGGGGTGCAGACCCAGCGCCATCGAGATATAATCGGGATATTGTTCGTGGAGAGCGGCAAGGCGTGGCACGCTCTCGAGGTTTTCGTTGGGCAGGATGATGTGGCGCACGCCCGCCTCGCGGGCACGCTGGACGACAAGGTCGCGGTCCTCGTCGAAGGCATCGCAATAAATGTGAGAATGCGAGTCAATCATATAGAAGCTATAGAAACTATAGATGCTATAGTTGTTAATATTTGCGGCCAGCGAGTTTATTTGCTAGGGCGATGAAGGCGGCTTTGTCATCGTCGCTCATTTTAACCTGGTTGAAGGGGGTGATGGCGCGGTCGTTGTAGTGGGCGATGGCGTCTTCGGCCAGCTGGCGGACACCGAGGCGCTCGTAGAGGGCGGTCACGGCGGGTACTTTCTCTTCGCGAGCGGCGCATGGGTCATTGAGCCAGTGGCGCAACTCGTCGGCATCGTCGCCCTTGGCGAGCAACATGGCATTGATGAGCAGGAAGGTCTTTTTGTTGTTCATGATATCTCCGCCGATCTCTTTGCCGAAGGTCGCAGGATCGCCCCAGACGTCAAGCACATCGTCACGCAACTGGAATGCCAGACCCATATTCACGCCTGCCTCGTAGAGCAGGTCGGCCTGCTCACCGTCAGCGTCAGCGAGGAGCGCACCTGTCTTGAGCGCGCAGCCCAACAGCACCGAAGTCTTCAGGCGGATCATGTTGATATATTCATCGACGGTCACGTCGTTGCGGTCCTCAAAGTCCATGTCCCACTGCTGGCCTTCGTAGATTTCGATGGCGGTTTTGTTGAACAGTTCAACGACTTGCCAGTTGGCGGTACGGGCCGCATACTGGGTGGCTATGGTCAACATCGTGTCGCCGCTCAAGATAGCCGTATTGGCATTCCAGCGGCGGTGAACGGTGGGCTTGCCGCGACGCACGTCGGCGTTGTCCATCACGTCATCATGAAGCAGAGTGAAGTTGTGGAACATCTCCAGGCCCACGGCGGCATCGATGGCAACTTCGGGGTCACCGCCCATGGCATCACAGGCCATCAACGTCAAGACGGGACGCACTCGTTTGCCGCCCAGCGCCATGTGATAGGCGATAGGTTCATACAGTTGGCTGGGCTTTTCGGGGTAGGGGATTGCCGCAATGGCTTGATTGACGGTATCGAGGTATTTTTGGAACTGTTTCATAGTTTGCTATTTGTTAGTGGTTTTTAGGGCGGATTGGTAGGATTTCTCAAATACAGAGAATTCATGAGGGTTGTAAATGACGTCTCTCAACATGTTGATGCGGGCATTGATGTCCTCCATGTCGGCATCGGGCTGGTTGGCATCGTTGGCCAGTGCGGTTCCCAAAGCGGCCGGACGTGACGACTGGGCATAGACGCACATCTGCTCATATAGGGAATAAGTGGCAACTGTCGCCTCAATCGTGCTGTCAAACACCTCTACATGGCGGTCATAGCCCACGGTGTTGCACAGCCAGTGAATGAGTGATAAGTAGTCGGCTGCCGAGTCGGTATCAAATTGGCGGGTCCTCAACAGGTCCAGCATGGGCGGCACCTTGAGTTGGGCTAATTCCCTGGGATTGAGTGTGATGACGTGTGACGCCTGGAAGAGTGAGTCGCGCCCGTCTTCCCTCAGCACACCAGCAAAGGCGCGGTTGGCGGCTTTGATCTCCCATGGCCAGCGCAGGCTGTCATCGCGCAAGGCGTTGAAATGTTGCACCACTTCGCGCATCGCTGCCGTGTCGCCCCATGCAGCCATGAATCGCTGTCCTGCCGCTTCGCCTCGCTTGTTGGCATCGCCGCAGGCTGTTAACAGCAGCATCAAGCCGATGAATATGAGTGGTAATCGTTTCATTTCGTCTTGGTGTCTTCGGGAAAAATGGATTGGTACAATGGACGGTCTTTCTCCTTGAGGTAGGAGTGGAACGCTTCGTCAAAGGCCTTGACGGCCGCCGAGTCGCGCTTAAGGGCATACACGCTCTGCTTGGCCTTAGCGTCCATCACTGCGCGTTCCATCGACATCGTGTCGGTGTGATCCACCGCCACGAGCGCTGCTGCGGCCCTCATGCCGCTGTCCCGAGCCTCGGCATCGAGCGGCGATTTCTTCTCGGCGCAACTGACCAGGATCACCGCCACTGCGGCCACTATGTATAACAAATGTTTCATTGACAAATCCTTGTTTTGCCACAAAGTTACATGTTTTTATTGATTATTGCACTCAATGGGTGCAATATTCTTGGAATTATTGTAACTTTGTAGGCAGAAAATCAACATTAATCAGAAACTATGGGTCTCAAGAGAATTACGATTGCGATTGACGGTCACAGTTCGACCGGCAAGAGCACAATGGCTAAGGCGTTGGCACGTAAGATTGGCTACGCCTATGTGGACACGGGTGCTATGTACAGGGCCGTGACGTTGTTTGCCCTGCGCAACAAGCTCATCAAGGGTGAAAAGGTTGACGAGAAGGCGCTCAAGGAGCACCTGAAGCGTGGAGACATCGCTATCACCTTCCGCCCGACCAAGGAGGGCAAGAGCGTGACGGTGCTCAACGGCAGAAATGTGGAGCGCTACATCCGTTCGATGCGCGTGAGCAACGTGGTGAGCATTATCGCTGCCATCGGTTTTGTGCGTAAAGCGATGGTCAAGCAGCAGCAGGCCATGGGCAAGGACAAGGGTGTGGTGATGGATGGACGCGACATTGGCACCGTGGTCTTCCCCGATGCTGAGATGAAGGTGTTTGCCACGGCGAGCGCCGAGGTGCGTGCTCAGCGTCGCTATGACGAGTTGCGCGCCAAGGGCGATACCACGACGACCTTTGACGAGGTGCTTGCCAACGTCAATGAGCGTGACCGCATCGACAGCACACGCAAGGAAAGCCCGCTGCGTCAGGCCGAGGATGCCGTGGTGCTCGATAACTCGCACATGACCATCGAGCAGCAGGATGAGTGGCTGTACCAGCTTTATCTTGAGAGAGCGAAATAGGCTGCTGGCATTAGGCTATAGGTTTTAGGCATTAGGCTATAGGTTTTAGGCTATAGGTTTTAGGCTTTAGGTATTAGGCTTTAGGTGTTGAACTGACAATTGAAGTGTGGCGGTAATTGAGATCGATAAGGGATCAGGGTTCTGCTTTGGGGTGACGACAGCCATTCGCAAGGCCGAGGAAGAACTCAACAACAGCGGGCATCTGTACTGCCTGGGCGATATTGTACACAATACCGCCGAGGTGGACCGTCTGGCCAGCTGTGGTCTGGAGACCATCACTCATGATCAACTGGAACAGTTGCATGACGTGAAGGTGCTCCTGCGTGCCCATGGTGAACCGCCCGAGACCTATGAGACCGCCCGCCGCAACCGTATCGAGATTATCGATGCCACCTGCCCTGTGGTGCTGAAACTGCAACAGCGCATTCATGCCACCTATCATGGTGAAGAACCTGGCCGTCCTGCACCGCAGATTGTCATTTACGGCAAGCGTGGCCATGCCGAGGTGTTGGGCCTGGTGGGCCAGACTCAGGGGCAGGCAACAGTTATCGAAAACATCGATGAAATCGACAAAATCGACTATTCGCGCGACATCTACCTATATTCCCAGACAACCAAGAGTGTGCAGGAGTTCCAGCATATCGTCGAGGAAATCAAGCGCAAGGTGGAGCCTGGGGTGGTATTCCGCAGTTTTGATACCATCTGCCGCTCGGTGGCCAACCGCATTCCCCAGATCCGCGAGTTTGCCCGCCAGCACGAGTTGATTCTGTTTGTCAGCGGTGCCAAGAGCAGCAACGGGCGTATCCTGTTTGCCGAGTGCCTGGATGCCAATGCGGATTCCCACTTGGTGAGCAGTGAGGCCGATATTGACCCGTCATGGCTTGAGGGCAAGGAACGCATCGGCATCTGCGGGGCAACATCGACGCCACGATGGCTGATGCAGCGCGTGAGCGATGCGGTGAGGGAGTTAGGAGTTAGGAGTGAGGAATTAGGAGTTTTTTATTTAATATGACTAAAAAGAATCTTATTATTGTCATTATATTGCTTGCCATTATTGACCTGGTGGCGGCAGGCTGGTATATGTCACGTAGCTATGAGGTCAGCGGCAAGAGTCCGAGTCTGTTTGACTATCGAGACTCGACTGAGGTCGTTGCCATGGCCGACACGCTGGTCACGACATATCAGGCCGATGAGTTTGACAAGCTACAGCATAATTCCTACTACTTTGTTTCCAATTCGCCCGCTGTGCCAGGTGATGAGAGTTCGCGCTACACGAGCATCAAGCACGCGAAGGTGAAATGGCCCAAGTCGGTGAACGGCAACGATGATCTTGCCGACCTGAACAAGGAACTGATCCGTGCGGCATTTGGCAACAGCCAGAGCAATATGAAAGATGCCCGGTATGTTTTCCTCAACAATCCGACGTTCAACCGCCCTTTGGGCGATGACGAGTATCACTCCCAGATGACGGCTCCGCACACCTATCCCGTGTATGGCAACGTGAGCCAGGTAATGGTGTATCCCTATATGACGTCGCTGCGCCTGCTGGTGATGGAAATCGACAAGCAGGAGTACAATGGCAGCACGACCATCGAGGGCACCACGTCTGTACACTATGACCGCCTGAACCAGCGCGTGCTTTCACGCGTTGATATCCTCCAGACGGACATGGAGAAAGAGAGTAAACTCTTGAAACTCATCAACCGCAAGATTGACGAGTTGAACAAGAGCCGTAGTGATGAGAACCGCCTGCAGCATGCCTTGAATGTGCCCGCCGAGATCCGCTGCAACAAGACGGGCATCCTGTTCATGTTTAAGCATGGTGCCATCAGTAACAGCCCGATTGAGATTCTGATAGACTATGATCAGTTGAAACCCTTCATGACCAAGGACTTTGAGCAGCTTGTGGACAATAACGGCAAGTATATGTTGTATAAAGACAAGCCTAAAGCAGAACCCGTCAATCCGACCACGACTGTTTCAAAACCCAAACCTGCTCCCGTTATGTCGCCAGCACTCGATCAGGGGTCATCTTACAAGAAAAGCTACAAGAAGAGTTACCACAAGGGCTACAAAAAGAGTTACAGGAACGGCTATAACAACGGCTACAAGCGATCAGGCGATAACAGCAGTGGCGACAAGCAGTCGAACTACTACAAGAAATCAGGCAGTAAAAGGTCTGGCTACAAGAAATCTGGCTACAAGAAATCGGGTGGCACGCAGTCCAGCTTTACGCCAACACAAACCAATCAGAAGCAGTATAGCGGGGCAAAGCGTAAATCTGGACGTTACGGTTACGCTGGTCGGCGGCGTTGGAGCCGTCGCCAACGGTAAGTCCCCGCGCCTCCAGCGCTTGCCGCATGGTGGCGAGTGCGATTTCCTCGGTATTGTTGTCTTTGCTCAAGTGACACAAGAACACATGATTTAAATCCTCATGGTAATGCTCAGCAACGAACTGTGCCGCCACGACGTTGTCGAGGTGGCCTTTCTCGCTTATCACACGGTCCTTGAGCATGGGGATGTATTTTCCATTGATCAGCATTTCATGGTCGTAGTTGCATTCGATCATCAGGTAGTTGGCGCGGCTCATGTAGTACGCGGCACGTTCGCCGATGATGCCCATGTCAGTAGCGACGACAAACTTTTCTCCCTCATACTCGATGCTGAATCCCACGCTCTTGACATCGTGTATGGTCTCGAAGGCGGTGATTTCCATGTCCATGATGCGGAAGGGAATTTCCTTGAAGATGGGCACGTGATGGTCCTGGATGCGGCTAGGGATGCGGCACCGTTGCAGCATCTGGCTCATCACACCCATTGTACAAAAGACACTGCACTTGCAACGGGAGATCGCTGGGTAGAGGCAACGCATGTGGTCCTGATGGGCATGGGTGAGCAGTATGCCCTTGACCATGTCGGCTCCCACGCCGTTGCGCTCGAGCGCGGCAAACGCCTCGTTGAGGTTCAAGACGTCCTCTTCGCTTTTTTTGCGCTTGCGGTTGCTCTTGGGGGGCGGCTTGATGCCCGCATCGATGAGGATGCCGCCGCGTGGTGTGCCCAGATAGGCGCAGTTGCCGCTGCTGCCACTGCACAGGCTCATAAAGCATAACCCCTTGCCCACACCCGTGTAACGGGGCACGGAAGTCTCCACGGCAGGCGTCAAGGCGTCTGGCGTGTCGTTGCCGTCCACGTCAAATGAGATCTTGAGTGGGCGTCCCGTGTTGGGGTATCCTTTATATTTATGTCCTGGCATATCTGACAATTTTAGTTTCTAGTTTCTAGTCCCTAGTTTCTAGTTGTGAAACATTATTAGTACAACAGGAAGATCGTGGGGATCTTGTGGTAGTCATACCGTGCTTGTTTCCACTGGGCCATCGTGCGGGTGACGATGCTCTGCTTTTCACCGGTGATGTCGCTGGCGACGCACAGGCGCATACCGGCTGGCAGACGGGAGGCCAGATCGGCGATGAGCTGATTGTTGCGGTATGGCGCCTCGATGAAAATCTGGGTCTGATGCTCTCGCTCAATGCGGCGTGTCATCTCCTTGAGGCGGGCTTGACGAGCCTGGCTATCGACGGGCAAGTAACCGAGGAAGGCGAAACTCTGGCCGTTGAAGCCCGATGCCATGAGGCTCATCAGTATGCTTGACGGCCCCACTAGTGGAAATACTTTGTAGTTCCGGCGCTGGGCGATGGCGACCAGGTCGGCGCCCGGGTCGGCCACGGCAGGGCAACCCGCGTCGCTGATGACGCCCACTGGCTCGCCATGAGCGATGGGGGCAAGCAGGGCTTCGAGGGCGGCGGTATCACTGAGGTCGGAGTGCTCGTTGAGTTCGTTGAACGTGAGGCTATCGATGTCGATATTGCGGTCACACTTCTTGAGGAAACGCCGAGCTTCGCGCAGGCTCTCGACGACAAAGTGCCTGATGCCGCGCACAACCTCAATGTTGTGTGCGGGCAACACCCTGTCCAGTTCTACGTTGCTCAACTGTGTCGGGATCAGGTATAATCCAGCCTCAAGCATGCCTAGCTATAAATTCGCTTAAATTTTAACTTGCAAATATACTCAATTTATTTCTACTTGCAAGAATTTTTACATGGTACTGTAAAAAATAGTAGCTGCAAATGAGCGACATTATACTGACTGGCTATAGATGATGGCACGTTAAATCGATAATGATGATAAAAATGGGGGCATGTTGTTGTGGATTTCATTATATGTGTGTAATTTTGTGGGGAGAATTAGAAAGCGATTGAATGATTGAACGGCACATTATTATTGACAATGTTGATCCCGTGACCTTTTACGGGGTGAATAACAGCAACATACAACTTATCCGCAACCTGTTTCCCAAACTGCGCATGGCAGCCCGTGGCAGTGTAATCACGGTCATTGGCGACGATGCCGAGACTGCTGACTTTGAGCAGAAAGTCCATGCGCTGGCCGACTACTGCGCAACCTACAACACGCTGCCCGAGGATGTCATCATCGACACCATCAAGGGGACACCGCCCAAGCAGTTGAAGATGGACGACGTGATCGTGTATGGCGTGAACGGTAAGCCCATCAGCGGCCGCACACCCAACCAGCAGCTGCTGGTCAAGACGTTCATGCAGAACGACTTGACATTTGCGCTGGGGCCTGCGGGAACGGGTAAGACTTATCTGGCTGTGGCGCTTGCCGTGCGGGCGTTGAAGAACCGCGAGGCACGCAAAATCATCCTGTCGCGTCCTGCTGTGGAGGCTGGCGAGAAACTGGGTTTCCTGCCTGGCGACATGAGGGACAAGATTGACCCCTACCTGCAACCATTATATGATGCGCTGGAGGATATGATTCCGCAGGCCAAGCTCAAGGAGTACATGGAGAACAACGTGATCCAAATCGCTCCGCTGGCCTTCATGCGCGGCCGTACGCTCAACGATGCCATCATCGTGCTCGACGAGGCGCAGAACACTACAACCCACCAGATCAAGATGTTCCTCACCCGCCTGGGCATGGGGTCGAAGATGATTGTCACGGGTGACATCACGCAGATCGACCTGCCCCGCAGCACGACTTCGGGCCTGATTCACGCCCTGCGTGTGCTTGATGGCGTGAAGGGCATCGGCAAGGTGGAGTTTGAGAAAAAGGATATCGTCCGCCACCATCTGGTGCAGCGCATCGTGGAGGCCTACGAGCGTTTCCAGGAAGAGAACAAGGAGTCAGGAGTTAGAAGTGAGGAGTTAGGAGTTGATGGGCGTCGAGAGCATTGACAACGGAAGTAGGGTAGAGGCAGTGACGCCGTATAGTGCAGCAGATACCGCCAAGACTGAGCAGGTCAGACAGATGTTTGACAGCATTGCGCCCGCCTATGACTTCATGAACCGTGCCATGACGATGGGTATTGACATCTGGTGGCGATGGCTTGCCGTGAAACGCCTTAAACGCTTAAAACCAAAATCCATCCTGGACGTGGCGACTGGAACAGGTGACTTCGCGCTGCAACTACACCGCTCATTGAAGCCTTGCCGCATCTTGGGCGTTGACCTGTCAGAAGGTATGCTTGATGAGGCCCGCCGTAAGGTCAAGGCAAAAGGTCTGGAAGAGAGCATCGCCTTCAGACAAGACGACTGCATGGCGTTGCATCTGGAGGACGAAAGTGTGGATGCCGTGACGGTGGCCTTCGGGGTGCGAAACTTTGAAAACCTGCAACTGGGCTACAAAGAGATGGCGCGAGTGTTGCGCCCTGGCGGGATGCTGTGTGTGCTGGAACTGTCCACGCCGACCAACCGCATTATCCGCTGGTTTTATGACCTGTATGTGCTGCATGTCATCCCCTGGCTGGGGTCATTGAAGAGTGGCGACAAGAGCGCTTATCGGTACCTGCCGGAGAGCATCGCCGCTGTACCTCAAGGTGATGATATGTTGCAACTGATGCGCAACGTAGGCCTGCATGACGCGACTTTTAAGCGATTGACGTTGGGCGTGTGCACGATTTATACTGCGTACAAATAATTCATGTTTCTAAAATCCATTTTAGAAACATGAAGTTTAGGGTTTGACAAAGGTTTGTTTTTCGCACACCGCAACTGTGTTGCGACTTATGCTACAAACTTTGTCGAGCTAAAGGTTAGGGTTTAGAGTGCTGATATAAATATAGATTTGATTGGGTATATGAAAAAGGTTCTATATATCGTTGCGCTGGCGCTGGTGGGCATTGTGCTGCTGACGTCATGTGAAGGCGACCATGTGGTGATAGAGACTGACTGGACCACGCTTGAAACCGTGGAGTTGCAGGATAATTACAACAAGTATATGGACGGTGATTGGGAGTATGTGTATTCAGACAGTCTCCATTTCATCGAGATGTTCTACACTTTCAGTACCAAAGACAGCACGCTTACAGGTTATTATAATGATGTCTTGCGCACCAAGGTGTCGCCCGATGGCATCCCCGAACACGATGAGTGGGCACTGTTGTGGCAGGGTGAATTCAGTGCCAAATGGGTGTTGCTGCACAGTGTGGATTTGAATCAAGCTTATATCTATCTGGCTGATTTAAAATATAGTAATGTGCATGGGGCATTGAAGGCCTACGACGTAATGGCTGGCCGAATGCTATTCTATGGAGCTACAAAGAATACGCTGACAATTACCACGCCCTTGACATTCCGTCGTGCCGACATGCATCATCCTGATAAAAAGGAAGAATAAGAAAAATCAATGATTATTTGGGCATAAATCGGGAGGGATCCTCCTTGTCTTCCTCAACTGGCGGCAGGGTGGGTGGAGTGGAGGTTTTGTCCTCTTGAGTCGTGTGTTTTTTGGTCTTGTGGGTGGCATTTTCCAAACGCTTGAATTCCTCTCGCACATGACGTCGGCCGTCCTCAAAGGTATCGTCTACAGCCTTATCGATGGTTTCATTGAACTTGAACGGCAGGAGAGAGATTAATGCTGTGATCAGCGACAAGACGGTGATGGCGAAGGATAGTTTGTAACCGATACCCAGCCCGATGATGGAGAAACCTTCACCGAGGTCATTGTCGGGGGTCACTTCGGGGGCATGTCGCAGCATGATGTCATGCAAGCTGTTGGTGTTCATGTAAAACCACAACCAGACGATGATACAGGCAATAGCAGCCAAAACCCACCACCGGCGCTTGAGGCTGTTGAACGCGATGGCGCCAAAGCAGGCGACGAACGGCAACAAGGCGATGATGACGCTGCCGATCGAAAGTGCTTGAGAAATGGTGCCAGCGGTGAAGCCCAACCCTGTGCGTGTTCCGATGAACGAAATCTCGTAGAACGGTAGGAACACGTAGCAGATGAGGGCCAGCACAAGCAATATATTGGTGATAGATCTCATTGAATTCTATAGTTGCAAGCGGTTTTCACGACTGCAAAGGCTTGCGAAGTTACAAAAATTTGGCCAACCAAGCCGTGAAATGAACCAAATTTTGCACTTTTTCAGGTTTGTTAGCAGGTGGAGCGGGTGGATGAGTTTAAAGTATTTCGGGGGTGGAGGCTAGAACTTGCTCGCGAAATTGCGGGTCGCTGTGGAGACGGTCGAGTGCCTTTTTGGCCGCAATCTGGTGGGATTCCTTCTTACTGTAACCTTCGGCTTCGCTAGCATGAATGCCGCCCAGGATGACCGCCGTGCGGAATACGGGATTCTTGTATTCATCAGTATAGGAGTCCACAAGTTCAAACTCGATGGCGACACGGTACTTTTGGGTCCACTCAATGAGCCGCGACTTGAAATTCTGTTCAGTCCTGACAAGATTGTTGAGGTCGAAGTGCTTCTTTATCAGCTTGTTGATGATAAACTTGCGGCATCGCTTGTAGCCTTGATCCAGATAGACGGCACCAACAAGCGCCTCGAGGGCATTGCCGCAGAGGTAACTGTTGTGGGCCGACGAATGGGTGTTGGCGTGAAGGTGGGCATCGAGGTGTAGGCTGTTGCCGATGCGGTTCAGGCTCTCGCGCTGGACGATTTTGGCGCGGGTAGAGGTGAGGAAGCCCTCATGTTTGTGCGGGAATGTGGTATAGAGATAATCGGCTACCACGTTGTCAATCACCGCATCGCCCAGGAATTCGAGCCGTTCGTTGTTGATCCAGTGTCCGTCTTTGGCCTTTACAGGGTTGGAACGGTGCACCATTGCCAGTTTGTAGGGCTTGATGTCGTGAGGGTAGTAGCCAGTGATGCGGTGAATAAAAACATAAAGCTCCTTATCCTTGACGAAAAGGAGCTTTATGAGTGATATGGCGTCGCTTGAAAGCATCGTGTGCCGTTATGCCAGTAGAAACACTTTACTTCTGGAACTTCTTGACGATGATGCTTGCGTTGTGTCCGCCGAAACCAAACGTGTTGGAAAGTGCAATGTTAACTGTTCGCTTCTGAGCCTTGTTGAAGGTGAAGTTCATCTTGTAGTCGATGTTCTCATCCTCGTCGCCGTCGGCATGGTTGATGGTGGGAGGAATGATGTCGTCGCGACATGCCAGCAGGCAGAATACAGCCTCCATAGCGCCAGTGGCGCCCAGCATGTGGCCGGTCATCGACTTTGTGCTGCTCACGTTGAGCTTGAAAGCGTGCTCGCCAAACACGTCCTTCACGGCCTGAGCCTCGCTAAGGTCGCCAACGGGCGTAGATGTTCCGTGTGCGTTGACATAGTCAATATCCTCGGGCTTGATGCCGGCGTCCTCGATGGCACGCTGCATCACGAGCTTGGCGCCCAGACCCTCGGGGTGACTGGCGGTGATGTGATAGGCGTCGGCGCTCATGCCGCCACCGATGACCTCACCATAAATCTTGGCACCGCGTGCCAGTGCGTGTTCGAGCTCTTCAAATACCAGACAAACACCGCCCTCGCCCATGACGAAACCATCGCGCGAAGCGCTGAAAGGCCTTGAAGCACCCTCAGGATCGTCGTTGCGCAACGAGATAGCCTTCATGGCATTGAAGCCACCCACGCCAGCGGGGAACAAGGGAGCCTCGCTACCGCCGGTAAGGATGGCCTTGGCCTTGCCCAAACGCACGTAGTTGAAAGCGTCGATGAGCGCGTTGGTCGATGTTGCACAGGCTGAAACAATACCGAAGTTGGGACCGCGGAAGCCGTACTTGATGGAAATCTGTCCGGCGGCAATGTCGGCGATCATCGTCGGGATGAAGAACGGGCTGTACATGGGGCCGCGCTCTGGATTCCTGGCGTAATCACCCGATTGCTCCTCAAAGGTGTGCAATCCGCCAATACCCGACGAGAAGATGACACCCACCTCGTCGCGGTCGATACCCTCGGCCAGGAGGTTGGCATCCTCAACGGCCTGCTTGGCACAAGCCAACGCGTACTGGGTGTACAGGTCGTTGCGCTTGAAATCCTTCACCTCGCGGCGGTCGTTGGGGTCGGTTACATAGTTGAGCGGATCAAAACCCTTGATTTCGCAAGCGAACTTGGTCTTGAACAGTGTCGTATCAAAATGAGTAATAGGCCCTGCGCCACTTACCCCCTTGAGGGCGTTGTCCCATGTGGTCTCAACGTCCATGCCGATGGGAGTGATGGCACCCAGACCTGTTACCACTACTCGCTTTAATTCCATGTGGTAGTAGGAAGTTTATAAAAAGGTGGATGCCATGAGCAGCATCCCATGAGAGGGGCTGAATCATGGTATCCACCTGTAAGAGTTTTTTATTCGGCAGCCTTAGCTTCTTCGATGAACTTGATGGCGTCGCCTACGTTTTGGATGGTCTCAGACTTGTCATCGGGGATCTTGATGTCGAACTGCTTCTCAAATTCCATGATCAGCTCGACGGTATCAAGACTATCAGCACCCAGATCCTGGCTAAAAGTAGCCTCGGGAGTTACCTCAGACTCGCTAACACCTAACTTGTCAACGATAATTTGTTTTACTCTTTCTTCAATTTCTGACATTGTCGTAAAATTTAAATTGTTATGTAAAAATGTTTGTTTTCGCTTTTTTGCGACTGCAAAGGAAATACTTTTTCTTCAAACAATAAAGAAAAATTTACTTAATTTGCGCCCTATTGGGGATTTTTAGTCTTTATATTGGTGAAACTCAATGTTTTTAAACAAATTTTCAAAGTTTTTACTTCGAAATTAGGTTAAAAAATGTAATAAATTCACGCTTTACTCCTTTGCCACTTCGTGCCTTCTCCTCAACGAATGCCTTCCCGTTGCAAAAATCATTCGTTGGACTCCCCCACCACCCCAAGGTTTAAACAATCCTCAACTTTTTTTTGCATGTATTACTCAATGCAGTACAGACGCTTGGATGACGGGTGTGTCAGATCGTGTTGAGGTCGAGGGTGAGGCCTTCGTTGGCGAGGATGGTGTTGGGGAAGATGGTGCGGGCCTCGTTGAGTAGCGGGGTCTCGTCGAGGTAGCGCTTGGAGAAGTGGCCCAGGATGAGGCGTTTCACACCGGCCTCGTGGGCGACGGTGGCGGCTTCGAGGGCGGTGCTGTGGTAGCGCTTGTGGGCCTTGAGGCGCAGGCTTTCGTCGTAGGTGGCCTCGTGGTAGAGCCAGTCTACGCCCTCGACATGCTTGATCACGCGCTTTGAGAACTTGGTGTCGCTGCAATAGGCATAACTGATGGCGTCGTCGGCGGGGGTAGTGAGCTGTTCGTTGGGGATGATGACACCCTCCTCGGTTCGCCAGTCTAAGCCTTGCCTGAGGGAGTTCATGGCATAGTGAGGGATGCCGAGCCGCTTGACCTCTTCGCCGATGATGTGGCGCAGCTTGGGCTTCTCGCGGAACAGGAAACCCACGGCGGGGACACGGTGAACAAGGGGGAATGTGGTGACCGTCATGGCGTCGTCCTCCCAGATGACACGCTTGTGGGTGTCGATGATGTTGAAGCGCACCTCGAACGGGCGCTCGCGACAAAAGTAGTCGAGCATCTGTGAGAACAACTCAGCGCCGTCCTTGAAGGTGTGGATGGTGAGCGAGTTGGTGCGGTTGAGCAATGCCATGGTCGAGACCAATCCGGGCAGGCCGAAACAGTGGTCGCCGTGGAGGTGGCTGATGAAGATGTGGTTGAGTCGCATGAGTTTGAGCTTCATGCGTCGCACAGCCAGTTGGGCACCCTCGCCGCAATCGATCATCATGAGGTTGTCTCGCACGTTAAGCACCTGGCATGACGGTTGATGACGCGGCGTCATCGTCGCGCTTCCACAGCCCAGTATGCTCAATTCCAATCTTGTCATTTTTGTTTACGGTGTGCAAAGGTAGTATTCTTTCGCGACATCGGCAATCAGTTATCGCATTTGCGTCGTTGTTTCAAGTCGATGAAGAAGACGAGTAAAGTCAGCACCAGTCCAACAAGCGTTAACAGCAGGCCCTCATGAAGTCCCGGGGGAAAATACCTGAATTCTATCTTGTGGTTACCTTGGTCCACCAACACGGCCGATAGACCCAGATTGACTGGATGGATTGCGGTCGGCCTCCCGTCCACATAGGCCGTGAAGCCCTTGTCGCTCACGACGCTGAAGAATAGCAGGTTCTTCTTGGGCATTGAAACTGTGGCTGTAAATCCTCGAGTGTCTCCCGAAAAACTGGAACAGACGTTTTTGCGACGCTCTGCCACGATGCTGTCAATAGACAAGTCTGCGCTCAAATTGCCTCTTTCCATGACCGTGTTGGCAATGGGAATGACTGAGTCGGGAACAGCGAGGTTGGCCAGCAGTTGCAAGGGTATGTCGGCCTGTTTATCTGCTGCCATCAACGAGTCAATCTCATTTTGCGGGATATAGTGGTCATAGGTGAACCCCATCGGGATGTAATACTTGTTGTCATAGATGGAGTAGCCGTGCTTCACGCGTTTGTTTTCCAGGCATGGCTCTCTTGATGGCTCTAACCGCTGCCTGCTACTTTTCAACGAGTCGCATATATGCTTGAAATTGTCATACTCCACAATCTCTTTGACCGACATAAGCGCGTCATAGGAGACCACGTTTTTCACCACCCTCACTGTGTGGTTGCCCAGATAGCTGCCAGTGGACTCAAGCAACTGTGACATTCCCTTGTTTTGTATTGAGTTGAAGGTGGATACGGCTGGTCTGTTCTTTATCATAGACACGTTGGGGTATAATGACAGGAAGTCGGTACGCCACTCAAAGTCTCCCTCATGGTATGGCAGCTGGTTGTCCAGCAGATAGGGGTGTATGCTGTCGTACCATATCGTGCGGTAAAGGCTCTTGTTCAAGACATCGGTGTTCATCATCACCCTGACGGGGAAGTAAACCAGCGACATCAACACCACACATTTCAACAGCATGGATGGCGTGTTGCGCTTCACATAGACGAAGAGCAGGCACATCTGCAAGAGGAAAAAGGCTTGGATGAAGAGATTAAACTTAATGGCAGACGTGTAGAATAACACCCCATACTGCTTGTAATGATAATACATGGGATAACCGAAGGATATCATAATGCCCAGGCAGCAGATGGCAGCATAGATCCAAAAGTGCCGCATCTTGA
Source organism: uncultured Prevotellaceae bacterium (assembly GCA_947306175.1). Classification (GTDB taxonomy): domain Bacteria; phylum Bacteroidota; class Bacteroidia; order Bacteroidales; family Muribaculaceae; genus Sodaliphilus. The sequence continues at coordinate 70,491 of CAMZFV010000002.1, forward strand.
TTGGCTGCTTCTCGTCCACAAATCTCATGCTGGCTAGAATGACGAACAGGGTCAGCGCGTAAGCCCATCGGGTATATTCCATATTGGTGAAAAACGAGAATACACCGTTAAGGGGCGTCACGTAGAAAACCAATGCCACAACAATCAAGGCACCTAACCATCCTTTGCGGCGCAAGGCGTATAGTCCAGCCAGCAATAGCCCCACCACAGGAACGTTAGCCGCATTGCTGCCGTAAGTGTTGAAAGCAAGAGCGGGATTAGAGCCTTCTATCAGTTTGGGCTCAAACAGTGTGTATAACCGCTCGGCGCAGTACAGTATCTGGGTGGCCAGCACACTAGAGTCCATCCTTTGGCGGGGATTGCCCATGAGGTGCATGACCGTGGGGAGCAGAATGAAACTGCTTAGCAATAAGCCCACGCCAACCAGCAGCAAGCCGTAAATTGTCCTGCCAGGCGTCACGCGTATTTCTCTTGAACACATCCGGCAAATGGTATAGATTAGGGCTGCAATCATGCTGCACACGGCAAAATAATAGTTGATGAAGAACACGAGGAACGAAGCCAGAACCATGCACACGCCGCCATAATGCTCTCTCCTGAGGAAACGCTCGATAGCCATCAACAGTAATGGGAAGGCAATCATCGGCTCCATGAAGTGATAGTAGAACAGATTGCTGATGGCATAGGAGGATAAGGTGTACATCAGGGCACCCGTGACGGACGACCCCGTGGAAATGGCCATCTTTCTCAGAAAAGCGTATGAAACGAGCCCCGTGCAGAGCATCTTCAGCAGCAGTGTGAATGTGATGCCGTAAAGCATCCACTGGTCAGGGAAGAGGCAGTTGATCCATACAAATGGACTGGTGAGCGTGTAGAAAGAATAACTCCCGATGAAGTTGTCGCCGATGACGTGGTTCCAACTCCACCAGGGGCATCCGCTCAACAGCATCCGCTTAGTCTCGATGATGAACGGTACCTGTTGGCCGGCCATGTCGGTTGCCATCACAAAGCATCCGTATTGCACTAACGCCGGCAAAATGCCGACGAGAGTAATCAATACAATCAGTATGCACAACTTCTTCATGACCTGTTATTCTTGTTCAATACCGCAAAATTACAAAAAATGTATGGTTGTTTCCCAACAACCATACACTTTAAACCTTAAAAATCTAATCCTATGAAAAAACTTTCCGCAAAGTTACATGAAAGTTGTTGATTTAGACAAACTTTGGCATCTAATAAATCTAAAATTGTATTGAAAAATTGTTAAATCGATTGCCTATGATTTTTAGTAGTTGTAATCGGGTGTTTTTTTGATGTTTTTTTGGCTCCAAATAATTAGGAGGGCGAACCTTGTGGATCGCCCTCCCGTCATGAAGAAATTTATCGTGTGCGTATGAAAAACTCTTGCTTAATATCCAATCGACATTGTCGTGTAATATCCAGTGGCATCATTCATCATCGACAGTGTCACATATCCGATGCCATCACTTCCATACCAGCTGACACTCGCGCCATCGCGGCAAACAGGTGCTCCATAAATTCTGCTCAGCTTATTGACTACGATGTTGTAGCGAGCGTCGTTATATCGGTCACTGTAGTAAACGAACTGGGCGTTTGCTAAGCGGTTGTTGCTGTAGTTGAGCATCGCATCAGACCAGTAGAGGCCGAGCAGGGGGACATCACGCAAGTAGATCACGTCGTCGGCATAGCCGTCAATGTAGTAACCGTTGCAGTAGAGGTGGTTGAGCGACTCTACATAGTAGGTGCCAAACACGAGGTCCAGGATACGGTCGATTACAGGAGCTCCAGCGTAGGGGTGCCATCCCACGGGAATTACGGGACGATACCATCTCCAGGGAGCGGGACGATGAGCGCGTACGGGAGGAGGCAGCGGACGGCTCCAGTTGTGATTGCGGTAGTTCAGGGCGAACTGATCGCGGTAGTGGTGGTTGCTGTAGTCATAGTGGTTCTTGGAATTGTAACCACGGTTGTCTCCATGCCTACCGTTATCTCCATGCCTGCCGTTGTCACCATGACGGTCGCTGTGGCCCTTGTTGCCATGGCGGTCGTTGTCAACACCACTGGGCTTGCCGCCGTGACCGTCTCTGTTGCCGTTAGGCTTGTCCATTCCGCCCTTGTTACCGTTGGGCTTGTCCATGCCACCCTTGTTGCCGTTAGGCTTGGTGGTGCTTCCAGGACGAGTGCCTTCTTTGCGGTCCTTGACTGTGGCCGGTGCTACGGTGGAGCTGCGGTCGGTCTTGGTGACCTTGTCCACATTGCTCACACTGCCGATGGACCTGTCACTGGGACGGATGGTTGAACTCGGCGTAGTGGTCGAGCCCTTAGTTATGTTGCTGCCGCCGCGAGTGGTAGCACCGCGATTGTCGCGAGTGCCAATGTCACTGGTGCGGCTAGTGCTCATCTGGGTCACCTGCGGGGTTGCTGCTCTGCTGCTCGATGCGCTGCTGGAGCGGTCAACCTTGGGGGTGGTTGCTGCGCTGCGGCTTACACTAGGGCTTGTGCTGTGACTCACACTAGGACTTGCGCTGCGGCCCACACTGGAGCTTGAATTGCGGCTCACACTGGAGCTTGAATTGCGGCTCACGGTCGGTGCCGTTGAGCTATTGGAACGTGAGACAGCTGCCGACTGGCTTCTGCTGCTGGTGCTGCCTCCTTGTGAACGACCACGGCCCTGGGCCGAAGCGTCGGATGCGCCGAAGATCAGGCATCCCATGAGCGCGAAGCTCATCATGAAGTTTGTAACAGAAGTTTTCATAATTGTGTTGTTTTAAAAGTTCAACAATGTTTTTATTCTTTGTCTTTTAGACCGCAATCATTATACCAAGTTTAACTCGGATATGCGCGATTGGGGAGGGAAATCCCCCCATCGGGCATAAAAATGCGACAAATCCCCCTTTTTCATAGATGAATCGGGGGAAGTTTATGGGTGTATGGGAGTGTTTTTGTGAGATGTGGGGGCGACTAGCGGAGCAAAAGCTGGGCGTCGCCGTAGGAGAGGAATCGGAAGTCGTGTTGCATGGCGTAGTCATAGATACTTCGCCACTGGTCATTACCAACGAATGCGGCGACCAAGAGCAGCAGTGTGGATTGTGGCTGGTGGAAGTTGGTAATCATTCCGCTGACGATACGGTACTCGAAGCCTGGAGCAATCATCAGCTGGGTGCTGCCCATGTAAGTGTCAGCATGGTGTCGGTCCAGGTAATCGGCAATGTTTTGCAAGGCTTTCTTGGTGGAAATCTGGCACGGGGTGGTGTAGGGCATCCATTGGGTGACGGTAAGCGCTTCCTCGTCGGCATCGGGGTTTTCCTCCAGGATTTGGCCGATGTAATAGAGACTCTCGAGGGTGCGCACGCTGGTGGTGCCCACAGCGATGACGGGTCCAGGGGCGTTGATGATGTCTTCAATTACACCACGAGGTACACTGATAAATTCGTAGTGCATTGGATGGTCGCCGATGTGTTCGCTCTTGACTGGCTGGAAAGTGCCTGCGCCCACATGTAGGGTGATCTCGCGGCGCGTGATGCCACGTGCGTCGCATTCGGCTAACACTTCGTCGGTGAAGTGGAGGCCAGCAGTGGGTGCTGCAACGCTGCCATCGATGTGGCTATATACGGTCTGGTAATCGGTCAAGTCGCTTTCTTCGGTACCACGGTTCAAGTAGGGCGGAATGGGGATTTCGCCGATGGCATCCAAAACGTCGGCAAAGGTGCAGTCTTTATTGTCCCAGTCGAAGGCGATTTCCCAAGCATTGCCGCGTTGCTCGCCACGGGTGGCAGCCAGTGTGACCTCATGTCCGTCGATGGTGACCATTTGGGTCAAAGAGCCTTGTTTCCAACGCTTGCTGTTGCCTACTAGGCATTGCCAGACGCAGTGGCCGGTTGTCTGGAAAATCTGCTCGTAGTCGCGGGGAGCAACGGGCTCAAGGCAGAAGATTTCTATAGTCGATCCGGTCTCCTTGCGAAAACGAAGGCGGGCGTTGATTACACGTGTATTATTATATATGAGTGTGGATTGTGGGGGTAAGAGCGCAGGAACTTCCCAAAAACGGTGTTCCTCGATTGCTCCACCTTTATAATAATATATTAGTTTGCACTGCTCGCGCTCGGCCAGGGGATGTTTGGCGATGCGCTCGTCGGGCAGGGGGTAATCATAGTCTGCGATGCGCAAGGCGCGTATATTGTCAATCGTGGCCATGTTTATCAAGAATAGATGATGAATACGATGGTAAATAGCAAGGTGAAAATGAGCATATTGCGTGCTGTGCCGCCCAGCAGCGGATTGAGGGCGGCTCCGTCGCGATGCCTCAGTTTGTTCCAAGTGACGGTGTGCATCACTAGGTAAATGGCGGGGATAGCGAGTGTCCACAAGGGCAGGAGCCGACCTTTAGCAATGACAATCATTACCCAGAATGCGGTGAGTATCGCGATGGCTACATATCCGTTCAGCAAATAGGCAAAGGCGGTGAGAGGCCTTCCTCTCATGACCGTCTGGGTCTTCTTGCCTGCCTGACGGTCGTCCTCCATGTCGCGGTAGTTGTTGACCAGCAGCACATTAACGCCCATCAAGCCAATGGCAATCGAGAACAGGATGACCAGCGGGTCAAAACGCAAAGCCATCACGTAGTAGGTCAAGTTGACGGGGACGATGCCGAAGAAGATGAACACCATCAATTCACCCAAACCATGGTAGGAAAGAGGATAGGGGCCAGCGCTATAAGCAAAAGCTCCTAATGCGATGACGATGCCAATGGGCAGCAGCCACCATCCGCCATAAGGGATGAGGCCACACCCTACAATGCCGGCGAGCGCCAACAGGCCTAAGGTAGCGTTTCTCAGTGTCTTGGGCTTGATGTCGCCCTCGGTCACGCCGCGTCGCGGTCCCACGCGTCCTGGTTTGTCGGTTCCCTTAAGGTAGTCAAAATACTCATTGGCCATGTTGGACACAATCTGAGCCAAAAGGGCGAATGCAAGGCACAGCATAGCTGGTATCCACTGGAAACGGTGATGCCACTGGGCGATGCCTATGGCAATAATCACGCCGCTCAGGGACACGGGCAACGTGCGTAGCCTGAAGCACTCTAACCATATTTTGATTTGTCTTTTCATTGTCTTTTTTTCAATGTGGCTGCAAAATTACAAAAAGATTGCCACGGGGTGGAGAAAAATGATTAATTTTGTGGACTGCAAATCAGTAGCAAGACATATTAGTAACTTAATATTAAAAAAGATATGGAACAGAACCAACAACCGCAACCCCCTGTGTTTAATCAGCCGCAGCAGTATCCACAGTCGCCCATGCCGCAGTATCAGCCCCGTGTGACTGCCAGTCCCATGATGTCACCTGTCGAGTCGGTGGTGACCTGCCTGAAAAAGATTTTCAATTTTAAAGGCCGTGCCCGCCGCAGTGAATTCTGGTGGTACATCCTGTTTTATTTCGTTGTTTCCACTGCGTTCTCGTGGCTTGGTAATTTTTCTCCTGTTCTGAGTATTATCGGGTCGGTATGTTCGTTACTGCTGTTTATCCCCCAATTTTCGGCAGTGACCCGCCGCATGCATGACACTAATCACAGCGGATGGTGGATTTTGGCCATTTTTGTCCTTTTCTTAATCTATCTTATCTCTATTGCCGTAATGTTGGCACCGCTAGGTAATGACATGTTTGAGATTACGGATAAGATGGAGATGGTAGAAGCTATGGTTGATGCCGTCCAGACAAAACCGGGCCTGGCTGCGATGATGTCATTGAGCTCACTCGTTTCAACCATCCTACTGATTGTTACCCTTGTATTTGCTATCAAGGATAGTGATTGGAAGGAGAACAAGTATGGCCCGTCACCTAAGTATTCCAATTGAGCAGAAATGCTCAATTGGAAGTTTAGAGTTTAGAGTTGAAAGATGCTTTAGGCTTTTGCCTTTAAAATAATAAATCCCAAGCGGTTGCGCTTGGGATTTATTGTTACTTGGAGAGGTGTTTGAGTTTCTCGAGTATTTCCCGGTCGATGGTTTTATCCTTGCGGATCGCCTTGGAGAGAGGCACATAGATGATTCTCTCGTCGTCATCACCGATCATGATATTGCGTTGCCCCTCAAGCAAGGCGTCGATGGCCGCAGCACCCATGCGTGAAGCGAGAATGCGGTCCTGGGCTGTGGGAGTGCCGCCGCGCTGCAGGTGTCCCAAAATGGTCACGCGCACATCATATTGCGGAAATTCCTTGCGAACCCTTTCGGCCAGATCCATTGCACCGCCCGTCACGGGGCTTTCGGCGACCAGTACGATGGCCGAATTCTTGCTTTCGCGGAATCCGTTTTGTATCAGTTCTGCCAACTGATCGACTTCGGTCGAGATTTCGGGGATGATGGCGGCCTCTGCTCCGCCAGCCAATGCGCCGTACAGGGCAAGGAATCCCGCCTCGCGGCCCATGACTTCGATAAAGAACAGTCGCTCATGGCTGCTTGCCGTGTCGCGGATGCGGTCCACGCACCACATGATGGTGTTCAATGCTGTGTCGTAGCCGATGGTGTGGTCGGTGCCTGACAGGTCATTGTCGATGGTGCCCGGCAGTCCCACGACGGGGAAATCAAACTCACTGGCAAATTGACGTGCACCGCTCAGCGAGCCGTCACCGCCGATGACTATCAATGCGTCGATACCGTGTTTCTTGATGTTCTCATAGGCGCGTTGCCTACCCTCAACGGTTTTGAACTCTTTGCATCGAGCTGTCTTGAGGATTGTGCCGCCATGGTGGATGATGTTGGAAACATCATGAGTCTCGAGGTCAACTATTTCATCCTCTATAAGTCCTTTGTAACCCCGAAAAATACCTTTAACCTTCATCCCATTGTAAATCGCAGAGCGAGTCACCGCACGTATTGCTGCGTTCATACCAGGGGCATCACCTCCAGAGGTCAATACACCGATAGTCTTGATAGCTGCCATAATTCTTCACTAATTATTATATGTTGTTATCTGAGCGCAAAGATAGTGTTATTTTTTTGATTTCACAATAGAAAAAACGGCGGCTGCTCTCGCAGATGCCGTTAATTCTCATGTTTATTATTGCTTGCGTTCTTTTAATAGGATATAGATTTCAGGTCGGGTTAAATAATCATTTAATCAACATTAACTACCATCAAAAGATTTATTCTAATATCATGTTATTGTCCTCTCATACAAATTTGGAGAAATGATATTTGCTATTTGCATTGCAAAAGTACCCCAAGAATGATTAATGGGTTATAATAATCAAAAAAATTGTTTGTAGGAATTGTTGTTTTTTTGACCTGAAATTTGTCAAAAAATGCCCTCCTGTTTTGTTAATATGTTGTATTACAGTAATATAAAAATACAAATATAACTTTTAGTAATCAAATGAAAAATGGGAGAAAAATTATATAAAGGGGTAAAAATGAAAATACTTTTACCCCTATTGAAGTTGATGGTTTCGGGTTATTTTGCCTCGGCCAAGATGGTTTTTCCAGCGCTGTGGGCACTCAATTGCGGAGCGTATTGGCACTGGATGGTGGCGATGCCCGAAGTGAACTCGCCTGGGTTGGTCACCCACACGTCGTAGCCGATGATGTGTGTGCCCTTGTTCAGGCTGTTGATGAACACGTTGGTCTGGGTGTCCTTGGTTTCCTGATAGAACCAGGTGTTGTCCTCGTTGCGGTAGCCCGAGAGCTGATCCACTGGCTCGAAGCAGGCGGCACGCTCATCGGTCATGGTCGCAAAGTCCATGTCCTTGTTGGTTTTGATGATGACGCGCACCTTGACTTTATCACCCACCTTAAAGACATCGGTCTTGTGCAGGTTGCCGTCTTGGGCATACACATAATACTCCTTACTGATGGAGACTTCCTCGATGGCTTTCTCCTGGATTTGGGCCATCGGAGCCTTGAACTGGCTGTAAACGGCACCCCATGCGGGACCCTTGCCCGTGCGGTCGATGACGACGTTGCCAGTGGTCGTGGCGGGCAGGGAGGTGCGGAAATAGCCGAGCCACTGTGCCATCTTATCAAGGTTGACGGGCTGGCCTGCCACTGTGATGACGGGCGTGGTGCCGCGTTCAAGCCACTGGCTGCCCGTGCTCAGGATGCTATAGACTGCGTCGGCGGCGAGGCTCTGGGTGCCCCAATCGTTGCTCTGCTTCATCAGCAGCATCCACTTGCGGATCAGGTCAATCTCATCCTTACGCGGATCCACCTCGTTCATGGCCTGCAGGATGGTGCTGGTATAGGCGACCTTGTCGAACTCCCACCATCCGTAGCCCGTCTGCAGGTTATCCCAATACATACCCAAAGATGGCTTGATGATGGCGAACTGGCGGATGCTCTCTACGATGCTGCGGGCCGTCTTCTGATAGCCGTTGCGGTTGAGCGTCATGGCGTAGAAGGCCTTCTGCTTGAGTGTGATGCCCTTGCTCCAGTTCTTGTCCATGTACTTGACCGTCTTCTTGAACAGGTCGGCACTGGCGCTGGACTGTTGCTTGATCTCGGGGAAGAGGGTGCGGATATAGGCATAGTTGGTAAACATGTCGTAAGGCTCCTTGCTGTAGCGTTTGACCTCGTTGAACAGGCGAACGTTCTCGTTGTCATAGTAGGCAACGGCGCGGCGGGTCATATCGTTCAGTCGGCTGTCCTCGGGCAGGTAGCCAAGATGCTTGATTTCACCGATGAGTTCAAGCACGGTGCCTGTGGTCCAGGCGTTGGACTTGCAGCTGGGATGGCGGAACCAGGTGAAGCCGCCGTCGCTCATCTGCAATGATTGCAGGGCGGTGATGATCTTCTCGTATTCCTTCTTGACGATGGCCTCGTCAAAGAGTTCGTTCAGTTTTGACATCCTCAGCGTCTGATAGTCAGCATCGCTCATCCAGGGCGAAGCCAGCAGGGTGCCGATCTTGAGGTCCTGGTTCTTCTGGAGCATCGACACGAGGGTGCTGTCCTCGTCGTGCTGTTTCCAGTAGGTGACGGCCTCCTTGATCTGGGGCTGTTCCTTGGCAACGCCTTGTGCCACTTGCAGGGCGAACAGGCTGTGTGCCGCATGGGTGGCTACGTTGTACTCGTCGCTGAAGATAGTGGGCAATGCCAGCACGCAGTACCACACGGGGTTGTCGCAGTATTCCAGTGTCACGCGGGCGTCGGCGGGGAAGTTTGGTAATGTCACCTCGTGGTGGTTCTGTCCTGCCTCGATATAGAAGGGATCTGTCTCGATGACGGGTGAAATGGTCGTCATGACGGGTACCATCACCTGCTCACCGTCGCCGAAGGTGCTGTTGGCCGCCTTGATGCGGAAGCCGACAAAGGCAATGGTGTCGGGCACCTGCCAGTCGATAGTGACAGCCTCGCTGCCGTTGGGGCCAAGGTTCAGGTTGAACTTGCGGGTGGCATAGATGTCATTGGTGCGCGGGTCAAACAACTCGATAATAGCGTCACAAGTGGCTGCATCGTCAGTGGCGTTTTGCACGGTGGCAGCGAGTGTGGCCTTGTCGCCTTGTCGCAGGAATCGCGGCATGTTGGAGCGCACCATCAGTGGCTTTTGGGTCAAAACCTCGGCCATCCAGGTGGAACCAACCATTTTTTTATCCCATGCCACTGCTTGAGCAATCCAGGTGGTGTTGAAGTTGGGCGCCTCAAACTCAAGATTGATGTTGCCCTTGTCGTCGCTGGTGAGCATGGGCTGCCATAGGGCGGTCTTGACATCGCTCTCGCGCAGGATCACTTTGTCGAAATTCTTTTCGTTGACTTGGGTTTCTTCGGCCTCGTTAGGATCTGCTATCTCGACAATGGCACATTTTACCTGGTCGAGACTAACGTCCTCATATGCTTTTGCATAGCCTGTAACGACCACATCACACAGTTCGGCATCATTCTTTCCAAAGGCGGTCGAGGTTTCATACAGTTCTTCTTCATTTGCCGATGCAGGGCTGCGCATACCCTTCATCATTTTGCCTCCACCGTAGCCGACGACTACGCCGCGACTGTAGGCGTAACTGAAGAAATTCTGGTTGTAAGTATAAAGCTCAGGCAGGAGAGTGTATGCGTTTTTAGGAATGTTGATGCTCGCGCCTGTCCAGCTGGTCCAGGTGCTATTAAAACCGCCAAGGCTATTGACGTTGGTGTTCACTGTACGGTAGCTGGGAAGCCAATTCTCGAAGAACCAGTTATTGTCCTCGATGCTTGCGATGGCTTTATCAAACATGTCGAGCAGCATCGCGCCCTGATGGGGCTTGCCGTTTTGGTCGGTCAGCGTAAAGGTCCAGTGCTCCATGTTGCCAGGTGCGAGTTTGTCACGGAACGAGGTGGCAGTAATTTTGAGGGCTTCGGCCTTGTAGGGATTCAGCAGTGTGACATTTTCTTTCCACAACTTGGTGCCATAGTGGCTGATAAAGGTGACACTCACGTCCTTGCCAGCCTCCTTGGGCAGTTGGATAGTGAAATCATGCATTCCCTGGTCATAGCTGAGCCAGCCCTGTGCAATCACCTCATCGCCAGAGGATGCCACATAGTAGATATAGGCCTTGGGCGTGGAGACGCCTATAGTGATATGGCCCACGTTTTTCTTGTCCACCGTCTGCTCCAGCGGGGTGAGCCACAGCGGGCAGCCCTTGACAGGCGAGGTCTTGTCACCCTTGCGATAGAGGGTGATGACGCGGCTAACGTCCACGTCCTGTTCGCCCTCTTCAGCGTCGAGGATATGAATTTTGATTCTGTATTGACCCGATGGCAGGTCGGTCAGGTCTATGGTCGGGTCTGCCGTGTTGAGGTTACCCGTCTTGGCAGGCTCCGTGCCATAGATGGATGTAATCTCCCAAGTGCAGAATGTGTTGGGGTTCTCCTCGTCGGTAGTGTTGTACTTCAGCGGCAGCTTGATGGGCTTGTCGTTAAGGTAGATGTCGTTGTTCTGACTGCCCAGCTCGATGCCACGGCGGGTGCCCACGATGAATGAGGTACTCTCCTCATGAGTTTCGCCAGCGTCGGTGGTGACAGTGGCAACAACCTTGTAGATATAGTGTGCCCAACAGCGTTTGCCAGGCTTGTAGTCCTTGTTCTCCTTGAAGAGTTCGGCAGGGAATTCGATGGTGAAGTTGCCCTGTTCATCGGTGACGATGGTGGTGTCTTGCAGGTGCTTACCGCCGTTATTGGTCATGCGCCACGACCACCATGACCACTCGTTCTGGATGAGCGACAGGCGCACTTCGGTGTTTTGGACGGGCAAGCCGCTGTAAGTCATGGCCTTGCCAGTTACCTTGACGGGCTGTCCGGCGACATGGCTGAGGCGTGAGTCGGGGAAGGTGACCTCAAATGTCGGCGTCTTGTACTCGCTCACGCTCACGGCGTTCCATCCAAAGACGCTTTCTTCCTTGCCTTTCTCATTCAATTGAATGTAAAATCGGCCATTCATGCGGTCCTTGGGCACCAGAAATGTGCCCTCGATGCGTCCGTACTCGTCGGTGGTCGAGGTCACAGAGTCGATGTGTTCACGATTAGTGTCCATGAAGATAGCCTCGATAATTACTCCTGCCAGCGTGCTGCGTCCCTTGTCGGTCTTGTTATAGAGGATAGCTGCCCATTGAATGGTCTCACCAGGACGATAAACGCCTAAATCGGTGTAAAAATCGGAGGAATTAAAGCTGCTGCTATGATTCTCTATAGGATAATAGTTACTGGACAGTCCGTAACGGTCTTCGCCCTTGATGGGGGTCAGCTGCCTGTCATCGTCTATGACACCTTTAGCGTTGAGGCGGGAAGTGATGGCGAGAGTGCCGTCGGTGCCCGTCATACCCAATTTATTGCCTTTCTTATTGTTGATGGTCACGCCCGACAGCGGCTCGCCCGTATTGATATTTACTGCGGCAATGCGATCCTTGTGATCGTCGCGCATGATGGTGAATGTGGCGATATCGGTCACATGCAGGATGTCACTGCGGTAAACATCGGGCTTGGCGGTCGTCCCACCCTCGATGTTGGGGCAGATGATGTAAGCGCCATAGGGCAGCGGAGGCAGAATGGTGGCGACTCCATTTTCAACGAACGGTACATTGCCCTGCACCTTGACTGGATAAGTCGAAACGAGTTGCAGTTTACTCTTGTCCAGGCGGTATTGGTCCTTGTTGTATTCCAGTTCAGGAACTCGATATACCTCGATGGTGAAGGCGTTGGCATTTCTCACATCGGCCTTGACGGTGATGTCGTCGCGGGAAGAGCGCACCGTGGGGTAATGGAGACGTACATCCTTGCTCTCCATCTGGGTGATTCGGTTTTTCACCTCAGCGGTGTAGATGGATTCGGGGAAGCGCGAGACATACTCCTGCAATATCTTGTATAGTGCCTTGTCGTTCTCCCATGGCAAATAATTCAACAAACAGGCACAATGTTCGTTATCCTGGTATTGCTGATAGGTCTCAATGGGAATTGACCGTTGGGTTTGTGTCAAGGCATAGATATGGGCTGGCACGTCACCCTCGGTGGTGGCAAGCCAATCCGTCTTGATGCGTTCCTTGAGATCCTCATTGTCATCCAAGTCAGTCCGATTCAGCATCTCCTTACCCTTCATCAGCAGGAACTCGTGCAGGGTGGGGATGTAGGTTGCTCCCAACTTATTGCATCTGATGATGCCGGACAGTGAGGTGACGGGTACGGCTTTTAGTGCGGATGGCTCGGAAAGGCTCTGCTCGATGAGTTCGACAATCTTTTTGTCGAACTGCTTGCGGTCCCACTCGCTCACGTCGGCAGGCGTCTCCTCCACGGGGTTGTTGCGGTCACTCCAGCGGGCATAGCGGTCGCGATAGTCCTGATAGACTATTGCTTCCAAGTGGTAGAGTAGCGCGCGGATGTGAGGCTGCCTTTCTTTGTTGATTGCTGCCTCAATGCGATCGATGATGTCGGGCATGTTGTCTTGGGAAATGCCGCTTTGGGCGATGCCGTAACGCACGAGGGCGTCAACGGTCAACTCGCCGTTACCCCATTTTAGGGCCTTGTCAAGGTCGGTGAGCGCCTTCTTGGACACGTCCTGCGGGAAATTGAAGTCAATCTCCTTCTTGGACACGTCCTGAGGGAAGCTGAAGTCAATCTCCTTCTCGTCACCTGATGAATGGAATGGGAAAGCCATAGTGATTAACGCTATCAATAGTATGTGTAAAATTCGCTGTTTCATAGCCGTAACAGTGTTTGGTTTGTTATTATAACTCCAAAATTAATATAATAATGTGCAATTCCCTCGCCAAGCCCCTATATTTTGCAATAATTAACGCGATTGGGGGTGTGTCCTCACTCTAAGTCAAGGTTTAACTACGAATTACGCGAATTAAACTAATTTGGCTGACGCGCTCTTTTTTCAAACAACTTGAACAAGATTGCTGGAAGGTTTTATAGTATTGATAGAAGCTATAGAAGGTATAGATGCTATAGAGGGGTGGGGAGTTGCTGGGGGTGGTTTATGGTTTTCAGTAGTTTTTGTTGTTGAGGGAAATTTATTTATAAAATTATTTGGTTTATAAAATAAACTACTTTATCTTTGCATCGTGATTCGAAACACAAATGGTCTGAACCGAGTCTTCTGCAGGGGCGAGGGGAGGGTCGCAAAGTAATGTTAGCCATCTTATTAATGTTTTAAAATTCAAGTAAAGTTATGGAAGAGAATAAGAATTTGACTGCCGAGCGCAGTCTGGAAATCATCCGCGAATCGATTGAGCGCAGTCAGCGTGCAATAGAAAAGAATTCGGGCCTGCCTTTGGTATGGTGGGGCGTGTGTGTGATCGTGTTTTCCTTGTTGATAGAATACCTGTGGAAGAATCATGGCGGTCCCGCGTGGAATTTCCTGTGGTTTGTTATGTGGGTTATCGGTTATATCGGCAATCGGGTTCTCGATAAGAAAAAAGAGACCGTTCCCACGACTTTTGTCGGTAAAACCATCGGTCATGTGTGGGCCACGTTCGGCATCTTCTGCGGCGGTATCGGTCTGGTGCTCTGTCTCATCGGTTGCGGGATCCTTCCCGCGAAGTGTGTGGTTCCCGACAGTCACATCTATATGAACATCACCAGCATCATCACGTTGTGCTTTGGTATCGCCTCGACAATTACGGGCTTCATCATTGAGAATCGCGCTATCCAGGTATGTGGTTTAGTTGCCGGTTTCGGGGGCTTCTTCGCTGCCTTGCAATTTCCTATGCAGCAGATGTATGTGATGGCGGCTGTGGCATTGATCGGCCTTGTCATCCCTGGCTTGCTCATTCATTTCCAGAATAAAAACTAAGGAGCCATGTTCAAGCCATTAGATCCCTTATTGCACAGTGAGTTGCGGCTGGCAGTGATGTCGCTGCTCATCAGTGCCGAGACGGCCGAGTTCCCCTACATCAAGGAACAGACTGGCGCCACAGCAGGCAACCTGAGTGTGCAACTCGATAAACTCGCCGCCGCGGGCTACATCACCGTCGAGAAAACGTTTAAGGGCAAGCGTCCGTGTACCCTGTGCCACATCACCCCGACGGGTCTCAAGGCCTTTGAGGAATATGTCGAGACCCTGCGCGAATACCTGAAGCCTGGAGCATCCGGTTGATGTCAGACAACTGGGACAACTTGATGACAATGATGGGACAACTTTTATTTAGGGTTGTCTCATCGTTGTATTATATTAGCTAATTCCTTGATAAAAAAGTTCCGCTGTATCGTGTACCGATATAGCGGAACCATATATTTTGTCTCCCAGGATGGAGTGATGTTACTTTTTGCCTTTCTTCTTAGTCAGCATTTCGCGGGTGAATTTCACCTCGGCCTGCTTGAGCTGGAAAAGTTGCTTTTTTGATAGGATTTTAGAGAATTTCTCAAAGTATTTTGCCTCGATTTCTCCCTCGCGCATCCGGGTGTTGGACAGTGCCATTGCTGCAGTCTCATAGTCCTTGTCGGAAGGGTTGGTCTTTTTCTCGACCTCGCTGGCGAGTGCGCGGGCACTGCGGTTCACCTGATATATCTCGCGTTCCATCTGCTCGTAGAGGGGCATGAACTGCTTTTGTTGGGTCTGGGTCAGTCCCATTGCCTCGATAATCATTTCATGCTTGGCCTGGTACATGTCGGTCGCGAACTTGGTTCGTCCGCTTTGGGCAGTGGCGGCAAGTGAGATGGCCAGAGTCATTATTGCGATAGCGAAATACTTTTTCATAGGTCAACTTCTCCTTTCCTTGCTTTTATTGGTTGTCACTGGTGACATCCTCGTCGTTGCTCATCATCACCGAGTCCTCATAACTGAGGATGTCGTAGTCGCTCACGCCACTCATGATGAAGTCGTCAACGTTGCCCTTGTCATCGTCCAGCTTCTCGGCTACTGCCCTCACGCCGTTGAGGTTGCTTGAGGTGGTGAAGTGGCTGAACACCGACATCATGAGCCAAACGCCAGCAAACATTGCAGCCAAATAGGCGAACGGTTTCAAGCGTTCCCACATGGTGGGCTTGATGTCAACGGGTGTGATCTCAACGTCGGGCAGCATATCTGCCATGCGTTTGTTGAAATCCTCAAAGTAATTCTCCGGCACCTTGAAGCCAGGATCCTTACCGTATTTGTTCAGTAATGTGGAGTCTTCTCGTTTCATAACGCTTGTTTGACTAGGAAATGTCAAGAAAGTTTAATCGGGAAATGAAAAAATTATTCTGTTTCTCCCAAATACTGTTCGATTTTCTTCACCGCATGATGATATGATGCTTTGAGTGCCCCTTCGCTGGTGCCTAAAATCTCGCTCATCTCGTCATACTTCATCTCGTCATAGTAGCGCAGGTTGAACACCAATCGCTGTTTTTCGGGTAATGTGGCGATGGCCTTTTGGAGGTTGATTTGGGCTTGGTCACCGTCAAACCATTCGTCGCTTTCCAGCTGGTTGACGAGGAAACTCTCGTCATCGTCGATGGAAATCTGATTCATCACCTTCTTCTTGTTGACAAACGTGATGCTCTCGTTGATGGCGATCTTGTAGAGCCACGTCGATAGCTTGGCATCGCCGCGGAAGTTGTCGATGTTAGTCCACGCCTTGAGGAAGGTGTTCTGCAGCACGTCGTTAGCGTCGTCATGGTCGATGACCATGCGACGTATCTGCCAGTAAAGTTGCGAGCTGTAGTGCTCGATGACTTTACCGAATGCCGTCTTGCAAAGCTTGGGGTCGTGCAGCTGCTCGACCACCAGTGCCTCGTCATATTTCTCGCGTGCTGCCATTCTTTCAATATTTTGAACGTGTAAAGATAGCAAAAATTTTGCCAACTCACCCTAAAACCCGTAATATTTTATGTTTTTTTTAGCATTTTACAATCGTTCCATCCAGTGGGAAAGGAAGACGTCGTTGATGGAATAGATGGTGCCGTCGAGGGTTACTTCGTCATTTAGAAGGCCTTTTTCGCACAGGGCTTCGGCAAGACGCAGTGATGCCGATGCGGTGCCGATGTGGTGCCTTCCCAGAAATTGCGCTGAAGTGATTTGGCGAACACTTCCCTCCTTGGCGACAGCGATAAGGTAGCTCCATTGTTTAACCGTAAGCATTTGCCGGTATTGCAGATATACGGCTTCGCCTTGTTTCATCAACAGGTCGCAGGCTGCCTTGACCTCCTCGATGCCGATGTGCTGGGTTCCGCCAGCAAATACTGTGTGGCACAACTGCTGGGTGTAGTATGTGTGGCGCCGAGTCCAATCCAGGATGAATTGAATAGCCTCGTCAGTGATGTCTCGATCATTCTCGTTAAATAAGTGTCGGATGAATGTGCTATAGGACTGTTCGCTGATTCTACCCAATGAAACGAACGTTGTGCTGGAGTAAAACGGTTTTTTCTCGTTGGTGAAAATGTCGGCCATCAGGTGCTTTTTGCTTCCGCAATAGATAAACGTCAGGTTGTGCGTCTGCTGGATATAGGTGCGCAGCAGCGCCTCCATGTTCTGCTCTGGATATTCGCGTATCTGCTGGAATTCGTCAATGGCAATGACGATATGAACATCTTGACTGTCAAGAAACTCCAAAAGGCCTCGCAGGGTGTATTCTTTCTCGTGGGCTGTCTGGTAGGCGATTTGTAACTGTGGTTCTCCAGTAATGTTGTCAAATGTCAGTTGTGGCTTCATCGACTTGATGAAGGTCATTAATTTGTCCCCAATGCTGGTTTTGGGTTTGAAAGACTTCATAGTGGCCTCGGCCAACAGTTTAATGAAATCATCAATATTGCGTGAAGAGAAGATGTCAAGGTAGATGGTGTGTATCTCTGGGTGGACATCGGCAATCTCATCAAACAGGCGCAATAATAACCCAGTCTTGCCCATGCGGCGTTGAGATATCAACGCCATGTCGGTGTGGTTGAGGCAGTTACTTAACATCAGCCTCAACTCTTCCTCGCGGTCGCAAAATAGTTCCTTTGACTCGTATGATTTAATAGTGAACGGATTTTTCATCAGACAGAATATTATTTAATGATGCCGCAAAGATAGATACAAATTTTTGATTACGCAAAATGTGTACCACAAAATGTGTAATGATTATTACGCAAAATGTGTAATGGGTGGGGTGGTGTAGGGCTTACTGGCGGAATTGGCTTGGAGTCATGCCCGTCATGCGCTTGAAAAATTTGGTCAAAAACGACTGGTTGGGGAAGTTCATATCATCGCAGATGCGGGTAATGGGCTTGTCGGTGTGCAGCAGGTCGATTTTGATGCGCGTGACTAGTGCCTCGTCAATCCACTGTTTGGCGCTTCGGCCACTTGCCTGCTTGACGACTGTGCTCAGGTAACGCGGGGTGATGCACAGGCGCGAGGCATAGAACTCGATGGTGTGGTGCTCGGGGGCAAATTCGCTAACCAATTGGATGAAATCGGTGAACAGGCGCTGCTCGCGCGACTGGTTCTTGCGGTCGGTCTGCTCCTGACGGCTCCACAGGTGATCCACATACCACAGCAGGGCGCTCACCAGGTGTAGTGTCACTTGGCTGCTGCCGTCTGGCTGCTTCAAGTGCCGGTAGAGCATGAGGTGCAACTGGTCGAGATACTCCAGATGGGCTGGCTCCAGATGAATCTGGAAATCGCGCAGATGCCCGTCAAATGCCCTAGGGATGCGGTTGCCGATGGCGAGAGAGAACAGTTCGTCGCTGATGGACAGGCCAATGCCTTGAACGTCGGGGGCGGCGTCCTTGTACTGTAAGATGCCGTTGCTGCCCAGGAATACCAGATCCCCGACCTCAAATCGCCGCTCCATCATGTTGATGATGGGTGCTGTCCAGCCATTCTTGACGACGAGTAATCGCATCTCGGGCATGAGCGTAGGCTGGTCGATGAGTTGGTCCTTGATGAGGCCGATTTGCACGTTGCGCGCGACGGCCAGGTTGCGCGATATATAGTTGTTGGCCGCAGTCTCGTCGTTGCCCTCGACGAGTTGCTTGAGCTGGGTTAGATTCAATTGTCTCAATTCTGCCATAATAGTTAGATTTTGAACGCAAAGATAAGAACTTTGGGTCTAAAAACATCAAATTTTTCAAATTATTGTACAAAAAAGACATTTTCTTCTTGTTTTGGATATAAGTTGAAACGGAATAAGGCAGTAACTTTGCGGTATCAAACCAATTCACAATGATATGAAACGGCTAATTTTCACCATTTTCAGTTGTCTGACGCTTGTCGCCAGTGCCCAGACGCTTGAGGAGTGCCAGGATGCTGCAGCGCGCAATTATCCGCTCATCGCCCAGCATGACCTGATTGCCCGCACGACCGACCTTACCGTCGCCAATATTCAGAAAGGGTGGCTGCCTCAACTGTCGGCAACAGCCCAGGCGACCTACCAGAGCGCTGTGACCGCATGGCCCGACGAGATGAAAGGGCTGATGCAGCAGATGGGTGTGGACATGAAGGGCCTGGCCAAGGACCAGTACCGCGTGGGGCTAGACTTGCAGCAGACGGTGTTTGACGGCGGGGCCATCAGTGCCCAGAAGCAAGTGGCCCGTGAGCAGGGAGCAGTGCAGCAGGCCCAGCTCGACGTCAATTTGTACCAGGTGCGGCAGCGTGTCAACGAGATGTACTTCGGCCTATTGCTGCTCGACGACCAGATCAGCCTGAACAATGACTTGCAGGAGCAACTCGCCGCCAGCGAAAAGAAACTCACCTCGATGGTCAAGCACGGTACTGCCGCCCAGTGCGACCTGAACAATGTCAAAGCCGAGCGCCTGAACGTTGTCCAGCAGATGACCACCCTGGAGTCGCAGCGCCGTGTACTGATGGCAATGTTGGGCACCTTTTGTGGCATTGAGGTGAAACAGGTGAGCAAGCCTGCTGCCGTTGATGCCGTGGTGGGCAACAACCGACCTGAACTGCGGCTCATCGATAGCCAGCTGCGCCTTGCCGATGCCCAGGACCGTGCGCTCAAAGCCGCCCTGTTGCCCCGCTTGGGTGTATTCACTCAGGGTTTCTACGGTTACCCGGGCTACGATATGTTCAAGGACATGATGGGCCGTGAATGGTCGTGGAACGGTATGGTGGGTGCCCGCCTGACGTGGAACATCGGTGCGCTCTACACCCACCACAATGATAAAGCCAAGGTGCAGTTGCAACGCGAGACGGCCCAAAACCAGCGCGAGGTATTCCTGTTCAACAACCGCCTGGAACAGATGCAGCAAAACGAGGCCATCGACCGCTACCGCCGCCTCATGGCGCAAGATCAGGAAATCATCACCCTGCGTGAACAAGTGCGCAAAGCCGCCGAGTCCAAACTCTCGCACGGCATCATTGATGTGAACGACCTGTTGCGTGATATTAACAGTGAGAACGCCGCCCGGGTGCAACAGTCTATCCATGAGATAGAGATGCTCAAGCAGATGTATGACTTGAAATATACAACGAACAATTAACCAAACAGCATAACGATGAAAAGGATAACTATCATGGCAAGCGTGGCCCTCATGATGATGATGGCCGCTTGCGGCAAAAAGGAAAAGGCGTTTGACGCCACGGGAACGTTCGAGGCCACCGAGGTGACCATCTCGGCCAAGGCGACAGGCGAGTTGAAATCCTTTGATGTTACCGAGGGTCAGGTCATCGAGGGCGGCACCCAGGTGGGACGCATCGACACCTATCAACTGGTGCTTAAAAAGCAGCAGCTTGAGACCCAAAGAGGCCAACTCGCCGCCAACAAGCGGCAACTGTCGTCCAACCGTTCGGCAGCCAGCAGTCAGCAGTTGGACCTGAACAAGCAACTCTCGTCCATTCAGCAGCAGATTGCCAATGCCCAGCGAGAGCGCCAACGCTTTGCCGAACTTGTCAAGGACGGCGCTGTGCCGCGCAAGCAACTTGAGGATATTGACAACCAGATCAAGGTGCTGAACCGCCAGCTGGAAGCCACGCGTGACCAAATACGCAGCGCCAACGCCGCACTGGCCGAGCAGGGCAAGGGCATCGGCGCCCAGATGGACGGCATCGACTCGCAGGTGGCAGGCATCGACGCCCAGCAGCGCCAACTCGATGACCAGATTGCCAATGCCGACATCGTGGCGCCTTACGAGGGCACCGTGCTGGAAAAATATGTCGAGCAAGGCGAATTTGTCTCGGTGGGCAAGCCGCTGTTCAAGATGGCCGATGTGGACAACATGTTCATCCGCGCCTATGTCACCTCGGCCCAGTTGCAGAACATCAAGGTGGGCCAGCCCTGTAAGGTGTTTGCTGACTATGGCAACGGCCAGAAGAAAGAATATCCTGGCACCATCACTTGGATCTCCAGCCGCTCGGAGTTCACGCCCAAGACCATTTTGACCGATGATGAGCGTGCCGACCTGGTCTATGCCGTCAAGATTGCATTCCAGAACGACGGTTATGTGAAAATCGGAATGTACGGGGAGGTGAAGTTTTAGTTACTATCCTCTAGATGCTTTGGAATAACTAGATTGTCTAGATGATCTAGAAAAACTAGAGGGTCTGGATGACTGATGTCTAATGAATGCGATAACGGTAAATAACGTATCCAAGTCCTATGGCAAGGTCAAGGCACTCGATGATGTGTCGTTCGCCGTGGGCAAGGGTGAGGTGTTTGGCCTCATCGGGCCTGACGGTGCCGGCAAGACGTCGATGTACCGCATCATGTGTACCTTGCTGCTTCCCGAGTCTGGCACTGTGACGGTTGACGGCTTTGACAGCGTGCGGCAGATGACCGAAATCCGCCGCAGGGTAGGGTATATGCCCGGCAAGTTCTCGCTCTATGAGGACTTGACCGTCGAGGAGAACCTGCACTTCTTCGCCACGCTGTTTGGCACCACTGTCGAGGAAGGTTATGACAGCATCAAGGCGATATACAGCCAGATTGAGCGCTTCAAGGACCGCCGGGCAGGAGCCTTGTCGGGTGGCATGAAGCAGAAACTGGCGCTCTCGTGTGCCCTGGTGCATCAACCCAGCGTGCTCTTCCTCGACGAGCCTACGACAGGCGTTGACCCTGTGTCCCGTAAGGAGTTTTGGGATATGTTGGGCGCCCTCAAGGAGCGTGAAATCACCATCATCGCCTCGACGCCCTACCTCGACGAGGTGCGCCGATGTGAACGTGTCGCATTCCTCAATCAAGGCAAGATTCAAGGTATCGGTACACCCGATGAGATTTTGACCCGCTTTGCCGACATCTTCAATCCTCCAGGTATTGAACATGACCAGAGTGGTGGGGCCAAAGACGAGAACGTCATTGAGGTGGAGCACCTTGTGAAAGCGTTCGGCTCGTTTCATGCCGTTGACGATATCAGTTTCACCGTCAAGCGGGGAGAAATCTTCGGCTTCCTTGGAGCTAACGGCGCCGGCAAGACCACCGCGATGCACATGCTCACGGGCTTGAACCAACCCACAAGCGGCACTGGCCGCGTGGTGGGCTATGACATCCGCACCGAGCATGAGCAGATCAAGAAACATATCGGCTACATGAGTCAACGCTTCTCACTCTATGAGGACCTGACTGTGGCCGAGAATATCCGCCTGTTTGCCGGCATCTACGGCATGAATGATGCGGACATTGCCCGCAAAACCGATGAATTACTCCAGCGCCTGCAGTTTGCCGAGCACAAGAACACCCTCGTGGCATCGTTGCCCCTGGGCTGGAAACAGAAGTTGGCTTTCTCGGTCAGCATCTTCCACGAGCCTGGTGTGGTCTTCCTCGACGAGCCCACGGGCGGTGTCGATCCCGCCACGAGGCGGCAGTTCTGGGAATTGATTTATGAAGCGGCGGGGCGTGGCATCACCGTCTTTGTCACCACCCACTACATGGACGAGGCCGAGTATTGCGACCGCATCTCCATCATGGTGGACGGTAAAATCAAGGCGATGGGCACACCAGCCGAATTGAAACTGAAGTTTAACCAGCCCGATATGGACCACGTGTTCACCTATCTGGCCCGACAAGCAACCCGCAGCAGCGATTAACGTCATGAAACAGTTCGTCTCATTTGTCATCAAGGAAGCCAAGCACATCATGCGTGACAAGCGCACGATGCTGATACTTTTTGGTATGCCACTGGTGCTGATGCTGATCTTCGGTTTTGCTATCACGACCGATGTCAAGAACGTGCGCACTGTGGTCGTGGCCAGTTCGATGGACCACTTGACCCAGCAGGCTGTGGACCGCCTGGCAGCCTCGGAGTATTTTACGATTATCCAGGTCGTCGCCACGCCCCGTGATGCTGAGCGCGCCATACGGGCGCAGAAGGCTGATATGGCCATCGTCTTCGGTCCCGACTTCGCCTCCAAGCACAGCGGTGTGCAGTTTATCGTTGATGGTGCCGACCCCAATATGGCTCAACAATGGACCAATTATGCCACGGGTGTGCTGCTGAATGCTGACCGCAGCGCTGTCAACACCAAACTGCTGTATAACCCGCAGATGAAGTCGGCCTACAATTTTGTGCCTGCCATCATGGGTATGCTGCTGATGCTGGTATGCGCCATGATGACATCAATCTCGATTGTGCGTGAGAAAGAGAAGGGCACGATGGAAGTGTTGCTTGTCTCTCCAGTCAAGCCACTGATGATCATTATTGCCAAGGCCATTCCTTATCTGGTGCTCGCCTTTGTCATCCTGGTGATTATCTTGATGATGGCCCGGTTTGTGCTGGGTGTGCCGCTGGTGGGTTCGCTGTTCTGGATTATCGTGATTTCGGTCCTCTACATCCTGTTGGCCCTCTCGCTGGGTCTGCTCATCAGCAATGTGGCCAAGACACAGCTGGTGGCGCTCCTGCTCTCGGCGATGGTGCTGCTGGTGCCCATTGTGATGCTCAGCGGTATGCTCTTCCCGGTGGAATCGATGCCCACTGTGCTACAGTGGATTTCGGCCATCGTGCCGCCCCGCTACTACATTGAGGCGATGCGCAAGTTGATGATTATGGGTGTGGGCATC
Source organism: uncultured Prevotellaceae bacterium (assembly GCA_947306175.1). Classification (GTDB taxonomy): domain Bacteria; phylum Bacteroidota; class Bacteroidia; order Bacteroidales; family Muribaculaceae; genus Sodaliphilus. The sequence continues at coordinate 93,868 of CAMZFV010000002.1, forward strand.
AAGGAGGTGGCCCGCGAGATATTGATTCTCGTGGGTATGCTTGCTGTACTGATGACATTGGCCCTCGTCAAGTTCAACAAACGACTCGAATAATACATCTGCCTGTCATGACACTGAAATACCTCATACAGAAAGAATTCACGCAGATCAGGCGCAATGCCTTCCTGCCCAAACTCATCGTGGTGTTCCCCATCATGATCATGTGTGTCATGCCGTGGGTGATGAATATGGAGGTGAAGAATATCAAGGTGACCGTGGTGGACAACGACCGTTCGTCATTGTCGCAGCAATTGGTACACAGCATCGAGGCCAGTAACTACTTCATCTTCAAGGGGCAGCAGCCCACCTATCAGGCGGCGCTAGGAGAAATCGAGAAATCGCGTGCCGACGTCGTGATGGTCATTCCGCAGCATTACAGCCGCGACGTGACATTGGGCAACCAACCGCAGGTGCTCATTGCCGCCAATGCCGTCAACGGCACCAAGGGATCGATGGGTAGTGCCTACTTGACTCAGATTGTCACGGCCCGTGTAAACCCCGACGTTACCGCGATGCAGTCACGGGTGTCGACCTTGTTCCTGTATAATAAAAACCTGAATTTCAAACTGTTCATGATACCTGCCCTGTTTGCCATCGTGATGATGCTCATGACGGGTTTCCTGCCTGCCCTTAATATCGTGGGCGAGAAGGAGGCGGGTACTATCGAGCAGATCAACGTCACACCGGTGAGCAAGTGGTCGTTCATCCTGGCCAAACTCATCCCCTATTGGATCATCGCCATGTTTGTCATCACCGTGTGCCTGCTGCTGGCTTGGGCAGTCTATGGCATCACCAGTGCAGGACCGTTATTGCTCATTTACCTGTTGGCCTTGTTGCTGGCCTTGTTCTGGAGTTCGTTTGGACTGATGATTTCCAACTATAGTGACACCATGCAACAAGCCATCTTTGTGATGTGGTTCTTTGTCGTGATGATGTTGCTGCTCTCGGGCCTGTTCACGCCCACGCGCTCCATGCCGTCATGGGCATACGCCACCACCTATGTCAACCCGATGAGTTACTTCGTTGATGCGATACGCACGGTATTTATCCGTGGTGGCGGTCTGTCAGAAATCTGGCATCAGGTACTCGCCCTGCTGGGCATCGGCACCATCATGGGTGCCTGGGCCATCCTCAGTTACAAGAAAAACTCATAAACAATTGTCCCCGCCATCTCGACAAAGAAGTGGCGGGGACATTTTATCGGATCCAATATGAATTGTTGGCGGAGTTAGATGGGAGAGTTAAAACCGAAGAGACCGCCTGAAATCTCGTGCTTGAGACCGTTACACATGAACGAGCCACTGATGATGTTGCACTGGTCATTGAGGGTGATATTCACATCGGAGATGGTGTAGAAACCCTTGTAGTTGGACTCCACCTCGTCGGCGGTAATGGTGTAACCCGTGGGGGTGGGCGTAACCGTCAAGCCGTCATAACGAACTTCGGCTGCATCGACCGTGCCATTCAGGGTAGAAACGAGGTCAGAGATCTGCATGATGCATGTTTCGCCTCTGGCATCAAGCGCAAAAAGGTAAGCTGCCTTCTGGTGCTCGGCGTGGTTGCCATTATCGAGATTGGTCATGGTGGTTGTCGTGTAAGCATAATACAGATGAGTGGTGCTCACCACCCTGGTGTCGCCATCCATGAACGAGAACCACATCATGCCGGAAAACATGTCGATTTTACCCTGAAAATTGTCAATACCGGTAGTTGAAGAGGCCGTGTTGCTGAAGCTGTACACCGTGTTGTTTGTGGCTCTCATCGGCATCTCGGGCGTATTGAAGGTGTGTGATTGCCCATCAGCATCCTTATATTGGCTTGTGAACTGGATGGTCATGTCGGTGTAATTGAGCTCCACCTTGGCTGTGCCTTGTGAGAACACAACATCGTCGCCATTGATGGCGCGGCTGTTCATAGTGGCAGAGATGGTCTGCTTGTTGACGGGTTCATCGTCGCTGCCACAGGCGGTGAGCAATGTCACAGCTAGGAGCGAGATGAATAAGAATGATAATTTTTTCATTTCTTTGTTAAATAGATGATGTTATTGAATGTTTTTTAATAAGCGGTGTAGTTGGGATAAGTTCTGCCCGAGGCAACAACGATGGCGCTGTCTCCCATCATGAAGCTGGCGATAATGGAATCGTTCTCCAAATCCACAGTGGCGAGGAACGTCTTGAAGGGAAATTTGTCAGTTGTCTTGGTAGTGGGAATGCCGACACTGTCAGTCCAGTTGCGGAACACAGACGTGGTAGGGATATTCTGCCCCGTGAACGTGTAGCCGTTGCGAGTCACTTCGACGGGCATGTTGGTGGCGGTTATGCTATTGAAAAACTTCATGTCCTTGGCATGGACGATGGCCATGACCTTGGTGATGGCCGTTGATCTGCCAGGCGTGAGGGTGAACTGGTACATGACATTCTCCATCTCGGTCGTCTTGGTCGTGTCCAGATAGGAGATCGTGTTGTGGGTCTTGAGGAAGAACACGTCGGCGATGGTGGAGATGACGCGGATGCCGTCATTGGTTGTGTAGCTGTAGCGGATGGAGCTCTCGTTGAAATCCACATAGCCGCTGAAATCCTTCACTGGGCTGCCCTTAGGTGCCGTGAGGGTATAGAAGCCCAAGCGCACGGGCGTTGCCAATATGCCGCTGATGACTATGATGTCATCACCGCTGCCGGTGTTATAGGTGAGCTCTACCGAGGCTTGATGCTTGATGGTGTCGAGCGTGAGCTTGTTGTGTGTAGCACTCATGCCCAGCACGTTGCCGTTGTTGAGGTCTACGATGTGGTTGACCATGGGGGTGTTGACGGTGAATACACCGTCGCCACGCTTGGGCTCGTCGTCGTCACTACATGAAATGGCTCCCAAAACTAAGCCTATCGCAGCTATCAGTAAAAGAATCTTTTTCATATCATCTAATCTTATGTGTTTTAAAAATCGCTTTGAAATGTCGCGGCAAAGATACATTGAAAAAACAAATGGTGCCCTTAATCTTGCACCATTTGTAATGTTTTTTATATTAAATCTCGTTAAAACGACTTATTTCAGCTTACCAGCCTTTTCGTAATGACCGCCGTTAGCGTCAAACGATATCGAGAAGGACTTGTTGTCAGTGTTGACAGTACTGGTTAAGTTGGTCACTAAGTAGCTGGGCATGGGCTTTGGTGTGCCGCTCAGCAAGTATGGTATAATATCAGTCCCAGCAAAGGTGAATATTTTACCAGTCTTATCTGCTTTACATGGAGCGTCAATACGGATGTTCACCGTTACAGGCATCCTTTCACTGAATTTTACATTGTAAATAAAGATGCTGCTAGAATCCTTGTTTACATCGATATCAAAGACGAAGTGGGCTTCATTTTCACTCTCTACACTTTCCAGGCTCTGGGTCTTGGGTGCATCAGGCTCGTCCTTGTCGTCTCCACAGGATACGAGAGACACGCCCATGCTGAGCGTGAGCGCTAAAAACAATACGGAAAAAAGTTTCTTCATTTTCTTTTCTTTTTTTGATGATCATTTGATTTTGGGTGGCAAAATTACAATTATTGGTCAGTATTCGCAAATCTTTTCCTCAAAAAGTCCCAATATTATAGACAAACACTCAAAGTTTATTGATGAATAATTCAAGTTTTCTAAAGGGGCATAGCTACTTTAGAAAACTTGAAGTTTAGAGTTTAGAGAGGTCAGACTCCTTAGAATGTGAGGCGGAGGGTGGCGCCGAGCTGGCGGCCATGGCCGCGTTGCAGGAAGGGGTGCTGGATGGAAACGAAGTAGAAGGTCTTGTAACCCGTGTCGGTGAGGTTGCGGCCCCACAGTTGCAGACTGTAATGTTCTTGTTGCCAAGTGATTGACGCGCCTAAAAGGGCGTAAAACGGTTGGCGAAGTGTGTTGGCCTCGTCCCAGTAGATGTCGCCCGTGGCGCGCACGTTGGCGGCGAGGGTGAGCAGCTTGTTCCAGTCACCTCCGACCTTGATGGCGTGGCTGGCCTCGGCAAACAGGGTGTGCATCGGGGCATAAGGCACGCGGTTGCCGCTATGATCCACCTTGCCGTCGTTGTAGTCCTTGAATGTGGCATGAGTGAAGCCGTAGCTCATGTTGAAGTGGGTTAAATCAGTGGGTGAGACCGACATGGCGAACTCAGCGCCCCAGCTGTGAGTCTTACCGGCATTGGTCATCATGCGGCCCGTTGTGGTGCCCGGGGGGAAGACAGTTAACTGGCGGTCACGGCAGTCCATGAAAAAGACGCCGAGGTCACTCTGGACACGGCCGCCCCAGCATTCGAAATGGCCTCCTAACTCGTAGTTCCAGGCTTTCTCGGGTTTGTAGCCCACCATCTTGTCCACATCATATTGCAGGCCGATTCCCATCAGGCCCATCAGGCGCTGTTGGAGTACGTCGCTGAACATCTGGGTGTTGAATCCGCCTGCCTTGCTGCCGTGGGAGGCGGCGAGAAAGACGGTGTGGTTCTTGCCTGCCCATGGTTGCCATGTGATGCTCACGTTGGGAAGGATGTTGAAAAAGTCCTTATCGAGTGTGCCATGCTCGTCGATGTCGATGGGCTCGTGGGAAAATACCGAGCCAGTGGCGAGAATGTAGGTGGTATAGCCCGTGTGGGTGACGCTGCGGTAGTTGAGCCGCGCGTGTTCATAATCGAGTCGCACACCTGCCTGCAGCGTCCATTGCCCCCATCGATAGGTGCTCTCGTGGTAGAGCGCGGCTCCCCAACTGGGGCTGGTGAAATGGCTGCCCAGCACAAACGAGCGGGTGTCCCACGCGATAGGGTACTCGGGGATGGCTTCGTTGACATGATTCTCGATAAACTGCTCAATGCCGTAGTTGTAGAAGGTGACGGGCGCATCCATCTTGTAGCGGCGGTAAAAGCCGCTGGCACCGATGAGCCAGTTGTAACCCTCGGATTTCTCATGGCTGCGGGCGATAAAGTCCTGGGTCACAGCGTGCTCGCGGCGTGCCTGGGTGAGCGTGAAATAGTCATTGACGGTGAAATCCTGGTCCAAGGTCATGTTGTCGTCCAGGTACTGGTAGCTGGTGATGCTGGATAGGGTAAATGCGTCAAAAGCCTTGCGTATCGTCAGACCGTCCATGACCGAGGTGCGGCGGTAGAAACACGTATCATTATAGGCAATGTTGCCCGTCTCGACCCACTCGTAAGGGTAGCCACCCTGGCGGCTCGTCGATACCGATGCCACGTTGGAGACATACCAGCCATCAGCGTTGCGCCACTCGATCTTGGCGCGGGCGCTGAACATGCGTTCCCAGTCGCAACGCTTGCCGTTGTGTTGGTTGGTGAACTCGCCCTTGGTGTTGTTGTACTGTGCTGATATTGAAAAGCCTAAGTTTTCTTTCAGCAGGCCGTAATGGCTGGCTCCAACGCGCCAAGTGCCGTGGTTGGCGCCTTCGATGACGGCACGGCTGCCCTGATAATTGAGCGGAGACAGGGTATAGACGTTCATCAGGCCGCCCAGCGTGTTGCGCCCGTAGAGGGTGTTCTGTGGGCCTCGTAGCACCTCGAAGCGGGCGATGTCCATCAGGTCAAAATCGTAGTTTTCCTTGGTCATCACCGGAACGTTGTCGATGGTCAGCCCCACGGCGGGTTGGTCGATACGTGTGCCGATGCCGCGTACATAGACCGTTGAGGTCATGCGGCTGCCGTAGTCAGGAATGAACAGGTTGGGCACCAGATCGGCCGCCGTTTTTACCGATAACACTTGATTGCGCTCTGCCTCCTGTCGCCCGATAACCGTCAGTGCGGTGGCCTGAGTCCGAAGGTCGGCGCTCTGCTTAATGGCCGTTACCGTCACCTCGCCCAGCGATAGCGTGTCGCCCAAAGCGGTTGGTGCCTCAGTCGCTGCTGCGGCTAAGGCTACTAGACATGATGATATAAATGACGCCATTAGTTTCATGCCTGCAAAGATAGTGCTTTTCTGCCCATAATCCCAAAAAATCTTGACTTGTTAACAAGTGCGAAAAATGGTGCGCTTTTGGTTTGGTGGTTTAATTAAGATTGTGTATATTTGCAACGCATTTCGGGGCATTATTGTTTGGTTTACACGTGCGCACGCGTGTAAGTTGTTGTGCAGTAGTGATTTCGAGATGTTGATTGTAGCTTAACCTGCCAAAAATTAATCAAAACAATAGATATAACTTCTTTTATGGATTTATCAATTTTCGGAGTACAGAGCACGACGATGGCGATAACGGCGGCCTTGACCGGTGTGTTGCTGGTAGTCGGTGCCCTGGTTATCGCGTGGCTGATCGGCCCGCGCAGTTACACCAAGAAGAAAGGCGAGCCGTTTGAGTGCGGTATTCCCACTCGCGGTCAGTCGATGGCCCAGTATCACGTGGGTTATTACCTGTTTGCGATCCTGTTCCTGATGTTTGACGTGGAGACGGTCTTCCTGTTCCCGTGGGCGACCATCTGCAAGAGCATCGGCAGCCAGGCGCTGCTCGCCGTGGGCACTTTCCTTGTTATTCTGGTTTTAGGTCTGGCTTATGCCTGGAAGAAAGGAGCGTTGAGATGGAAGTGAAAATCAAGTCGATGAAGCATGAGGACTTCAAGGACAACGAATATATCGATAACCTGATAGAGCAACTGCGTGCTGGCGGCACCAACATTATCGTTGGAAAGCTGGACCAGTTGATGAACTGGGGTGTGAGCAACTCGTTGTGGCCGCTGTGCTTCGGCACCAGCTGCTGTGCTATTGAGTTCATGTGCCTGGGCGCTGCCCGCTATGACATGGCGCGCTACGGCTTTGAGGTGGCCCGTAACAGCCCCCGCCAGGCCGACTACATCATGTGCCAGGGTACCATCAATTACCGCATGGCTCCCGCATTGAAGCGCCTGTATGAGCAGATGGCCGAGCCCAAGTATGTCATTGCGTGTGGCTCATGCACCGTGAGCGGTGGCCCGTTCAAGAACAGCTACTGCGTGGTCAAGGGTGTTGACGAGATCATCCCCGTTGACGTTTACCTGCCTGGCTGTCCTCCCCGTCCCGAGGCCTTCTTCTATGCCTTGATGCAGTTGCAGCGCAAGATCAAGGTTCAGAAGTACTTTGGCGGTGTGAACCGTAAGGAGAAACTTGAGGGTCTCACCTACGTGAAGGAGGAGGCAAAATAACCAGTTGGTTCTGGAATACCCAGATGATCTAGAGCAACTAGAAACTTAACAAGATAAAAATCCATTGAAATATGGCAGAGATACAAGACAAAATCACCACGTTGTGCCCCCAGGCGCAAGTCGATACCACCGGTGAGTTCCCGCTGGTGACTGTTGCCGACGCGCAGTGGCACGATCTGGCACACGCCCTGAAGACCCAGTTGCACTATGACGTGCTGAGTGCCGTTGTCGGCATGGACTGGACCGAGTCGCTGGGCTGCGTTTATTACCTGACCAATACCGACACCCACGAGTTGCTGCACGTCAAGGTTGCTACGACCGACCGTGAGCACCCCCGCTTGCACTCGGTGTGCGACCTGTGGCCCGTTGCCAACTTCCAGGAGCGCGAGGTGTATGACTTCTACGGTATCGTGTTCATCGGCCATCCCGATATGCGCCGCATGTTCCTGCGCAACGACTGGGTGGGTTACCCCCTGCGTAAGGACTATGACCCCGCGAGCAACCCCTTGCGTCTCGAGGACGAGACCAATGAGGACTATACCTGCCGCTGGGTCGAGGACGAGAACGGCCAGGTCAAGAAGGTGGACGGCAAGGTGTTTGAGGACGACGAGTATGTGGTCAACGTGGGACCGCAGCACCCGTCAACCCACGGTGTGATGCGCTACCGCGCCAGCATCGACGGTGAGACGGTCAAGAAGATTGACGTCGTGAGCGGTTATATCCACCGCGGTATCGAGAAGATGTGTGAGGACCTGACTTATCCGCAGATGCTGCTCTATACCGAACGTATGGACTACATGGCTGCCCACATCAACCGCCACTGCATGTGCATGTGCGTCGAGAAGGCCCTCGGCCTTGAGGTGCCCCGCCGTGCCGAGCTGATCCGTCTGATGATGGACGAGTTGATGCGTCTTTCCTCCCACTTGTTGAGCTATGGTTGCTTGACGATGGACCAGGGCGCCACGACAGCGTTCTTCTACGGCTTCCGTGAGCGTGAATTGATTTACGATATCTTTGACCGCACCTGCGGCGCCCGCATGTCGATGAGCTACAGCACCATCGGCGGCGTGGTGGCGGATGTGCATGAGGATTTCATCAAGGACGTGCGCCACGCCTGTGACGTGATTGAGAAGAGCCTCAAGGAATACCACAAGCTCTTTACCGGCAACGTCATCGCCGTGAACCGTATGACGGGCGTGGGCATCCTGAGCAAAGAAGATGCCATCGCCTATGACATCACCGGTCCTTCGGGTCGTGCCAGCGGTTGGCACTGTGACGTGCGCAAGACCAATCCTTACTCGCTGTACAATGAGTTTGACTTCGATGAGGTCACCTTTGAGAACGGCGACTCGATGGACCGCTACATGGTCCGTATGAAGGAGATGGAAGAGAGCATCAAGATCCTGCGCCAAGCCTGTGACAAGCTTGAAGCTGAGGGCATCCAGGGCGAGTATTGCGCCCCCAAGGTCCCCAAGGTGATGAAACTGCCCGCCGGTCACTGGTACCAGCAGGTGGAGGCCAGCCGCGGCGCCTTCGGTGTCTATATCGAGAGTGACGGCAATACCAAGCCCGTGCGTGTCCACTTCCAGTCACCATGCTTCAACCTGGTTGGCGTTGTTGACCTGACGTGTAAGGATAACCTGATTGCCGACCTGATCACCATCACGGCGTCGCTCGACTTCGTGATCCCCGACATCGACCGCTAATCAACGAGTTAATTAAGACAGAACAAAACCACTAAAGAGATAATAGATATGTTTGACTTCGGAATAGTCACAAAATGGTTGGATGACCTGCTGAACAGCGTGATGCCTGGTTGGCTCACGACGACCATCGAGTGTGTGCTGGTGGCTGTTGGCCTGCTGGTCGCTTATTCACTCATCGCCATGTTCTACATCTTCTACGAGCGCAAGGTCTGCGGTTGGATTCAGTGCCGCTTGGGCCCGATGCGCGTGGGTAAGTGGGGCTTGCTCCAGGTGTTTGCCGATGTGATCAAGATTCTCCAGAAGGAGCTGATCACCCTGTGGAACACCGACAAGTTCCTTTTCAAGTTGGCGCCCTATCTGGTGCTCATCGCCTCGATGCTTACCTTCGCCTGCCTGCCATGGGGTAGGGGTCTGCAAGTCATCGACATGAACATCGGCGTATTCTTTATCATCGCCGTGTCGTCGATTGGCGTGCTGGGTATCCTGCTGGCCGGTTGGGCAAGTAACAGCAAATATACCCTCATCGGTGCTATGCGTAGCGGTGCCCAGATGGTGAGCTACGAATTGAGCTGTGGCATCTCGATCCTGACGATCGTGTGTCTCGCCGGCACCATGTCTATCACGGGCATCGTCGAGGCGCAGAAGGACTGCTGGTTCCTGTTCAAGGGCCACCTGCCTGCTGTGCTCGCGTTCATTATCTACATGATCGCTGCCAATGCCGAGAACAACCGTGGCCCGTTTGACCTCCCTGAGGCCGAGCACGAGTTGACCGCCGGTTACCATACCGAGTACTCGGGTATCCACTTCGGCTTCTTCTATCTGGCCGAGTACCTGAACCTGTTCATCGTGTCGGGTATCGCCACGCTGCTCTTCCTGGGAGGCTGGATGCCCCTGCACGTTCCCGGCTGGGAAGGCTTCAACCAGATCATGGACTATATCCCCAGCGTGGTGTGGTTCCTGGGTAAGGCATTCTTCATCACCTTCATCTTCTTCTGGATCCGCTGGTCCTTCCCCCGCGTGCGCATCGACCAGATGCTCGCTCTGGAGTGGCGTTATCTGATGCCCATCGGCCTGGTCAACCTGGTTGTGATGGCCATCGTGGTGACCCAGGGATGGTACTTCGGTGCGTGATGCAACTTATCGCCTACATTATTTATAATATAACTAACAACAAATAAAAGTCAATCATAGATTATTATGGCTGAAAATTTTGGAAAAATCACTCAGGTTATCGGTCCTGTGGTCGATATCGCGTTTGAAGGCGAGGGCTCGACACGTCCCCCCATCTACACCGCGTTGTCGGTCGAGCGTCCTGATGGCAGTGAGCTTATTCTGGAGGTGGAGCAGCACGTCGGTGAGAACACCGTTCGCTGCGTCGCTATGGACAGTACCGACGGTTTGAAGCGCGGTGCCCGCGTTCTCTCCAAGGGCCGTCCCATCTCGGTTCCCACCGGTGACCAGATCAAGGGTCGCCTGTTGAACGTGATCGGTCAGAGCATCGACCACTTGCAGCCGTTGAAGGAAGGCGCCCGCCGTGCCATCCATCAGCCCGCTCCCCCGTTCAGCGACTTGTCCATTTCCCAGGAAATCCTGTACACCGGTATCAAGGTCATTGACCTGATCGAGCCGTTCAGCAAGGGCGGTAAGATCGGTCTGTTCGGTGGCGCTGGTGTAGGCAAGACCGTGTTGATTATGGAGCTGATCCACAACATTGCCCACGGTCACAACGGTTTCTCGGTGTTCACCGGTGTCGGTGAGCGCACCCGTGAGGGTAACGACCTGCTGCGCGAGATGATCGAGAGCGGCGTTATCAACTACGGCGAGAAGTTCAAGGAAGGCATGGACAAGGGCGAGTGGAACCTCTCTGACGTCGATATGAAGGCTGTTGAGAGTTCACAGGCCACCCTGGTATTCGGCCAGATGAACGAGCCTCCTGGTGCCCGTCTGCGTGTGGCGCTGTCAGGTCTGACTGTTGCCGAGCAGTTCCGCGACCAGGACGGTGGCGGTAAGGACATCCTGCTGTTCATGGACAACATCTTCCGTTTCACCCAGGCCGGTAGTGAGGTATCGGCGCTGCTGGGCCGTATGCCCTCGGCAGTAGGTTACCAGCCGACGCTGGCCAGTGAGATGGGTAAGCTGCAGGAGCGTATCACCTCGACCAAGACGGGTAGTATCACCTCGGTACAGGCCGTGTATGTGCCTGCCGACGACTTGACTGACCCTGCACCTGCCACGACCTTCAACTTCCTGGACGCCACCTGCGTGTTGAGCCGTAAGATCGCCGAGCTGGGTATTTACCCTGCAGTGGATCCCCTGGCATCGACATCGCGCATCATGGACCCGAACATCATCGGCGAGGAGCACTATGACGTGGCCCAGCGCGTGATCAACCTGTTGCAGAAGTACAACGAGTTGCAGGACATCATCGCCATCCTGGGTGTCGAGGAGCTGAGTGACGAGGACAAGCTGGTCGTTTCGCGCGCCCGCCGTGCCCAGCGCTTCCTGTCGCAGCCCTTCTTCGTGGCCGAGCAGTTCACCGGTCTTCCCGGTGTGATGGTACCGCTTGCCGAGACCATCCGCGGCTTCAAGATGATTCTCGACGGCGAGGTGGACGACCTGCCTGAGCAGGCCTTCCTGAGCGTTGGCACCATCGACGAGGCCATCGCCAAGGGCAAGAAGCTGCTTGAACAGAGCTAAAAAACCGTTTATCCAGATCGATAAATCATAAATCACATGACACTCAAAATCATATCGGCAGAACAAATCGAGTTTGAAGGCACCGTCGAAGCTGTGACCCTTCCTGGCGTCATGGGCAGTTTCCAGGTGCTGAAGAACCACGCCGCACTCATCGCCGCGCTCATGGCAGGCAAGATGAGCTATGTGGCCGATGGCCAGACCGTGGAGCGTGATATCCACGGTGGTGTCGCCGATGTAAAAGATAATGTGGTGTCGGTGTGCTTGTATTGACAGTAATATGAAAAGCAAGATCATCATCGCAATTGTAGCGCTCGTGATTGTTGCGCTGATGGGGTGGGGTTACTACAGCACCGCCCAGCATCGCGCCCACGGACACGCCAGCGAGCTGAACCCCAAGGAGACCATCTTTGAGCACCTGGGGGACGCCTATGGTTGGGAAGTGCCGTTCAGTCACAGCGTGCGCATCCCGTTGCCCATCATCGTGTGGGGACAGGACGGCTTGCACTGCTTCATGAGCAACCGCATCACAGGAGGTGAGACCTACGACGGCTTCAAGATCTCGACCAGCGAGGAGCACCACGGCAAGGTGGTGCAAGTGATGGCCGACGGCAGTGAGGTGCGTCCGTGGGACTTCTCCATCACCAAGAATGTGGCTGGCATCCTCATCGCGGCGCTGCTCGTGATATGGATGGTGATATCGCTCAAGCGCTGGTATGCCCGCAACGGCTTGAAGGCACCACGCGGTGCAAAGGGCTTCCTGGAACTGGTGGTGGACTTCGTCTATGGCGACACCATCCGTCCCATCCTGGGCAAACACGCGCCCAAGTATGCGCCCTACCTGCTCACGGCGTTCTTCTTCATCCTGACGATGAACCTGCTGGGTCTGATCGTCATCTTCCCCGGTGGCGCTAACCTGACGGGTAACATCGCTGTGACACTGGTGCTCGCCTTGCTGACGTTCCTGATCACCACCTTCAGCGGCACCCGCGAGTACTGGAAGGAAATCCTGTGGCCTGAAGTGCCCATGGCGCTCAAGTGCCCCGTTCCCATGATGCAGCTGATCGAGGTGTTGGGTATGTTCACCAAGCCTTTGGCCCTGATGGTCCGTCTGTTTGCCAACATGATGAGCGGCCACATGGTGGTTCTGGTACTGGTGTTGCTAATCTTCATCTTCACCAACCTGTTCGGTGTGGGCGTCGGAATCGGCACGAGCATCTTCTCGGTGGCATTCACCCTGTTCATGCTGTTGCTTGACGTGCTGGTGAGCTTCATCCAGGCCTACGTGTTCACCATCCTGAGCACCATCTTCATCTCGATGGCGCTGGTGGAACCACATCACAGCGAAGCTAAATAATTTATACACAAGATATTAAATAACAACAAAAATATTAACAACTAAAAACTTAAGATTATGTTAGGAATGATTTTATTAGAAGCTATGGCCAACCTTGGCGCAGCTATTGGAGCAGGTATCGCCGCTATCGCAGCAGGTATCGGTATTGGTAGGATCGGTGGCTCGGCCATGGAAGCAATCGCCCGCCAGCCCGAATCGACCGGTGACATCCGTAGCAACATGATTGTTATCGCCGCTCTGATCGAGGGTGTTGCTTTCCTCGCCCTGATTGTGTGCGTGCTTGCTATTATCATGTAATTCTTCTGGGTTCAGATGGAACTTTTCACGCCTGAATTTGGCCTGGTCTTCTGGATGTTTGTGGCATTCTTGTGCCTGTACTTCATCCTTGCCAAGTGGGCATGGCCCTTCATCATCAAGAGTATGGAGGAACGTGCCGACAAGATTGACAAGGGTGTGGCCTATTACCAAGAAGCCGAAGCACGCCTGAATAACGCCAAGGCCGAAGCGGACAAGTTGCTTGCCGAAGCCCGTAACGAGCAGGCCGACATCCTGCGCGAGGCCGCCAAGATGCGCAACGAACTCATCGAGAAAGCGCGTGGCGATGCCTCGGTCGAGGCTAAGAAAGTGACCGATGCCGCTCAAGTTTCCATTGAACAGGCGCGCAAGGAGTCGGAGAAGCAACTGCGTCTCGAAGTGGGCGAGCTGGCGCTGCAGATTGCCGAAAAGGTGATTCGCCGCAACATCTCCAACGACGATGCCCAGAAAGCGCTTGTTGACCAATATTTGCGTGAGGTTGAGACTAATAATTAATGCGTTATGAGTGACGGACTGATTCCACGCCGATATGCCAAGGCGCTATATAAGTACGCTGTCGAGAACGGTGACGCTGCGGAAATATACGGGATTTTGAAAAATCTCAGTTTCCGTTACGCTTCTATCGACGAGCTCAAGCGCGTGGTACTCAACCCCAAAATCTCGGAAGATGACAAAGGAAAATATATGCTCGAGAACGTCTTGCACGCCGAGCCAGGCACATCACTGGACAAGTTCCTGCTGTTGTGCGTGCGCAATAATCGTGCTGAGTTCCTGCAAAAGATTTCCCTTGCCTATGTCGATCTCTACCGTGAGGCTCATGAGATCGCCCACGTGGACATCACTACGGCGGTACCCATGCCCGATGCCGAAATCAATGCCATTATCGACATTGTGAAGAAACGGTTAGGAGCGAAGGAGCTGGAGATTCATAAGCAGATCGACCCTGAACTCATTGGCGGTTTTACCGTCGAGATTAACGGCCTGGTGCTCGACGCATCGGTCAAGAGAGAATTGAACGAATTGCAATTACAACTGCAAAAGAAATAATTACAAGAGATGATTAATCCCAGTGAAATATCTGATATACTGAAACAGCAGCTCGTCGATGATATCGCCAGGCGTCAGGTGGCCTTTGAGGAAGAAGGTACCGTCCTGGAGGTGGGTGACGGCGTTGCCCATGCCTATGGCCTTCACAACGTTGAGGCCAACGAACTGGTGCAGTTCGAGAACGGCGTGACTGGCGTCGCCATGAACCTGGAGGAGAGTGACGTGGGTATCATCCTGCTCGACGAAGTGGACACGGTGACCGAGAACATGAAGGTGCGCCGCACCGGCGAGATTGCCTCCATCGAGGTGGGCGAGGGCCTGCTGGGCCGCGTGATCAACGTGCTTGCCAAGCCCATCGACGGCGGTGGTCCCATTCAGGGCCAGCGCCTGCGTCTGCCGCTGGAGCGCAAGGCTCCTGGCGTTATCTTCCGCCAGCCAGTGAACCAGCCGTTGCAGACGGGTCTCAAGGCCATCGACTCGATGATCCCCATCGGCCGCGGCCAGCGTGAGCTCATCATCGGTGACCGCCAGATCGGTAAGACCGCCATCGCGGTGGACACCATCATCAACCAGCGTGCCAACTATGAGGCCGGCAAGCCCGTATATTGCGTCTATGTCGCTATCGGCCAAAAGGCATCGACCGTTGCCGCCCTGGTGAACAAGCTCAAGGAGTCGGGCGCCATGCCTTATACCATCGTGGTGGCCGCCACCGCAGCCGACTCGGCTTCTATGCGCTATTACGCACCCTTTGCCGGAGCCGCCATCGGTGAGTACTTCCGTGACACCGGTCGCGACGCCCTGGTGATCTATGACGACTTGTCCAAGCATGCTGTCGCCTATCGTGAGATCTCGCTGATCCTCAAGCGCCCCTCGGGCCGTGAGGCTTATCCCGGCGATATCTTCTATCTGCACAGCCGTCTGCTGGAACGTGCCGCCAAGATCAACGAGGATCAGGAAGTGGCCAGCGTGATGAACGACCTGCCCGCACCGTTGAAGTCTATCGTCAAGGGTGGCGGTTCGTTGACGGCATTGCCCATCATCGAGACGCAGGCTGGCGACGTGAGCGCCTATATCCCCACTAACGTGATTTCGATTACCGACGGTCAGATTTACCTTGAGTCTGCCCTGTTCAACTCGGGTATCCGTCCCGCCGTTAACGTGGGTATCTCGGTATCTCGTGTCGGCGGTAACGCCCAGATCAAGTGTATGAAGCGCGTGGCCGGTACCCTCAAGATCGCGCAGGCGCAGTACCGTGAGCTTGAAGCCTTCACCAAGTTTGGTGGCGACATCGACCCCGTTACCGCACGCACCATCGACACGGGCCGCAAGAACGAGCGCCTGCTCGTCCAAGCCCAATATACGCCGATGAAAGTCGAGGAACAGGTGGCCATCATCTATTGCGGTGTGAACGGTCTGTTGCGCGACGTGCCCCTGGACAAGGTGGGTGAGTTTGAGAAACTGTTCATCAACTACCTGCGCGGCAAGCACCAGAGCGATGTGCTTGACGTGCTGCGCACTGGCAAGATTGACGACGACGTCATGTCGAAGCTCAAACATGCCGCTGCCGAGGTAGCCGCCAAGTACGTCGAGGCTCCCGCCAGTTAATCCAGCAATTTAAGTTCGCAAGATGGCAACATTAAGAGAACTCAAGACGCGAATAGGTTCAGTCGCCTCAACGCAGAAGACGACGAGCGCCATGAAAATGATCAGCTCGTCCAAGATGCGTAAGGCCACTGGCCAGTTGCAGCGCCTGTCGCCCTACCGTCAGATGGTGCAGCACGTCATCAGCCACCTGCTGGTGACCGACCAGCAGTTTGACTCGCCGCTCATCGCCGAGCGCGATGTGCAGCGCGTTGCGCTGGTGGCATTCGGCAGTGATGACGGCCTGTGCGGCGGCTTCAACGTCAACATCTTCAAGCAGCTGCTTGTGAGCATCCAGGAGGTGCGCAAGGCGTACGGGCAGCAGGTGGGTATCACCATCATTCCCGTGGGCAAGAAGATGACCAAGGCGGTCCGGAAGATTGTCGGCAAGGACATCCAGATGGAGCAGGTGTCCCTCAACACCCGCAGTGGTAACGAGGATTTGTACACCTTCACCGACCTGATGAAGACCCGTTTCCTGGAGCACACGTATGACCGCGTGGAGATGTGCTACATGCACTTCATCTCGACCGGCAAGCAGGTGTTCACGCGCGAGCAGTTACTGCCCGTGAGCTATCAGGGTCTGACCGACAATGTTGACCCGCGTGCCGCTAACAGCCCTTGCCTGTTCGAGCCCGACGCCAACACCATCTTCAACACCGTGCTGCCCCTGCACATCAAGTCGATGCTCCAGGATGTCTTCATCCAGAGCGCGGCCAGTGAGCAGAGCGCACGCGTGATGGCGATGCAGGCCGCGAGCGACAACGCTAAGGAACTGCTCGACGAGTTGCAACTGGAGTATAACAAACTGCGTCAGCAGGGCATCACCACCGAGCTGCTCGATATCCTGGGCGGTCAGGTGGAACGCTAATGCGAATCATTGTAAAGAAAATAAGAAAAGAATAAGAATATGAGCATCAAGGAGTATTTCGTCTCAATCTTTAAAGGCTTTTACAGCCTGATCAAGGGCATGGAGGTGACCGGCAAGGAGCTGGTGACTCCCAAGGTGACCGAGCAATATCCCGAGAACCGTGCCGAGCTCCACATTCCGGAGCGGTTTAGGGCTACGCTGGAGTTCATCTATGACGAAAACGGTTACCACAAGTGCATCGCCTGTGGCAGCTGCGAGCGCAATTGCCCTAACCAGACCATCAGTATCACCAAGCGCATGGTGGACCTGCCCGACGGCAAGAAGAAGATGAAGCTGGACAAGTACATGTATGACTTGGGCAGCTGCACCTTCTGCGGCCTGTGTGTACAGGTGTGTCCCACCAATGCCATCAAGTTCAGTAACGATTTTGAGCAGGCTGTGTTCACTCGTGAGAAGCTCAACAAGCAGCTCAATTACCTGCCCGAGAAGGACGACGCTCCCGCTCCCGCACCTGCCGCCAAGCCAGCGGCCCCAGCTGCTGCCAAGCCTGCAGCCCCTGTGGAGAAACCCGCTGCAGCTCCCGTAGAGAAGCCCGCGGCTCCCGCTGCTGACGAGACCAAACAAGAAACTAAAGAAAACAAAGAATAATGGAATCAGTAGGTAACCTTATTTTGTATTTTATCGTTGCGATCGCCATCATCGTGTTCTCGGTGCTGGCGGTAACCACGCGCAAGATTCTGCGCTCCGCGACGTATCTGCTGTTTGTGCTATTTGCCACAGCCATCATCTACTTCCAGATGGACTATCAGTTCCTGGGAGCCGTGCAGATTGCCGTGTATGCCGGAGGCATCCTGGTGCTGTTTGTGTTTGCCATCATGCTGACACAGCGGCCTGGTGAAGATGCTTCCCCGCTGACATCTCACAAGCGTTGGCTGGGTCTGAGCGCCGCATTGGCTGGAGTCGCCGTTTGCGGTTACGCTCTGTTCAGCTATGCCGATTTCGGCGGGCGATTGCTCAGCAGCGGGGTGGACGTCAATATGGAAAAGATCGGCCATTTCTTGTTGAGTACCGACAAGTTTGGCTATCTGTTGCCTTTTGAGGCCATCAGTGTGTTGTTATTGGCTTGTATCATTGGAGGTGTGGTTATTGCCCGTCGCCGCTAAACATTGAAAAGATTATGGATTTGACACTGTTTATGTATCTCATTCCCAGCCTTATCATGTTTGGCTGCGGTGTTTACGGATTCATCACGCGCAAGAACATGATTGCGATTATGATTTCGCTGGAGTTGATGCTCAACTCGGTGGATATCAACTTTGTGGTGTTTAACCGTTACCTGTTCCCCGGTCAGATGGACGGCATGTTCTTCTCGCTGTTCGCGATAGCCATCGCGGCAGCCGAGACGGCGCTTGCCATTGCCATCATCATCAATGTGTTCCGCATTGCCAAGAACGTGGACATCAACCAAATCACTAAACTGAAATTCTAACGATTATGCCATTAAGTTTAGCAATAGTAGTTGTAGCATTACCCCTGTTCATGTTCCTGTTCCTGGGACTTGTCGGGGTGAAAATGGGTAGAAAAGTCACCGGTTGGATCGGCGTGCTGGCGATGCTCGTGGATACCATCCTCGCCTATGGCGTTGCGCTGACCTATTTCTTTGGCAGCGGTCAAGGCCAAATGGTGGATGGCGTTCGTCAAGCCGTCGTTGTCGCCAATCCTGCCTGGCTGTCGTTTACCGATACGCTGGTCGTTCGCATGGGTGTCCTGGTGGATCCCATTGCGGCGATGATGCTCGTTGTCATCACCACCGTCTCGCTCATGGTTCACCTGTACAGTATCGGTTACATGAGCGACCACGACGGTAATGCCGAGAAGGGCTACCAGCGTTACTACGCCTTCCTGGCGTTGTTCACGTTCTCGATGCTGGGCCTGGTGGTTGCCACCAACATTTTCCAGATATTCATCTTCTTTGAGATGGTGGGTCTTTCATCCTACCTGCTCATCGGTTTCTATTATTCACTGCCTGCCGCCAATCATGCCAACAAGAAGGCATTCATCGTCACCCGTCTGGCTGACCTGTTCTTCCTGTTGGGTATCATGATTCTGAGCTATTACACTAAGACGTTCGACTTCAATCAGCTGGTCTTCGGACCCACGATGTCGGGCAGCTTGGAGACCGCCCAGAGCGCCATCAGCACCGCTGGAGGCGCGACCTTCCTGGGCTGCTCGGTAATGGCATGGGCGTTGACCTTCATCTTTATCGGCGGTGCCGGTAAGAGTGCGATGTACCCGTTGCACATCTGGCTGCCCGACGCGATGGAAGGTCCCACTCCCGTGTCGGCGCTGATCCACGCTGCGACGATGGTTGTCGCCGGTGTGTTCCTGGTGGCCAGGTTGTTCCCGCTGTATGTGCTCGTACAGGGTGCGATGAACATCATCCTGGTTGTCGGCGCGTTCACGGCGTTCTATGCCGCCGCCATCGCCTGCACCCAGAGTGATATCAAACGCGCGCTTGCGTTCTCGACCATCTCGCAGATCGCCTTCATGATGACCTCGCTTGCCGTGAGCTCCAATCACAATGCGCTCGTCGAGATTCACCATGGCTATGGCCTGGGTTACATGGCGTCGATGTTCCATCTGTTCACCCACGCTATGTTCAAGGCGTTACTCTTCCTGTGCGCCGGTGCCATTATCCATGCCGTTCACAGCAATGAGAACGACAAGATGCACGGCCTGCACAAGTACATGCCCATCACCAGCATTGCCTTCCTGATTGGTTGTCTGGCCATTTCGGGTATCTATCCGTTCTCGGGCTTCTTCAGCAAGGACGAGATTCTCGTTGCCTGCTACCAGCGCGGTTTGGGTTGGGGTCTGTGGATGTCGATGGTGGCCTTCATGACTGCCTTCTACATGTTCCGCATCTATTACCTCATCTTCTTCTGGAAGAAACATGAGGTTCATACCCACCATGCTCCCAAGGATCAGCCCTGGACGATGACGTTGCCGCTCATCATCCTTGCCACTATCGCAGTCGTGGCTGGTTTCGTTCCTTTCAGTAAACTGGTGACCTGGGACGGTAAACCCCTGGAGACCGCTCTGGATTTGACCGTTGCGGGTTCGAGCACAGTAGTTGCTCTGTTGGGTATCGGTCTTGCCACGATCATGTATCGCAAGGAGAACAAACTGCCGGAGCGCATGGCCAACGCGATGCGCGGCCTGTGGACCGCTTCCTATAAGCGCTTCTACATGGACGAGCTCTACCAGTTCATCACCCACAAGGTGATCTTCCAGGGCATCTGTGTGCCCATTGCCTGGTTTGATCGTCACATCATCGACGGTTTCATGAACCTGCTGGCCGAAGCCACCAACTCGCTGTCGTTCGGCATCCGCCGCATGCAGTCGGGCAGCATTCAGGCCTATGTGTATATCTATCTGCTGGGTGCGCTCCTGCTGGGCGTGGTCACCATGTTATGTGTATTGCTCTAAAATCAACGGTCTAACAAAATAGAAAGGATATATCAAATGGAAATCTTCAATAATATACTGATTTACTTTGTGATCGTGCCTCTGCTGACCCTTGGAGGCCTGGCCATCTGCCGCAACCAGGGCATCAAGGCCATCAGGACCGTTGCCGTGATAGGCGCCAGCATACTCATGGTGCTGGCCGCCATTTTGGTCAAGATTTTCCTTGACGCGCGTGCTGGTGGTGATACCAGCGAGATGATCCTGCGCAGCGACATCCTGTGGTACGCCCCCTTCAATGTCCACCTGGCGTTGGGTGTTGACGGCGTGAGCGTAGTGATGATCTTGCTGTCGGCATTCATCGTGTTTGCCGGTGTATTCGCCTCGTGGAAGATGAACCCGCTGCCCCGTCAGTTCTTCATGTGGTTCTTCCTGTTGTCCACGGGTGTGTTTGGCTTCTTTATCTCGATTGACCTGTTCACGATGTTCATGTTCTATGAGGTCGCTCTGATTCCCATGTACCTGCTGATTGGTGTGTGGGGCAGCGGCAACAAGAACTACAGTGCGATGAAGCTGACGCTGATGCTGATGGGTGGCTCGGCCTTCCTAATGCTCGGCCTGATTGGTATCTACTTCCACTCGGCTCCCGCCGGTCAGCCCTTGACGATGAACATCCTGGACATCGCTCATAACGATGCGATTCCGCACAACTGGCAGTACCTGCTCTTCCCGCTGACGTTTGTCGGCTTCGGCGTGCTGGGTGCCATGTTCCCGTTCCACACATGGTCTCCCGACGGTCATGCCTCGGCCCCCACGGCGGTGTCGATGCTCCACGCCGGTGTGCTGATGAAGTTGGGAGGTTACGGCTGTTTCCGCATCGCTATTTATTTGATGCCGTTTGCCGCCAACGAGTTGGCATGGATCTTCCTGCTGCTCACTGGTGCGAGCATCGTCTATGGTGCGTTGAGCGCCTGTGTGCAGACCGACCTCAAGTATATCAATGCCTATTCGTCGGTGAGCCACTGCGGTATGGTGCTGTTTGCCATCCTGATGTTCAACACCACGGCGATGACCGGTGCCGTGCTGCAGATGCTCTCGCACGGTCTGATGACGGCCCTGTTCTTTGCCCTGATCGGTATGATCTATGGCCGCACCCACACTCGTGACATCCGCGACATGGGCGGTATGATGCACATCATGCCTTACCTGGGCGTGGGCTATGTGATTGCCGGTTTGGCATCGTTGGGTCTGCCGGGTCTGAGCGGTTTTGCTGCCGAGATGACCATCTTCTTCGGCTCGTTCCAGCACACCGACATGTTCCGCCGCGTCCTGACCATCATGGCGACCACCTCGATTGTCGTGACGGCGGTTTACATCCTGCGCGTTGTTGCCAAGCTGCTGTTTGGCGAGGTACAGGATGAGCACCACCGCACGTTGACCGATGCCACCTGGGAGGAGCGTCTCTCGACTGCCACGCTCATTCTTGCTGTGGCCGCTATCGGTTGCTTCCCCAACTTCTTTATTGACATTATCAAGAGCAGCTTCAACCCCGTAGTTGAGGCCCTGCAGGCAGCTTTGCCCATGATGTAATGAAAGTGTTTAACCTGATAAAAAGCTATAATTAAGATATGATGGATTATTCACAATTCTTATTGATGCCGCAGGAGATAGGCCTGTTTGTGGTCTTCTTGCTCGTTTTGCTCTACGATCTGTTCATGCCAGAGCGTTCTCACCGATATATGCCCATATTCACGGTGATTCTGATGGCGCTCTACACGATATACTGCTTCTGTGTCCCCGCTCAGACGGGTGATGCCTTCGGCGGCATGTTTGAGTCCAATCCGGCCACATGGGTGACGAAGAACATCCTCAACGTGGGCGTCTTGCTGGTGCTCCTGCAAGCCGTGAAGTGGACCAACAGCGACTTTGTCAGCGTTCGCCGCGGCGAGTTCTACGAGTTAATCCTGTTGACGCTGTTCGGCATGTTCCTGATGATTTCGGCACGTCACTTCCTGCTGTTCGTTATCGGCCTGGAGACCGCGTCGCTGCCCATCGCTGCCCTGGCTGCGTTTGAGAAGCGTCACTACGAGTCGCATGAGGCTGCAGCCAAGTACATCTTCACCGCCATCTTCTCGTCGGCGATCTTCCTGCTGGGTATCTCCTTCGTGTATGGCATGAGTGGCACGCTCTACTTCAAGGATATCGCCACCGCCATCCTAGGTAACCGTTCAGCGTTGCTGATTGCCGCCTTGGCATTTGTCATTGCTGGTGTTGGCTTTAAGCTCTCGCTGGTTCCCTTCCACCTGTGGACTGCCGACGTTTACCAGGGTTCACCCACGGCTGTGACCAGCTATCTGTCGGTCATCAGCAAGGGCGCCGCCGCATTCTCGTTCCTGATTATTCTGGTGCAGGTGTTCGGCTCGGCCTATTCTCAGGTGTGGGAGTGGATGCTGTATGCCCTCATTGTGCTCACCATCACGCTGGGTAACCTGTTTGCCATCCGTCAGCGCAACCTGAAGCGCTTCCTGGCGTTCTCGTCGATTTCACAGGCCGGTTACATCATGCTCGGTGTGATCGCCGTGAACGTGATGGGTATGTCGTCGATGATCTACTACGTGCTGGTCTATATCTTCAGTAACCTCGCCGCCTTCGGCGTGATTGCCGCAATAGAGCGCCAGACGGGCCGCGTGACGATGGACGATTACAATGGCTTGTTCAAGACCAATCCCTGGCTGGCCTTCACGATGATGCTGGCGATGTTCTCGCTGGGTGGTATTCCCCCGTTTGCAGGCTTCTTCAGCAAGTTCTTCATCTTTGTGGGCGCGTGCCATCAGGGTTCGGTGGCCATCTACGTGCTCGTGCTCATCGCGTTGGTCAACACGATCATCTCGTTGTACTACTACCTGCTGGTGGTCAAGGCGATGTTCCTGCGTCAGGACGACTGCGTGATCCCCACCATCAAGAGCCACTGGACCGAACGTCTGGGTCTCATCCTGTGTGTGGCAGGTGTGATCTTCATTGGTTTGATCTCGTGCATCTACGCCTACATCAACGGTGCTGTGGATGCCATCAGCGCGATGTTCTCGTTTATCCAGTAATTTAGGCATTAGGCATTAGGCATTAGGCATTAGGTTTTAGGTGTTAGGTGAATGTTTCCTAAAGCCTAAAACCTAAAGCCTAGAAAACATACTACTTCTGATATCATTTAGCATAACCAAAGCAGAAGAAGATTTGTTTCATGTTTGGGAGGCACAGTGGCAATCCACAGTGCCTCTCTTTTGTTTTGTGGGGTGGGTGAAAAATATGAGTTATATTCTATGGTTATATGAATAATTGTTATATCTTTGCGGTGAAAGGCGACGCTTTTATGCTTAAGTTGCATTTTATTCACCAAATAATAACTATTGTGCTATGAAAAAGATTTTACTTCTACTTGTGACGGTGCTGATGACCTCGCTGGCGTCGATGGCCGATGTCACCATCAACAGCACCAACTTTCCTGATGCGAATTTCCGTAGTTACTTGATGTCGCAGTATCCCAGCGGATACATCACCACGGCGCAGCTTAATGCCCGCGATACACTGTATCTCTACAACAAAGGCATCTCTAACATGAAGGGTGTGGAATACTTCACCCAGTTAACCTATCTGTTTTGTTACGGCAACAACCTCTCGTCTATCGATGTGAGCAGTAACACCAAGCTGAAATACCTCAACTTGGGCTATAACAAGTTGACCTACTTCTACATTGAAGATGCTAAAAACTCTGCCCTGGAAGAAGTGTACCTGCAGAACAACCAGCTGACGACCGTCAGGATCGCCAGCCACAGCAAGCTCAGGACGCTTTGGGTTCAGGGCAACACCTCCTTGACAGGTCTTTACTGCTGGCGCGATGCGCTGACCAACGTTAACGTAACGAACTGTACAGCCTTGGAGCAGCTCAAGATTTACAACAACTATAACTTGGCTACAATCACCGGTTTGGCGAACTGCACCGCATTGACATGGCTTGACGTCGAGTACACGTTGATCAGCGACTTGAGTGCCGTTAAGAGCATGACCTCCCTGGAGACGTTGCTGGCGGGCAATACCAAGATTACCGCCCTCGAGACCAGCCACAGCGGCACCCTAACCAACCTGCAAGTCGCTGGCGACACGCAGTTGACCCAACTCTTATGCCGCAGCGAGAACTTGACCACACTCAAAGTGACAGGTTGCACCGCGTTGTATAACTTAAGGTGTTACTACAACTATAACCTTGAGTCCATCACGGGTCTGGCTTCCTGTACCGCCCTGGCCTATCTAGACTGTGAGGACTGCGCCATCACCGAACTGCCGGGCGTGAACGACATGACCAACCTGCAAACGCTGTGGGCCCGCAACAACCAGTTGGAGGGCGCCCTCATCGTGAACAACAAGCCCGAGCTGCAATACCTTAGGGTCTCGGGCAATACAGGCTTGAACGACCTCAGATGCGATTATAATAACTTGATCTCGCTCGATGTGGCAGGCTGCACTGGATTGACTTTTTTGGATTGTGAAGTAAATCCCCGTCTCAGCTCAATTGAAGGTCTGACTGACTGCACGGCATTGATCCATTTTGGCTGCGATTATTGCGCATTCACTTCACTTGACATGACTTTCTGTCCCAGCCTCGAGAATCTGTATTGCTACAATAACCAGTTGACCTCGCTTAACGTGTCGGGACTGACTTCCCTGGTGAACCTTAACTGTAAGGGAAACCCGGATCTTGGTGATATTAGCGGCCTTTCGGGCTGCACCAGCATACACTATCTCGAATGTTCTAACTGCGGCCTTACCAACCTTAGTGTGACTAATATGTCTTATCTGGAGGAGCTGTGGTGCCGCGATAACCAGTTCACGCAACTGATAGTGTGCAATAAACCTCATTTGACAAGGCTGGTCGCCTCGGACAACTCGTTGCTTGAAGAGTTGTATTGCTATTATGACGCTTTGCAACAGCTTGAAGTTTCCAATTGCCCGGTACTCTATTATATCGATTGCGATGATAACCAGTTGACAGCATTGGACGTGAGCACTTGCCCGATGCTCCAGTTTATCACATGTAATGACAACCTGCTGACAGGGCTGAACATCAGCAACAATCCTGAACTAACTTTTCTATGGTGTAACAGCAACAAATTGACCAGCCTGGACCTGAGCCACTGCTCTGATAACTTCCGTTCCCTTGACTGCCGCTATAACGAGATTTCAGGAACCATTGATGTCAGCAGGTTTACCAGTCTTTTCCAACTCGCCTGCAGCTATAATGAAATTTCTCAATTGATTCTTGGTAGCGTTCACAACGAGCTTCAAGACATTTGGTGTTATAACAACAAAATAAGCAGTCTGAATATCAACGCTTTTCCTGCTCTCAAGACGCTATACTGCCATATTAATCAATTGTCTGATCTCGATGTCAGCGGCTGCTCGTCTCTTCATAAGCTCTACTGCGGAACCAATCAGATCAGCAGCCTTCGTGCCGACAATTGCCCCAGTTTACATGATGTAAATATGGTTTATAACACGGTAAAGGCCAGCCAGATGGGTCAATTCATTGATGACCTGCCGACGTGGCCTGTTGACAGCATGGGAGAATTGTATGTCATCTGTAACGACTACGAGGAATACACCGAGGGCAACGTCATTACGGTAGCCCAGGTCAATGAAGCTCATGCCAAAGGGTGGAATGTCTATCATGAGAATGCCGATGGCACGGATTGGGAACCCTATTCAGGCAGCGAATTCCTTCGTGGTGACGTGAACGATGACGGTTTCGTTAACATCTCTGATGTGACAGCCCTGATCGACTACCTGCTGAGCAGCGATGCCACTGGCGTCAATGTCGGGGCGGCCGACTGTAACGTTGACGGTAACGTGAACATCTCTGATGTGACCGCCTTGATCGACTACCTGCTCAGTGGCAGTTGGCCTGCTGGTGCCAAGATTGCCTCCATCGGCTCTGTCAAGACATCGCCTGGTCATTTCCTGATGCCCACTCGGGAAACGATTATGGAAATGCAACGTCCAGTATTCACCAATAAATAATTTACAATTATGAAAAGACTATTATTGATAACGGTGACGGTGATGATGACCTCGCTGGCGTCGCTGGCCGATGTCACCATCAACAGCACCAACTTTCCTGATGCGAACTTCCGCAGTTATTTGATGTCGCAGTATCCCAGCGGCTACATCACCACGGCTCAGCTCAACGCCCGTGACTCACTGAATCTGATGAGCAAGAGAATTTCAGACTTGAAGGGTGTGGAATACTTCACCCAGTTAACCTATCTCAATTGTTACAGCAACTATCTCACGTCTATCGATGTGAGCAGTAACACCAAGCTGAAGTACCTTAACGTGGCTTACAACAGGCTGACCTCGATCAACGTGACCGCCAATACTGCCCTGGAACAATTGTACCTGCAGAGCAACCAGCTGACGGAGCTCAATGCCAATAATCTCAGCAGACTGAGGACGTTATGGGTTTTCGATAACTCAACGTTGACGTATCTCAAATGCATCAGAAATAATTTGTCAAACTTTGATGTGGCAGGCTGCACCGCCTTGACTGAACTCAGATGCTATGAGAATTCCCTCTTGAGCACAATTAAGGGCTTGGCGGATTGCACTGCCATCACCCATTTGGACTGTGAGGACTGCGCCATCACTGACCTGAGCGCCGTGAATAGCATGAGTAATCTGAAGACACTCTTGTGCCGCAACAACCATCTGACCACTCTCACGGTCACCAACAAGTACAATCTGACTTCCATCAGGGCTAATGGCAACACCATGCTGACTAAGCTCGATTGTAACAGCTGTGCCTTGACTTCGCTCAGTATTGGCGATTGCACCGCCATGACCGAACTGTCTTGCTATAATAACTCAAACCTTGGTGAGCTTACTGGTCTGGCAAGTTGCACCGCCTTGAAAAAATTGGTGTGCTACAGCTGTGCGTTGACCGACTTGAGTGCTTTGAACAGCATAGCGAGCTTGACCAATCTCGTCTGCTCTGGCAACAAGCTCACCTCGCTCACGCTCATCAACAAGCCCAACCTATCGCAACTTTGGGTCGATGATAACACCCTGCTCACCAGGGTTGATTGCAACAACAATAATTTGACTAATTTCAATGTGACAGGTTGCACTCAGTTGGATTCGCTGAATTGTCGTGGCAACGGGCGGCTGGCCAGCATCACGGGCCTGGCCGATTGTGCCAACTTGAGGTCAATCAACTGCAATTCATGCGCTCTCACCAATCTTGACGGTCTGGCCGGAAAGACCCGACTGCAAAGGGTTTCATGTTCCCTCAACCATTTGGAAAGTCTTGATTTCACAGGGTGCAATTCCTTGAACACTGTCATTTGCGTGATTAATGAAATCTTAGAGTATGGCATGTCAACTCTGGTAAACAGTCTGCCCACACGTCCGTCATCCAGCCCAGGAACGTTGATTGCCATGTATAATGGACCAGAAGAGAACAACGATCTGACCGATGAATTGGCCATCGAGGCATATAATAAGCACTGGGGCGTCTTTGCATCGGTTGGCTCAGGCATCGAACCCATTGTCAGTCTGGACAAAGCGCTTAACCAAGAAGGCGGCGACATCCATTTCACGACCGGTGGGGATTATCCTTGGGTTCTGGCTATTGACGCAGAAGGCAGGATTTACGCTAAGTCAAGTAATGAGGCTGTTTCCAACAGTACCTCTACGTTGACCGCCACTGTCAATGTGACCATGCCGAACGTCTTTCTGATAACCGTGTTCAAAGCCATGGGAGAGGGCTCAACATATGGAATATATGACGAGTGCAGGTTCTCTATCGATGGCAATGAGGTTTACTCCTTTGGAGACTTATTGGGTGACTGTTGGAACACCAATAGCGCGTCCCTGTCCATGGGCGTCCACACGCTCACCTGGACTTACACCAAGGACAACACGGTCAACCCCGTCGGTGATTTCTTCGCGGTTGATGAAGTTTACCTGGAGATGAGGGCCCAGCGTGGTGATGTGAATAATGATGGTAGTGTCAGCATCGCTGATGTCACGGCTCTGATCGATTATCTGCTGAGCGGAGACTCCAGTGCCATTAATTGGAACGCTGCCGACATGAATGGGGACACCGATGTAAGCATTTCCGACGTGACGGAACTGATTGATTACCTCCTCTCGGGTAAATGATTTAGACTCTAGCTTACGAATTACGTGTACAAAAAAATCGCCCGTTGAGGGCGATTTTTTTGTTTTAGTGTTGTTGTGCATCAGTTACCGAGCAGCCAGTCGATGAGTGCTGTCACGTCGGCCACATTCACTTGTTGGTCACCATTGAAGTCGGCGTTCTCCACATTGATATCGGAGAAGTCGCCACCCAGCAGGCAGTCGATCAATTTAGTCACGTCGACGACTGAAACCACGCCGTCACCGTTCACATCACCGGGAATTGCGTCGGAGTGTTCAAACACTTCGAGGTAAACGATGTTGCTGGAGTTCTTCACGCCGTCCACGGTGTAGTGTGCCTGGATACCGATGCGCCAAGTGAAGAAGGGCTCAAATCCCTCGGCATTGGTGCGGAAGAAGTCGCAATAGCCCTCGTTGAGCTTATAGATGTTATCATTGCTCCACACGGCATAAGGAACCTCGGTGATGTCAGCATCCAGGTTGTAGTGCTGGGCATCGAAGGTGAACAGCTGGTCATTGTCGGTGTAGATGCTGTAGCTGATGTTCTCAGGCAACAGCGCATAGCCATCGACATCGAGCCTCGGCAGATAGAAAAACAGTTCTGAGTCACCGCCTTCGTTCTCAGCGTCATACCATCTTCTCACTTGGGGATCGGCAGGCACGGCGGCGTGCTCAATCGACATCTTGGTGCCCCAGTTGGCCTCGCCGGTCCATTCGCCACCAGTGGTCATGTAGGCCAGACCAGTGTTCTGGCAGAGCAGAGCCATACGCTCCTGGAAAGTCTCATAGTCAATCTCCTCGTTGTAATACTGGTCGTACAATGCGTCCAGGTCCTCGATAGTGGCACCAGTGGAGTTGTCCATCGACATGCAACCATTCTGAATGGTGAAGGTCACTGTCTGAACGCTGGCATCGGGTGTGAAGATGACCGTCTCGTTGCCATACTCGTCGGGAGCGCCCACCGACGTGGATCCCCACGCGAGTATCTGATACTCGCCACTTTCTCCGTCATAGAAAACGCCTTGTCCCAAAGGAATGGTAATCTTGGTGCGGGCATCGTTCACAGTGCCCTGTACCCAAGAGCCACGGTTGTAGTAGTACCCACAGTCCACAATGTCCTGAATGTAAACAGTCTCGCCGTCGGGAGCGTAAACCACGAGGATCTTGCCTTCCTGTATCGCAAACCAAGGCTGGTCGAGATCGCGGTTCTTAAAGAGGGGATCGGGAGTATGGATACCCATGCCAGAACGGTCATACTCTACCAGTTCGCCCTCAGGCTCCTCCTCAATGACCTCTATGGGCGTGGAAGGAGTGAACTCCAGGAAAATAGTACCATCACCATCGTCCCAGGTGGCAGCCAAGCCTACTGCGCCATCACCATTGTCACCTGGTCCAGAGTTGTCCATGACAAGGTAATCGCCGTTGATGGTGTAAGTGACCTCGGTGACAGAGGGGTCAGATGTGAATTTGTATGATTTGCCATCCAAGGTATTAATGCCCCATTCCAAAAGTACGCCATAGCCATCATCAGACCAGAAAATGTATTGCCCCAGAGGCACGGTGATTTTGCCATTCACGAGGGTTCCCGTTACCCAAGTACCAGCATCGACATAAGCGATAGGATCTTGGATATAGACCGTTTCGCCGTCGGGCGCATAAACCACACGGTACTCAGCGTCAATATCAATGATAGAATCGTAATTATAGTTTATGCCTTGGTTGTTGCGCAAGTAGGTCACCAGCTCGCCCTCGGGTTGCTCGGTGATGACTGTCGGCATCTCAGCGGACGTGTATTCTGAATCCCACTCCAGGCTGTAAGGTACGTCGCCTCCATCCCAAACCCAAAGGGCAACAAGACCTATCGCGCCGTCTCCGTCAACACCGCTGGAGGTGTTGTCAAGAGTGACGGTTCCGTCATTGTTGGCGGTGAACGTGACCTCGGTGACCGTGGGGTCTACCACAATCTCATAATTGCCATCGTTCATCTGGGCTGTGCCCCATGCCAACTTCACACCCTGCCCATAGTCCTCATCCCAATAGACATATTGCCCCAGAGGAATGGTGATTGTGTTGCCGTTCAAGGTGCCTTTTACCCATGAGCCTTCAGGTGCAAAGGCAAAGGGATTCTGCAGATAAGCGGTATTGTTGTTAGGGTCAATAACAATCTTGGCCCAACATTCATTGTCGAAAATTCCCTGAGAATCGATGTCAAGTGTGCTGGCTGCGTGCTTTGCCGTTAAAACATAGCCGCTAGGCTGGTCATAGATGACATGGGGCGAACCGATGAACTCGGTGTTCCATTCGAAGCAAAAATCAGTGAAGTAATCAGAACCATTTAGGTGATCGAACACTGCAAGGCCTTCACGCACTCCATTGCTTTCGCGAGTGTTGTCCATGACGAGGTTGTCGCCATCGATGGTGTAGGTCACCGTGGCGGCTCGGGGATCCAACGAGATAATGTATTTTTCCTCATCATTGTCCCAAACACATTGCGCCCAACCGATCACAGAAGCCACGTCAGAATTATTGTTATAGATATATTGTCCCAGGGGTACGACGATTTTGCCATCGCGGATGGTGCCCTTCACCCATGTGTATTCACGGTCACAGGCAGCGATGTCAGAGATATATACCGTCTCGCCGTCGGGGGCATAAATGACAGATACAGTCCCCTCTTGCTCACCCTCAGTATATTTGGAATCAATGCAGCCACCTGATCTTCTGTAGGTAAACATCTCGCCATCGGGATCGTCATAGATGGGTGTTGTGCTCTGCTTGGGTTGATAATAGGAAGCGCACTCAAGACTGTAGGAATGGATGTATTCTTCGTCAAGTTCATAATCCCACACTACCAATAGGCCAGAAGTGCCGACACTGACGTTTAGTTCAGAAAAATTAGGGCCAGTCGGTTCAAAATTGGTGTTGTCCAGAGTGATGGTGTTGTTCTCGACGTCAATGGTGTAGGTGGCATTGGATACATTGTTCTTGGGCTTTGCCGCAAAGTTGTCATCATCATCCTTGGCAATGGTGCCCCATACCATTTTTAAGCTGTTACCCTTGTCATCTGCTTCATAGAGGGATTGTCCCATCGGGATGGTGATTTTGTTGCCTGACAGGGTTCCCCTTACCCACACGTTGTTGTAACCGCTTACAGGAGCTTCGATATACACCGTCGTCCCATTGGGCGCAATAACGACCCTTGTAACACTATGTTCCATCCAGGCGTTAGAGCCTTTGCCAAGGACGTAGCTGAAGTGGTCAAAATACATCACATCGCCATCGGGTTGTTCGTCGATGACTGCTTTAGTACCGCTACTGAGCAGTTTGGTTTCAGGCTTGGCCATAGCCTTGTGGGCTTCGGCCTTGGCCTTGAACTCTTCGACGAACGCTTGTCGTGCAGCCTCTGTCTTGGCCTTATGGACCTCGGCGCGAGCCTTGGCCTGCTGGGCGAAGACTGACTGCTTGGCGGGATGGTGGTCGCGCCACGAGTCAGTACCCGCCGAGGCACTCACCGCAATGGTGAGGCCTAATAGTAGAAATAGAAATTTCTTCATAAGCTAATAGTTTATTATGGTTAATAATTAGAGGAATTATAGTCAATGATCTGGGTTGGGTAACGTACTATATGGAATGCGCCATAAGTATGTTGCAAATATATGACATTTTTTAAGATAAAACAATAAAAAATGGGATTTTTGATGGTTTTCAAGAAAAATGAATTTTTTCTTGCTATTGTGCTCGACATGCACTACCGTTGCCGTTGGCGAAGGTAGGCTGCGTCTCGACAATCCAAGAAAAAAAGGATTTTTTCTTGCTATTGTCCTCGACTTGCACTACCTTTGTTAGTTAAAATAGAAATCACAAGCAAACGACAGATAATGAAAAGAATCTACTTGACGATGGCACTGGTGTGCCTGTGGGCGCTGGGAAGTGGCGCAGTGGGTGTAAAACATGGTAGCGTGAAGACGCTGGTGGACAGTTGCGGCTTTTTCCCGCAGATCAGCCCCGACGGGCAGTGGCTGCTCTACTCACCGACCGAGGCGACGAGCCTGATGCTGAAAAACCTCGCTACGGGTGCCGTGACCACGGTGGCCAGTGTGGGCTATCCTGGCTTTGATGCTATCTTTGGCCCTGACGGCAAGGTGTATTATGTCACTCAGGAGCGCAAGAAACACAACCTGGTGTACCGCACCGCCCATTGCTATGACCCTGCAACCGGTGCAGACCAAGTGGTCCTCAAGCCGCAGCATGGCCGTGTGCAGGCTATACCTGCAACGCGTGGCGTGGTGGTCAATGGCGAGCGGCAGTATTACCGCAGTGGCAAGCAGGTGGGCTCGTGGGTCTATACCCGTGGCGATGTGCTATATCTCGTGGATGAGGCTGGTGGCACGCGCTCGTTGCAGCCCGTCCAGGAGAGCAACGGCTACCTGTGGGCCTCGTTGTCGCCCGATGGCACCAAAGTCATGTTTGAAGCGGCCAGTAAGGGGGTCTTTGTGTGTGACCTCAATGGTCAAGTGATCGCCGAGCTGGGGGAATTCCTCATGCCGTGCTGGTATAACAATGAATATGTGATTGCCATGAGCAATGCCGGCAACATCCGCACCAACGGGTCGCGCATCTGGCTGCTGTCGCTCGACGGCGAAACGATGAAGCCCATCAGCGACCGTGAAGAGCGCGCCGTGCAGCCCATGGTGTGCAACGGCAAGATAGTATATACTCTCCTGTACAGTGGTCAGGTGAAGCAGATGGAGCTGGACATTCCTGCTCCCGCCATGCAGCCTGTTGCGCAGGGCAAGGAAAAGGGCAAGGCCGAGAAGGTGAAGAATCCCTTGAGCAAGAATGACGTGCCGCGCGTGTTCATCAATCCTGGTCACGGCGGCCACGACAGTGACGACCGCCACGTGCCCACGTGGGTCATCGGTGCGCAGGACACGATACACTATTATGAGTCCAATTCCAACCTGACGAAGGGCTTGGCTCTGGTGGAAATCCTCAAAAACAAGGGCTACGAGACCGCCATATCGCGCAAGACCAACTACACCGAGGACGATCTGGACCTGTTTGAGATCGTTTCGCTGGCAGCCAACAGTGGTGCCGACATCTTCTTCTCGATTCACAGCAATGCCACGGGTATTGAAAAGCGCATCAACTTCCCGCTGGGCCTGTACCGAGGGTGGGATGGGAAACCCGCCGTTGACGGTAGCCTGGAATTGAGTGATGCGGTGATGAAACAGGCCATTAAGAATACCTTGGCGGTGTGGACCCACAAGGAGCGCAGCCGTGGCGACTGGTCATTCTATGACTGGGGCTACAAGGTGGGCTTGGGCGTGTTGCGCTTTAACAAGTTGCCGGGATTCCTGAGCGAAGGCTCTTTCCATGACTACCTGCCCGAGCGCGAGCGTCTGCTCAACGACAGCTATTGCTGGCTGGAAGCCTGGACCCAGTCGTTGGGTATGGATGAATACTTTGGCCGTAAGGGCAAGTTCAAGAATAGTGTTGTTGCCGGAACTGTGCGCTGGGAGGACCTGAAACGTCATGACGAGGACAAGCGCGTCTTTGACGAGGACGAGTTGTTGCCCATCAACGGCGCCTTGCTGCGTCTGTACAATGGCCGCGGGGCTTTGAGCCGTGTATATACGACCGACAAGATGGACAATGGCGTGTTTGTCTTTACCAACCTGCAGCCCGACAAGTACAAACTGGAGTTGTATTATGGCGATGAGCAACTCTATTTGACCAAGAAGGTGAAAGTGAAGAAGGGCAAGACCTCCTTCATCAACCTGAAGCTGAAGAGTACGCAGAAGCCGAAGAAATAGGTTTTAGGTTTTAGGTTTTAGGTTTTAGGTGTCGTTTGAATTTAATAATCACAATCATAATTCAAGACCAAATGAAAAAACTATTTATTTTGTTGCTGTTGGCAATGGCGTTGCCAGCCATGGCACAGGAGGTGGAGGTGACTTCGTTGCAGAGGTTGCTGGAAGGGGTGGAAGGCCCGGCCTATTATCCTGTGCTCGATCAAGCGGGGAACCGCTTGCTGTTCTCCAGTGAGGAGGGCGCGTTGAAATACTATGACATGGTTGACGGCGTGACCACCGTGGTCACACGCGACTATGTGGCGGGCAATGATGCCTGCTGGGGCGGTGACGGCAAGGTGTATTTCGTTACCCAGGAAGTGGGGGAGGATCACCTGATCTACCGCACGGGCCAAAGCTATGACGTTGCGACCCGCCAGAGCGCCGTTGTCACACCGTCGCAGCATGGCGCAGTGCGTGCGGTGCCTGCAACCCGTGGCGGTGCCGTGAAGGCTCCGGCTCAGAACTACAGTTCGTCGGGCAACATCGGTGAAGCCGCCTGGGCCGAGGGCAGCCGTGTCCACGTCACCGTGGGCGGTGAGGAGCGCGTTTTCAGCCCTGTGGACTCGTGGGCTGGCTACCTGTGGGCCTCGCTCTCGCCCGATGGCAAACGCGTGGCGTTTTTTGCTGCCGGCAAGGGCATTGTGGTGATTGACCTGCGTGGTCAGGTGCTGGCCATGCTGGGCAACTATGAGATGCCGTGTTGGTACAACAATGACTATCTGGTGGCGCAGAACGCCAAGGACGACGGTCACCAGTTCACCTCGTCGCAAATCATGCTGCTCAAGGCCGACGGCACATGGCAGGCCGAACTGACCAAACCCGCCTCGATGGCGTTGCAGCCCACCTGTGGTGGCGGCAAGATCGTCTATACGACCATCGACGGCCTGCTGTATGAAATGAAAATCAACATTTACCAATAAAACCGTTTGCAAGTCATGAAAAAGATATTTTCAAAATCGATGATGATGGCGCTGCTCGCGGTTTTTGCCGTGAATGTCGCTAGTGCGCAGGTGCCGCATGTGTATATCAACCCCGGTCATGGCGGCTACGACAGCGATGACCGCAACATGGTCATCTATCCCTTCCATCAGGGCGACAGCGCTGGCTCATGGGAATCCAAGTCCAACCTGCGCAAGGGTCTTGCCTTGCGGGAAATCCTGCAAAAGAAAGGTTACAAGACCAGCATCTCGCGTGTGACCAACACCACGGCCGACGACCTGGCGCTCTCGACCATCGTCTCGCTATGTAACCAGAGCGGTGCCGACGTGTTCTACTCAATCCACAGTAACGCCACGGGCACCAGTGCGGTTAACAACTTCCCGATGGTGTTTTACCGCGGTTACACAGGATCTCCGCAGATTCCTAATGCCGACGTGCTTGCCGCTGACCTGGAGCCTTACCTGTATGCGAGCCAGACAACCGTGTGGACCCATAATTACCAGATCTGGGGCGACTGGTCGTTCCGTCCCGAGTGGGGTACCCAGGGTTATGGCGTGCTGCGCGGCAACCGTGCCGTCGCCAACCTGAGTGAGGGCTCCTTCCATGACTATATCCCCGAGGCTTACCGCCTGCTGGGTCTCCAGTACTGCTGGATGGAAGGTTGGAACATCTCGCTGGGTGCCGACAAGTATTTTGACCGACTGGACAACTTCGCTCAGGGTGTGATTTCGGGCAACGTGCGCGATGACCGCATCAAGCGCCTGCAGGAGAATCCCCAGCCGTTCATCGTCTATGGTGACGACAACCTGATGCCTATCCACAGCGCCACGGTGCGCCTGCTTGACCAGAACGGCAACGAGGTGCAGCGCACGCAGACCGACACCCTGCGCAACGGTATCTACACCTTCAAGTATGTTAATCCTGGAACCTATACTGTCGAGGTGACCGAGCCATCGCATTTCCCGCAGAGTAAGACGGTGACCGTCAGCGCTAATGCTTCGACCTATCAGAATTTCTACCTCAAGCGCGTGCGTGACACGCCTCCCGTGGTGGTGGACTATACTCCCGTGTGGAATGAAGGCGATCCTGCCGTGAAGTGCAGCACGCCCATCATCCTGTCCTTCAACTGGGACATGGACAGCGTGACGACGTGCGACGCCTTTACGCTTGATCCGCCGCTGGAAGGTGATTTCAAGTGGGAGGATTCCTATTACCGCCTGATTTTCACGCCCAAGGATGCCTTTGATGTGAATACGCTTTATACCCTCACACTCAAGAAAACCGCCGAGCATGGTGGTGGTACGCCGATGGATGAGGACTTCGTGATGAGTTTCTACACCCAGAAGCGCAACCACTTGACCGAGTTGGCGGTGTTCCCCTATGAGGGCGCTCCCGTCCACCTGAAGACCCCGACGGTGGAATTGCGAGTGGACTCGATGCTTGATACCTATAACCTGTTCCAGAAACTGCGTGTACTCGACAGCGAGGGCAATGAGTTGGCTTGGAACAAGCGCAGCATTAAGTATAACAAGAACGGTGACAATTACGGCTTTGTGCGCATCCCGCTCACCAAGAACATCGAGGCTGGCAAGGATTACCAACTCATCCTTGACGTTGACATCGCCGACACCGCAGGTATCCACCTGCCCGAGACCCGCGTCATCAACTTCAAGGGCGTGGACGCTGGTGCCGAGAAACCCGGCATGCAAGTGGTCGAGGAGTTTGAGAATGCCGATGACTACTGCAACTACCTCGAGGGTCTTAACAGTGTCGAGCTGTCAAGTTCGACCGACAAGTTGTTTGGCAGCAAATCCATGCAGGTGACTTATGAGTTCACCAAATATCTTGGGTCGGTGCCGAGACCGGTAATGATCGAACCCAAAACCCCGTCAGATATCAGCTTCCACCCGGGCGACACAGTGGGCATCCACGTGTGGGGCGATATGAGCTACCACAAGCTCATAGTAAGTTTCTCAGATGAAATTTTTGGTTCTTGGGGGGTGTTATTAGGAACCATTGATTTCCACGGTTGGCGATATATGGAAGTGGTTGTGCCGTATTTCGATGAAATCGGCAATAATATCAAGTTCAACGGCTTCTGGATAGAACTAGGCGAGGACCCGATGGTCATGACGGGCACCCTGCGCTTTGACAACCTGCTCAAGAGAGCCTCTTCGGGAATCAACGAGGTTAAACTGGCCGACATGAAGGTGAATGTGGCTGGCGACTATATTGTCGTGAGCGCCGACACCTGGGTGCAGGGCGTGGAACTGATCGACATCAACGGCCGCATCGTCAAGGCCGCTGGTGGCAACTGCCTGAACATTTCCCAGGTGGAGCCTGGTGTTTATCTCGTGCGCGTCCACATCAATGGTCGCACCGCGACCCAGAAAGTCGTCATCAAGTAACCACATTATAGTATCTATAGAGGCTATAGAAACTATAGCTTTATAGCGCAGAAAATACTGCTTTAAGAACAAGAAACTGACATTTTGTCAGTTTCTTGTTTAATTTTTGCTAAAAACCTGACACGGTGTCTTTGAATTTTAACAGTAGTTATACTTTGCGGCAATGGCATCGGGTTTGCTTAATAGGGTAGTGCGAGCTGGGCGCTAAACCTGGCAAACGAACGAGACAATAAACATTTAATATAATTAACACAAAAATCAAAAAAAGAAATTAGGAGGTAAGATTATGTATTTTCCTGTAATTAGAAACAACTGCCGCAACAACTGGTTAGACACCGCGTTTAATGATCTGTTTGACATGGACTGGACCCCGCGCCATGTGACCACAGCTCCTGCTGTTAACGTCAAGGAGAGCGATAAGGCTTTCACCATGGAAGTCGCTGCTCCCGGCCTGAAGAAAGAGTTCTGCAAGGTCAACATCAACAACGAGGGTAACCTGGTTGTCAAGATCGAGCGCAAGTTCAATCACGAGGACAAGTCGTGCGAGGAAGAGTGCGAGAAGTTCCACTACGTTCGTCGCGAGTTCTCTTACACTAACTACGAGCAGACCTACATCCTGCCCGATGAGGTGGACAAGGAGCACATCAGCGCCAAGGTAGAGGACGGTATCCTCTCCATCGAGTTGCCCAAGCTCGCTCCCGAGCCCGAGAAGAAACTCGACCGCGTCATCGATATCGCGTAAACTCCCAAGCGTCCTAGAGAGGGACGAACATGAAGAATAAGCGCCTGCGGCAGACTGCCGCGGGCGCTTTGCTATATGAGCAAGCCATAACGATGTATTTTCGGTTAATGAAAGTTTCCTTATGTTAATGATTGTTTATTTTGTGGAGAAAAACAGAGGATTTGGCCAAAATTCTTGAAATTATACATAACTTTGCAGCTCTTAATTCCAGCTTTGGGCTGGATTTAACGAAAAATTAACAAAAAAATACATTCATTTAGAGCTGGGAATGATAAAAGGTCAAAATGTAACCCTGATAGCCGAGAGTAGCACGACTCGCACAGAATGGGCGTTGATAGAAAACGGCCAGATGTTGGAGCATGCCTATACTTCGGGATTGAACCCCTTCTTCATGACGCGCCGTGAGATCAGCCACATCATACGTCTGGAGTTGCCGCCCCTGTTTTTCAAGCGTCGCTGGAAGCATGTGTATTTCTATGGAGCCGGTTGCTCCGGTCCGGAGAAGAACAAAATCATCGAGGGATCGCTGGTGGCTCAATTCAAGACACCTGTGACGGTGATGAGTGACCTGCTGGGAGCTGCCCGAGGCCTGCTGGTGCGTGAGTCGGGTCTGGCGTGCATTTTAGGAACGGGTAGTAACTCGTGTTTCTATGACGGCAATGAGATCGTTAAGAATGTGCCTGCATTGGGCTTCATTCTGGGTGACGAAGGCAGTGGTGCCGCGTTGGGACGTGTGTTCCTGGGTGACGCGCTCAAGGGGTTGGCGCCCCACGAGTTGACCGAGGCCTTCTTTGACAAATACAAGGTGACCCGTGCTGAAGTGCTTGATGCGGTATTGAACAATCCTGCAGCTACACGCAACCTTAGGCACTATTCATTCTTCCTGAGTGAGCATCTCGATAATGCCTACGTGCATGAGACCATATCGAGGGAGTTCAGGCGTTTCTTTGAGCGCAACGTGGCGCAGTATGATTATAAGAGCTACCCCGTGAGCTTTGTGGGCTCCATCGCTACGACGTACAGCGAGATCCTGCTTGAAGTCGCCAACGATTTCGGCGCTACGGTCCGCAAGATTGTGCTCAGCTCCATGCCAGGACTCGTTGCCTATTACAGCGACCAGACGATGTAATAAGGTCATTCACCGTAATTGCCATATAAAGCGGGCCATCCTCTTTCAGGTTGGCCCGCTTTGATGATTTCATAAATAATGCGATGTATTAATTACCTTGCAGTAGTTTGTCAATGAGGTTGGTCACATCGACGACAGAGATCAGTCCATCGCCGTTGGTGTCGGCATTAATCGCATTGAATTTGTCGGGTTGGTTGCTTCCAAGAAGCATGTCGATGAGTATTGTCACGTCATTTACGGTTGTCTGCCCGTCGCCATTAACGTCACCATTGCCAAGGATTGTTATTCCCTCGATGTGTGCAAATCGGCTCCATCCGTAGGCCTCACGATAATCATTGACTAAAATCTGGGGTACGCATAAAATGGAGGTCGAATAGGCTTGGTTGCAGAACGTGAGTTCGCGGCCGTCGGTCCTGGAATAGGCAGGAGGTGTCGGCGCCATGCAGGTGATAGTGTCGGGAACATGCCCGGAAAAAGTCAATTCATTGATGACCGAAATACCTTCTCCCAATAAAATCTTCTTGAGCGATCCGTTAATCGGGTCATATTGTTCTTCACGAGTGGCTATACTAAGATTTGTGGAATCGGTCAAATAGGATGTTCCCCAAATTGAACAGTACACATGACCACCAATAAACGCGCCCTCGCCAATGCTTTGTGCTTTGGATAAATCAATGCTGGTAAGCCCGTTGCATCCGGCAAAAGAACGATTGCCGATTGTGGTGACGTTGTTGAGTTGTAGGCTGGTCAGGCTGGCACAGTTGTAAAAAGTGAAGTCCTTGATGGTGGAAACATTGTTGGGAATGCTCATGCTGGTCAGAGACTCACAGTTGAGGAAAGCGGCAGCGCCGATGGCTTGAAGTGATGAATTGAGGTTAATGTTGTTTAACTGGTGGCACTCGGCGAAAGCATAGTCACCAATGGTTGCTGTGCTGTTGGGCACATTTACTGTCTTAAGGTTGTGGCAGTTGGCGAAAGCCCCTTTGCCGATGACCTTGACAGAATTGGGTAAAGAGATGCTTGTGAGGCCGACACAATTGGCAAAGGCGCATACGCCTATCGAGTCCAAGGGTGTATTGTCGCTATTGAAATATACATATTTCAAATTGGGGCAACTCATGAACATGTAGGTGACCACTTGATTGATCGGCCTGTTGAATTCAACTCTTTTGAGTCGATTGCACCCCTTGAAGATGCCGTCTTGAGTTCCATAATTACTGTCTACAAATGTGATAGGAGTGCTGTCGCCATAATATTCGTCTTCCAAGAAATAAATTGATTCAAGGCTCGTGTTGTTGAAAGCACCATTCTCAATTCGGGTGACCGTGTATGGAACATAAACGGTCTTCAGGTCGCTGCTTCCACCTAAACTGAGGATGGTGGTCAATGGGTAAGAACCATATTCACAGTTGACTTCGGCTGGAAGATACAGGATGGAGTCGGTGTCCCAGCCTTCATATTGAATATGACACATCTCTCCGGTCTCCCAATCCCAAGAGGGCATTAATAACGTGGCCGATCCTTCCCACGGATTGTCGCTATCAAAAGTGATTTCGTACTGAAGTCCGTTGATGCTGACCCATTCTGTCTGCTCGTAGGCCGACATGGTCAGCGCCGAGGCAAGTAAGAACAATAAAATGCCTAGACATTTAGCTAAATTCAGATAGATTGTTTTCATATAAAAGTGATTTATTGTTAATGATTGTGATACTTGCATTATTATCTAGCGTTCTGTGATTCTGATCCTCTTTTCTGCTGCAAATTTAGTGCATTTATCTCATTCTCCAAAAGTATTGTGGCAGGAATCCTTCGGGTTGAATGGGAGCGCTTTTTAAATCATGAGACATTTTCCTTAAAAAATGTAGTTAAATCATAAATAATGTTGTAAAGAGGGCTGTTTGGGTGGTTTTGTTTTGGTTTTTCATAGTTTAGTGCTACCTTTGTTGCATAAGAATAGTGTCAAAAACAAAGAGAAAACCGAAATGAACAAGACGAGTCAAGTATTGTTGAGTCTGGTTGCTTGTATGGCGACGATGTTGCCGATGCAGGCTCAGGAGGAGATATTCACTCAGCAGCAGTTGGATGCTGTGCAGCATGTCGTAGCCAGCAAGTTGCCCGAGCACATGGGCGTGGGCGACCTGAAGGTGCGCTCGGTGACCTTCGAGAACGACACCGTGAAGGTGGACGTGAGCGAGAACTTCGGCGATGTGCCGTTTACCCAGGCTGGGGTAGAGCAGATGCGCAGTGAGATCCGTGAGGCGCTGGGTGGCGAATTTGAGGACAATCCTGTGCTCATCACCATCGTGGGCAACGACATCAACAAATATTTTGCAGACTATGAGCCAGCATACAAGCGCAGTCACAAGGCTTTCATCAGCGAGATGGATGCCAACCGCCACTACAAGCATGGCCTGGACGGCAACATCGTGGCGATGTGGCCCAGTCACGGATGGTACTTCGAGCCCAAGCTCAACCGCTGGGAATGGCAACGTGCCCGCCTGATGCAGACCGTCGAGGACATGTACACCCACAGCTATGTGCTGCCCTTCCTCATCCCCATGCTGGAGAATGCAGGTGCCTACGTATGGAATGCGCGTGAGCGCGATACTCACAACTTTGGTGCTGTGGTCGATAACGACGGCGCTGAGGCTCAGCAGGGTTACAACGAGCACAACGGCAAGCAGAAGTGGGAGACAGGTAATGAAGCAGGTTTCGCCTATCTACGCCACCAATACAAGGACTTTGAGAATCCCTTTACCGAGGGTACTTACCGCATGGTCAAGGCCGAGAAAGACAAAAAGAAACTCTCGACCGCCACGTGGGACGTTGATATGCCCGAGGCGGGTGAGTTTGCCGTTTATGTTTCCTATAAGTCCCTGCCCAATAGCGCCCGCGACGTGAATTATACCGTCAACAGCTTGGCAGGTGAGCGCAGTTTCCGTGTCGATCAGACAATGGCAGGCGGCGTGTGGGTATATCTGGGCACATTCCCCCTCGCCAAGGGCCTGAACAAGGCCGTGGTTGAGGTGTCAAATTTGAGTGACGATAAGGATGCCGTGATTACCGCCGACGCTATCAAGGTGGGTGGCGGCAAGGGTAATATCGTGCGCCGTGTGGCACTGCCCACAGAGGAGAACCGCCGTATTGCCGCCGAGCAGGAGAATGAGAAATACCTGGGTAAGGAAGGCATGGAATACAGTTATGTGGGGAGCGGTGAGCATCCCTGGTTCCACTTGGGGTCACGTTACTATCTGCAATGGGCCGGTTTCCCCGACAGCGTATATTCCACCTCGCATGGCATCAACGACTATACCGACGACTACCGCA
Source organism: uncultured Prevotellaceae bacterium (assembly GCA_947306175.1). Classification (GTDB taxonomy): domain Bacteria; phylum Bacteroidota; class Bacteroidia; order Bacteroidales; family Muribaculaceae; genus Sodaliphilus. The sequence continues at coordinate 136,746 of CAMZFV010000002.1, forward strand.
GCCGTGGCGAGTGGGTGAACTACCTCGCTGGCGGTAGCGATGTGCTGCCCGACCGCGGCGGCTTGAAGGTGCCCGTGGATATTTCTTTCTGCCTGCATACCGATGCTGGCGCTACGCCCGATGATGAAATTGTGGGCACCTTACTCATCTATTGCACCCGCGCCAACGGCAAGCAGTTCGGCAAATATGCCAACGGCACGCCGCGTGAGTTGTCGCGCCGCTACTGCAATCTGCTCTCGACCGAGATTGTCAAGGATATCCGCGCCAAGTGGGAACCCAACTGGACTCGCCGTGGAATGTGGGACAAGAGCTACTATGAGGCGCGAGTGCCTGAGGTGCCCGCCGTACTCATGGAACTGCTGTCGCACCAGAACTTTGCAGACATGAAATACGGTCTCGACCCGATGTTCCGTTTCGACGTGAGCCGTGCCATCTACAAGGGCATGCTCAAGTTCATTGCCCAGCGTGACCACCGCAGCTATGTCGTGCAGCCGTTGCCCGTCAATACGTTTGCCATCAGCAAGACAGACAAGCATCACTACCTGCTCACGTGGAACCCCACACATGACGACTTGAGCGACAATGCCGACGCCACGTCCTATATCGTGTGTGAACGCGTGGGACTTGACGGTGCTTTCAAGGAAATCGCTACCGTGAAGGGTCCGCAGTTCAGCGTGCGCATCAACGACAACAAGATACATTCCTACCGCATCATCGCCATGAACGAAGGAGGCCGCAGTTTCCCCAGCGAGACGTTGAGCCTGGGTGAGGCAGCGGGCAGCCAGGGTGATGTACTTGTAGTGAACGGATTTACCCGTGTGAGCGCTCCCGATTGGTTTGATGGCCCCGACCGTGCGGGCTTTGACGATGACAAAGATCATGGTGTACCCTATATCCAGCAGATCAACTATCTGGGTTCGCAGTATGAGTTCCGCCGCAGTATCGAGTGGACTGACGACGATGCGCCCGGTTTCGGCTCCAGCCGCAGCGACCACGAGACGATGAACGTGGCGGGTAACAACTTTGATTATCCTGCAGTGCATGGCGAGGCATTGATGAACGCCGGCTATTCCTTCGTGTCGTGCAGCCAGCAGGCATTGGAGAATAACTATGACACCGACGGCTACCGACTGATGGACCTCATCCTGGGCAAACAGAAGGAGATTAAGACGGGTAGTGGCCTGATGCCTACGCGCTTCAAGATATACACCAATGGCCTGATGAGCGCACTGCGCCGTTTCACTGGCAATGGCGGTAGCGTGTTGCTGAGCGGTGCCTATGTGGGCAGCGACCTGTGGGATAATGCAGCAGGCAACGATGACACCGCGGGAAAGGCCTTTGTCAAGGATGTGCTTGGCTTTGAGGGTCTGCATGGTAGGGCTTCGCTCGACGGTACCGTCAATGCTGTTGACAGCCCGGCCAACCACTTGTCCTCACCAGGCGCGTGGACCTTTGTCAGCAAACTGAATGACAAGACATACGCTGTCGAGTCGCCTGATGCCATCCGTGCCAGCGACGACCGTGGCTTCACCTGGATGCGCTACGGCGAGAACGGCCTGCCCGCCGCTATTGCCAGCGACCGCGGTAGCTACCGCACCGTGGTCATGGGCTTCCCGCTGGAGACCGTGACCACAACTCAGGATCGCACCAGCCTGGTGACCCGCATCCTCGAGTACCTGAAACAATAGAATTCACAAATCATTAAATACTAAACTAATAGAAATCATGGGAAGAATTAATTGCTTTATCCCGTTTGCCAATGCCGAGCAGGCTGCGCAAACCATCCAGAACCTCAAGGAACAGGAACTGGTGAACAAAATCTATCTCCTCGCCACCGAGGAAGGAGCCACTGCTGTCGAGGGCTGTGAGTTAGTACCCGTCAAGGGCCTCACTTCCAGCGCCACGATGCGCGCCATCGCTGAGCGTGCCGATGCCGACTATGTGTTGTACTACACCAAGTTTGACACGCTGAAGATGGGTCCGTTCTCATTGGAGCGTTTTGTGAAGTTGGGTGATGACACCCGCTCGGGTATGCTCTATGCCGACCACTACAACGTGACCGAGAAGGGTGCTGACAAGGCGCCTGTCATCGACTATCAGATGGGTAGCCTGAGGGATGATTTCGACTTCGGTTCGGTACTGTTCTTCTGCGGCTGCTGCTTCAAGAAGGCCGCAGAGGCGATGAAGGCTGACTATGAGTTTGCTGGCTTGTATGACCTGCGCCTCAAGTTGTCGCAGTTCGCTGCCATCACCCACATCAACGAGTTCCTTTACAGCGACGTTGAACTGGATACACGCAAGAGCGGCGAGAAGATTTTTGACTATGTGGATCCGCGCAACCGCGGCCGCCAGATCGAGATGGAACAGGCTTGCACCGAGCATCTCAAGGAGGTGGGCGGTTACCTGGCTCCCACGCGCATTGTGGACGGCAAGGAAGTGCCCAACTTCCGCCATATCGAGTTCAGCGAGGACAACTTTGAGGTCGAGGCAACGGTGATGATACCCGTGCGTAACCGCATCCGCACCATCCGCGACGCCATTGACTCGGTGCTCAAGCAGGAGTGCAACTTCAAGTTCAACCTGATGGTGGTGGACAATTTCTCTACCGACGGCACCCGTGAGGCCATTGCCGAGTATGACGACCCGCGCCTGATCCACATCATCGCCGACTACTATGACATGGGCATCGGCGGTTACTGGAACCTGGCCGCTCATCGCCATAATGTGGGCAAATTCATTGTGCAGCTCGACAGTGACGATATGTACAAGGATGAGCACACGCTGCAGACGATGGTCAACGCCTTCTACGAGCAGAACGTGGCCATGGTGGTAGGTACCTACCAGATGACCGACATCCACCTCAATCCCATCCCCCCCGGCATCATCGACCACAAGGAGTGGACGCCCGAGAACGGCCGTAACAACGCCTTGCGCATCAACGGCTTGGGTGCTCCCCGTGCATTCTATACGCCAGTGCTGCGTGACGTGAAGATTCCCAACACCAGCTATGGTGAGGACTATGCACTGGGTCTGAACATCTCGCGCAACTACCAGATTGGGCGCGTATATGAGCCGGTTTATCTGTGCCGCCGTTGGGACGACAACAGTGATGCTTCGCTCGACGTTGAGAAGATGAACCGCAACAACCTGTACAAGGACCGCATCCGCACCTGGGAACTCCAGGCCCGCATCGCGATGAACAAAGGTTAAAATATAAGGCGTTAGGCATTAGGTTTTAGGCATTAGGTATTTGCGGATGCCTCCTAAAACCTAAAGCCTAAAACCTAAAGCCTAAAACCTAAAGCCTGAAGATGGATTATAGTGTAGTGGTCAATAGGCTTATTGCCAGGCAACAGCGTGACTGGGACTTGGTTGGCGCCAATTATGCGGCGCTCGCCAGTGCCGTCACTCGCACGTTGCAGGTGGGTGAGTCAACTATTGTGCTGCAGTTTAATCCTGAAAGGCGCCGCTCGTCGGCTGCCGCTATCGACAAGCAATCGTTGGCGAACCGAGATTGTTTCTTGTGCAGTGAGCACCAACCTGCTAAGCAGAAGACTGTGCTGTGGGGAGACCACTACAAGATACAAGTCAATCCTTATCCAATCTTCAAACGACATCTCACGATAGCCGATCTGCGGCATGTTCCGCAACGGTTGTCGGGCAGGGTGGGGGATATGCTGTCGATTGCCAAAGCGTTGCCCGAGTTTGTCGTATTTTACAATGGGCCGCAATGTGGCGCTTCAGCTCCTGACCATGCTCATTTTCAGGCAGGAGCCAAAGGCGAAATGCCGTTGCTTGATGAGTTGGCACATGCTACGACCCACTTGCTGGCCGATGGCGACGAGGGTTTTATCGGCTACGTGGACACCTTGGGCCGCAGCCTCTTCACAATAGAGACCTCGACACAGCGTGCCGCTGAGCGATACGCATTGCGGCTGCTGGACTCGCTCCCTGTTCCTAAAGAGGCTTACGAACCGATGGTCAACGCATTGTGCTGGTGGAACCAGACAAACCGCTTGTGGCACTTGGTCATTTTCCCGCGTCACAAGCATCGTCCTGCCTGCTACGGTGAAGGCGAGGGCCGCTTATTGCTCAGCCCCGGCGCCGTTGATATGGGCGGCCTCTGGGCTGTTCCCGAGCAAAGTGATTTCGAGACCCTCACGCCAGAGATGATCCAGGCGATGTATAACGAATTGTGCATGACCCGCAAGGACTTGACTCCTGTCATCACAGGCTTCACCCACCACTGGGAAGACCTCCAACCCATATAAATGGGAAAATAGGGACGGTTCTTTTGATGTAAAAATAACTAAAAACTAAGATATTATGGACGAGAAGAAGATACCGCAAGTGAGAGTGGGCATCATGAATGAGCCGACGATTGAGTTTGTGCTCAAAGGTGACTACCGTGTGAATGGTACTGCATGCAGCGGCGACCAGGCGGCCCGCTGTGTCGATGGACAGGTGGAGTGGAATGGCAACCGCTATGACGAACTGCTGTTTGAGCCTGTCAATGCCGAGAAAGCCTCGTTTACGTTGAAGGCAGTCACCATCGGTGTGAGCTTCCACTGGAAACGCAAGGAGGACCAGACATTTAAAGGCGCCTTACACATCATTGTGGAGGATGGAAAATTGACGCCTGTTAACGTGTTGAGCGTCGAGGACTATCTGCTGAGCGTCATTTCCAGCGAAATGAGTGCCCATGCCTCGCTCGAACTGCTGAAGGCTCATGCCGTCATCTCCCGCAGTTGGCTATTGGCTCAGATCCACACCGAGGAGACCGTCAAGCCTGCTGATCGCAATCCTGATGCTCCTGGCGAGATGATGGACACCCCTGAGGAACTGGTCAAGTGGTGGGACCGTGATGACCATGTGAACTTCGATGTGTGTGCCGATGACCACTGCCAACGCTATCAGGGCATTACCCGTGCCAGTACCGAAAAGGTGGAGCAGGCCATCCGTGCCACTTGGGGCCAAGTGCTCATGCACGGCGGCGCGTTGTGTGACGCCCGCTTCAGCAAATCCTGCGGTGGCGTGATGGAGGAATTTGAGAATTGCTGGGAACCGCATCATCACGACTATCTGGAGGCACGTCGCGACGGTGAGAACGAGGAGGATTTCCCTGACCTCACCCGCGAGGACAATGCCGCCGAATGGATTCTTTCTTCTCCTAGCGCCTTCTGCAACACCACCGACCCCGAAATCCTCTCACAGGTGCTCAACGACTATGATCAGGAGACCAAGGACTTTTACCGCTGGAAGGTGGAATATACCCAAGATGAACTTGCCGCCCTTATTAAGGAGCGCACGGGCATAGACTATGGCCGTATCCGCGACCTGCAACCCGTGGCGCGTGGCACCAGCGGCCGCTTGTATCGTTTGCGCATTGTCGGAGAGAAACGTGAACGCATTATCGGCAAAGAGCTGACCATCCGCTACACCTTGTCGCCCTCATGCCTGTATAGTTCTGCCTTTGTCGTCGAGAAACACGATAAGGATGAGGACGGCTATCCCGCCAAGTTCGTGTTGCGCGGGGCCGGGTGGGGCCATGGCGCTGGCCTTTGCCAGATCGGTGCCGCCGTGATGGGAGCCAAGGGATATGATTACAAGCAGATCCTGCTGCACTACTTCGTCGGTGCTTCGATTGAAAAAAGATATTAAAGTCCTTAGAAACTAATAACTTATAAACGAAATATAGATATGAAAGAAGTTAAGATTGAACCAAGACAAAAGACCCCGTGGTGGTGGGTGCCTACCCTGTATTTTGCCGAGGGTGTGCCCTACTTTGTGGTCAACAACATCTCGGTGATGATGTTCACCAAGATGGGTGTCCCTAACGGAGACATGTCGTTTTTCACGACTTTGCTTTATTTCCCGTGGTTCCTCAAGGGCATCTGGAGCCCCATCGTCGATGTGGTGAAAACCAAGCGCTGGTGGATTATCGCCATGCAGATAATCATGACGGCTATGCTCATCCTGTTGACATTGACCTTGCCACGTCCCGAGGCCTCATCGATTGCCGCAGGCAACACGTCAATCAGTATCTTCTGGTTCACGCTAGTGCTGTTCATCATCGCTGCTTTTGCTTCGGCGACTCACGACATTGCTGCTGACGGCTTCTATATGCTGGCTCATAGCCCCAGTAGCCAAGCCGCATTCATCGGCATCCGCAGCGTGTTCTATCGCGTAGCATCTGTCTTCGGCCAGGGTGTGCTGGTGTTCATTGCCGGTGTGGTCGAGAGCAAGACTGGCAACATTCCCCTGTCGTGGCAGATCACGCTGGGTGTGTCGGCTGCCGTGTTCTTCCTAATCACCTTGTATCACACCTTTGCTCTTCCTCATTCAGCTGACGACAAGCCCCGTAATGAGGGTGCTGAGGGGGCCGCTAAAAACAACTTAGCAGAACTAGGTAACTCCTTTGTGACCTTTGTCAAGAAACCCGGTTGCTTGCTGGCTATTGCCTTCATGTTGCTGTATCGCTTGCCCGAGGGCTTCCTCATCAAGCTGTGCCAGCCATTCCTCGTACATTCTACCGAGCAAGGCGGTTTGGGTCTGAGCACTGAGATGGTGGGTACTGTCTATGGCGTGTTTGGCGTGATTGCCTTGTTGCTGGGTGGTATCTTGGGAGGTATCTATTCGTCGCGTGTGGGTCTTAAGAAATCGCTGTGGGTGATGGCGGCATGTATGACGCTGCCTTGCCTGACGTTTGTATATCTAGCTATCGCACAGCCTACTAACATCGTAATTATCACCATCGCATTGTGTATTGAACAGTTCGGCTATGGCTTTGGTTTCACTGCCTACATGTTGTACATGATGTACTTCAGCGAGGGTGAATTCAAGACGTCGCACTACGCTATCTGCACTGCCTTTATGGCACTGAGTATGATGTTGCCGGGCTTTGTCGCAGGTTATATCCAGGAGGCCATTGGCTACGTGAACTTCTTCTGGATGGTGATGGCTTGCTGCTTCGCCACCCTGCTGGTGACCTACTTCGTGGACCGCACCATCGACCCCAACTACGGCAAGAAAACCGACTAACCCTTAACATCTCAATGCGAATTTCGCGAATGTGACGAATTTCGCTGATGGTTATTCTTAGTTTAATTAGCGCAATTCGCATTAAATAGATAACAACATGAAGAAGATATTATTTATAGTGTGTTTAGTGGTGGCGGTGACTGCAGGGGCGGTTGTCAAGCCGGGTGTCGAGGTGCTGCGTGACGGCGGGTTTGCGCCGTTGCAGGGCAAGCGCGTGGGACTGGTGACCAATCCCAGCGGTATCGACAACAACCTTAAGAGCACCGTTGACATCCTGAACGAGGCGCCTGGTGTGCAACTCGTTGCGCTGTTTGGCCCCGAGCACGGCGTGCGTGGCAATGCCCATGCGGGCGATGCTGTAGGTGACGCTGTGGATCCCATCACGGGCATCAAGATGTATTCGCTCTTTGGCAAGACCCATGAGCCGACCGCCGAGATGCTGAAGGACATCGATGTGCTGATTTATGACATCCAGGACGTGGGCTGCCGCAGCTATACGTTCTACGCCACAATGGGCGTGTGCATGCAGGCCTGTGCGAAATATGGTACCGAATTTATGGTGCTGGACCGACCCAATCCGTTGGGCGGCAACAAGATTGAGGGTAACCTCGTTGAGCCAGGCTATTTCTCATTTGTGAGCAAGTATGCCATCCCCTATATCTATGGTTTGACGCCTGGCGAGTTGGCCACTTTCCTCAATGAGGAGGGCATCATCGGTCAGGAGTCGAAGACGGGTCGCAAGTGTAAGCTGACTGTCATCCCTATGGAAGGCTGGACGCGTGACATGAAGTTCCGCGATACGGATATGCCTTGGGTGCTGCCATCACCGCAGATTCCCACGCCTGAGAGTGCGTTTTTCTATCCTGTTTCGGGTATTCTGGGAGAGTTGTACATCTTCAACACGGGCATTGGTTATACCTTGCCTTTCCAGACGTTTGCTGCTTCTTGGATTAATGCCGACTCGTTGGCGATGCGCATGAACGCCTTGAACCTGCCGGGTTTGAACTTCAGGCCCATCAATTACAAGCCGTTCTTCGCCTTGAGCGTGGCTGTGGACAAGTCGCTGCAGGAGGTGCATGGTGTGCAGACCTACATTACCGATCCTGATGCAGCCAACCTGTGCCTGACGCAGTTCTATTTCCTGCAAGTCATTCACGAGATGTACCCCCAGGTGGAACTGTTCGAGCAGAACCCCAAGCGCTATGCCATGTTTGACAAGGTATGTGGCACCAAGGAGATCCGCGAGCGCTTTATCAAGCGCTACCGTGTCGAGGATATGGCCGACTATTGGAATAAAGATGTTGAGGTGTTCCGCATGCGTTCGTCTAAGTATTACCTGTATCACTAATTCCGATTATTATGGCAAAAGATAATAAACGATTGCTGTCGCTTGACATCCTGCGTGGTATCACCATTGCGGGAATGCTGCTGGTGAATAATCCCGGTTCGTGGAGTTACATCTACCGCCCGCTGGAGCATGCTGATTGGATTGGGTTGACTCCCACCGACCTTGTGTTCCCGTTCTTTGTGTTCTGCATGGGTGTGTCGATGGCCTTTTCGCTCAAGAAGTTCAATTACAAGATGTCGGGGCCGCTGATGTGGAAAATTGTCCGCCGCACGGTGATTCTTTTCCTCATTGGTTGGGCAGTGCAGTGGTTCGGCCATCTGGTACGCGGCCTGTGCAAGGGCGACCCCTTTGTCGAAGCGGTCAATAACCTGGACACGTTGCGCTATCTGGGCGTGTTCCAGCGTTTGGCTCTGGTCTATTTCTTTGGCTCGTTGTGTGCCGTGCTGTTCAAGCGCAAGTTCATTCCGTGGCTGGTGGGCATCATCCTGGTGGTATATGCGCTCATTTTGGGCTTGGGGAACGGCTATGACTTCTCGCTCAAGAACATCATCGCCCAGATTGACAACAGTGTGCTGGGCACCAACCACATGTACCACGAGTGGGCCTATGGCGAGCAACTCTCGTTTGATCCTGAGGGCATCTTGAGCACCCTACCGTGCATCGCTCATGTGCTCATCGGTTACCTGGTGGGCCGCATGATCCTGTCGGTTCACAACAACCCCGAGCGCGTAACAAAGATGCTGCTGTGGGGTACATTGCTGCTGCTGGCTGGCTGGTTGCTGCAATATGGCATCCCCTGTGGCAAGAAAATGTGGTCATCGACGTTTGTGATGATCACTTGCGGCATGGCGATGTGCATCCAGGCGATGCTCATCCATTATGTCGATATCAAGGGCAAGAAAGGAGGATGGACACGATTCTTTGAGTCATTCGGTGTTAATCCGCTAGCACTCTACCTGCTGGGAACGATTCTCGCCATCCTGTTTGGCGCTATCCCCATCGGTCATGATGCCGAGGGCGGCAATATCACTATCCACAGTGCCGTTTACGATGGCCTGAAATGGTGCTGCAATGAGTACATGGCTTCGGCGCTCTATGCCATCGCCTTTGTGTTGCTCAACTGGGTCATTGGCCATATCCTCTACAAGAAGAAAATTTACATAAAAATATAAGATCTATAACTGACATTAATTTAAAAAACTAAAATATTATGATGATTCTTATTGCTGACTGCGGCTCAACCAAGATTAACTGGACGCTGCTTAACGGAAAAGAGAAGGTAGCGCAGATTTTCACTACCGGTATGAACGCTCTGTTGCTCACCGAGGAGGAAATGAAGGAACAGATCAAACGCGAATTGATGCCCCATCTTGTCAATTACAAGGTGGATGAGATCTATTACTATGGTGCTGGTATCATTTCGGACGAAATCAAGCAGCAGGTGGTTAATGCGCTGCGTGCCAACCTGCCCAGCGCCGGCAAGGTGGAAGTGGCCAGCGACCTGCTCGCCGCTGCGCGTGCCGTGTGTGGCCGCAAGCCTGGTATCGCCTGCATCCTGGGTACTGGAAGTAATTCGTGCTACTATGATGGCGAGAAGGTGGTGATGAATGTATCGCCGCTGGGTTACATCCTTGGTGACGAGGGTAGTGGTGCCGTATTGGGCAAACTGCTCGTGGGCGATGTGCTGAAGAAGCAGATTCCCCAGCACTTGTGCGACAAGTTCATGAAGGAATACAACCTGGACTATACGACCATCATTACGTCGGTCTATCGCAAGCCTGCCGCCAATCGTTTCCTGGCTCAGTTTGCTCCCTTCTTGGAGCACAACATCGAGGAACCGTCGATTCATGACATCGTCTTCCGCTCGTTCACTGACTTTTTCAAGCGCAACGTGGCCAGCTATCCGAACTACAAGGAGTTGCCTTGTAACTTCGTGGGCTCTATCGCCTTGTGCGAGAAGAAGGTGCTGCAAGAGGCTGCCGAGGCACAAGGTATCACCATCGGTGTCATCATGAAAGATCCGATGGAAGGTCTCGTGAAATACCACTCGACCGCCGAGTGACGTTAATGTAAGGTTGTTGAATCTTTAATTTATTTAGATTATGGCTTTTGTGAAAATAAGCGAACAACCGTCGCTATATGATGACCTGGAAAAGAAGTCGGTGCGTGAGATCCTCACCGAAATCAATCAGGAGGACCATAAGGTGGCCGATGCGGTGCAGAAGGCGATCCCACAGATTGAACGTTTGGTCTTGGGCATCGTCGAGCGCATGAAGAAGGGTGGTCGCATCTTCTATATGGGTGCGGGCACCAGCGGACGCCTGGGCGTGTTGGACGCGAGTGAGATACCGCCCACCTTCGGCATGTCGCCTGGATGGATTATCGGTCTCATCGCAGGTGGCGACACGGCTTTGCGTAATGCGGTCGAGAATGCCGAGGATGACACCGCTCAGGGATGGAAAGACCTGCAGGAGTATAATGTGACGCCGCTGGATACGGTGATCGGTATCGCGGCATCAGGCACGACCCCTTACGTCATCGGGGCCTTGCGTGATGCGCGTGCCAACGGTTGCTTGACTGCTGCTGTCACCAGCAATCCCGATGCGCCAGTCAGTGAGGCTGCCGAGATTGCCATCGAGATGATTGTAGGGCCTGAGTATGTCACGGGCTCTTCCCGCATGAAGAGCGGCACGGGGCAGAAACTCATCTGCAACATGATTTCGACTAGCGTGATGATTCAGATGGGACGTGTCAAGGGCAACAAGATGGTGAACATGCAGCTCACTAACCAGAAACTCGTGGACCGTGGCACCCGTTGGCTCGTCGAGGAGCTCAAACTCCCCTATGATGATGCCAAGCGCCTGTTGTTGCTACATGGCTCGGTAAAGAAAGCCATCGATGCTTACCGTGCTGAGTAACTAAACGGCTGATTTGACTGATTAAACAAATTGTTTTTCGATGTGCCAATTAATTAGTTTAATTAGCGTAATTCGTAGTTTACTATGAGAAGATTAGCATTATTGGCGGTGGTTGGGCTGATGTGCCTCACCGCTGTGGCCCAGGCCAACCAGGACCCTTACTACGCTCGACGGGCAACGCTCTTTGATGAGTTGCCCATCGGGATGAAGGACATCGTCATGCTGGGCAATAGCCTCACGGATGGCTGCGAGTTCAACGAGTTGCTGGGTAACCGCCACATCAAGAACCGCGGCATCGTGGGCGACATCGTGCAGGGCCTGATTGACCGCATCGATCCCATCATCAAGGGACAACCCAAGAAACTGTTCATCATGAGCGGTGTTAACGACATTTCGCATGGTGTCACCGCCGACAGCATCGCCCGTGTGACGGAAAAGCTTATTGTCATGGTCAAGCAAGGTTCGCCACGTACCAAAATCTACCTGCAGAGCCTCTTGCCTTTTAACAACGATGTGCGGGAGTGGAAGTTGCTCAAGGACCGTGATCACGTTGTTGTCGAGGCTAATATCCTGCTTGAACAAGTGGCTCGTCGCCAGGGTGTTACTTGGATCAACCTATATCCCTTGTTTGCTGATGAGAACGGTCATCTGCGTGCCGATCTCACCAACGACGGCCTCCACCTCATGGGCAAGGGTTACCTCATCTGGCGCGACGCCATCCGCCATTACGTCAAGTAGCCTATCCTGAATAATCACAAAGGGTCGCAGCAGGATTATACCTGTAAGCGACCTTTTTTCGTGTCAATTATCATGATAAACTTGCACAACTCATCAAAAATACGTAATTTTGCCATTTAATGTGGTGGTCAAGTTCGTCCAGGCACTGCCCTGCAACAGGTGCCGCCACAAGACATACAACAGGTAACTCGCTGATAATGACTACTGCGATAGTGTCCGCAGCATTACCCGCTCTCCATCCGTCCACCGCCGCCCCCAGCCCCGGTGACCCTTTTTGTTGTCTTTGAACTGTTGCAGATGCCTCTGGCTTGCGACACATAACCAAAAGTTGTATTTATGGACAAAAACATCATCACTGTAACCTCACCGCTGCTGCCCAATCTTGATGAGTTTCATCAGATGCTTCAGGATATATGGGACAGCAAGTGGGTGACCAATAACGGCGAATTTCATAAGAGGTTTGAAGCCGCCCTATGCGAGTATCTCAAGGTGCCCTATGTCAGTGTGTTCACTAACGGCACTTTGCCGCTCATCACGGCACTGCAGGCGTTGAACATCAGCGGGGAAGTGATTACCACCCCTTACAGCTTTGTGGCGACCACTCACTCGTTGTGGTGGAATGGCATCAAGCCCGTATTTGTCGATATAGACCTGGCGACGGGTGGCATTGATCCGGATAGGATTGAGTCGGCCATCACACCGCGCACGACTGCCATCATGCCCGTGCATGTGTATGGAAAGCCGTGCCGCACTAAAGAGATTCAGGCGATTGCCGACAAGTATGGTCTGCGGGTCATCTATGATGCGGCCCATGCGTTCGGCATTGAGGTGGACGGCAAGAGTATCCTTGAGGAAGGTGACATGTCCACATTGAGTTTCCACGGTACGAAGGTCTTTGGTACGGCCGAGGGTGGGGCGCTCGTCGTGCACGACGCCAAGATGAAAGAGCGCATCGACTATCTCAAGAACTTCGGGTTCGCTGGCGAAACCGAGGTCGTTGCACCGGGCATTAACGGCAAGATGGACGAGATGAGGGCAGCCTTCGGTCTGCTCAACCTGGGTCAGGTGGACGCTGCCATCGAGGCACGCCATCAGGTTGCCATCCGTTACCGCGAGGTGCTGCGTCCCGTCGAGGGAATCACCTTCTGGGACGATATGCCAGGCGTGCGCCACAACTACGGCTATTTCCCCATCTTTGTGGATGCAGAAAAGTACGGCATGACGCGCGATGAACTCTATTTCAAGATGCGTGAGCAAGGCATTCTCGCACGCCGCTACTTCTATCCGCTTATAAGCAGCTTCTCGACCTACCGAGGCCTGCCCAGCGCCACCCGCGAAAACCTGCCCAACGCAGCCCGCATGGCCGACACCGTCATCTGCCTCCCCATCCACCACGAACTCACCGCCGCCGACCAACAACGCGTCATCGACGTGGTCTTGAAAAGATAAATCTCATGGCCCAGACGAAGAAGAAACTCATGCTGCTGGGTGGCCTGCGCTACCTGTTGCCAGTCATCGAGGCTGCGCATCGCCATGATATCCATGTGATTACAGTGGACTATCTGCCTGATAATATTGCCCACAAGTATAGCGACGAGTATCACAACGTGAGCATCATTGACAAGGAGGCAGTGCTTGAACTCGCACAGCAGTTGCAGATTGATGGTATCATGTCCTTTGCCGTGGATCCTGGCGTTGTAGCGGCCGCTTATACGGCTGAGAAGATGGGTCTGCCGTTCCAGTGCAGCTATGAGGCCGCTTGCATTCTGCAGGACAAGTCGCGTTTCCGCAAGTTCCTGGCAGACAACGGCTTTAATGTGCCTAATGCGCGCGGCTATAACGAGGGCGACGACGCCTTGAAGGATGTTGACTATTTCAACTGGCCCGTCATCGTTAAGCCCGTTGACAGCGCCGGCAGTAAGGGTGTCACTCGCGTAGATAACCCCGCCGACCTCCCCGCCGCCATCGTTCACGCCCTCGACTGCTCCCCCTCCCGCCACTTCATCATCGAAGACTTCCTAGAGAAAGAAGGTTCCTCTTCTGATACAGACAGTTTTTCAGTTGATGGAAATCTGGTGTTTTGCACCTTCAATAACCAATATTTTGATGAGGATGCAGAAAATGAATATACACCTGCAGCATATAGCTGGCCTTCATCTATGTCACAATGGGCACAAGATGAATTGCGGTCAGAACTCCAACGCCTAGTATCGTTGTTGGATATGAAGACAGGTCTCTACAATATTGAGACTCGCTTGTGTGCTAATGGCAAGGCATATATCATGGAGGTATCTCCACGTGCAGGCGGAAATCGTCTTGCTGAAATGTTGAAATATGTCACGGGTGAGGACATTATCGAACGTGCCACTCTGGCAGCAGTGGGAGAAGAATTCCTTCCTATCGTAAAAGGTGCCGACCAGACCAAACAACATATCGTAGAAATCATCCTTCATGCAAACCAGTCTGGTACTTTTTCTCATTTGGAAATTGCTCCAGAATTGAAGCCAATAGTTATCGAAGAAGATTTGTGGATTAAATCGGGCACTAAAGTCGAAGCCTTTACTGGGGCCAATATGGCAATAGGAACACTGGCGTTAAAGGCAAATTCCCATGAGGATGTGAGTCGAATCATTCAGCAAGTCAAACATTCCGTAAGGGTTGTAGTATTGTGACGGATAAACAGAATCCATTTGATGCGTAGTTTGAATTGTTAGATGGGTAAAAAGCTAGCTATTATTGGCGCTTCTATTGGACAGTACCCTCTTTGTGAAAAGGCGAAAGAGTTGGGTCTTGAAACATTCTGTTTTGCTTGGAAGGAAGGTGCAATATGCAAAAGTATTGTTGATCATTTCTATCCAATATCTATCTTTGAAATGGATAGAATTGTTGAGAGATGTAAGACAATAGGGGTCGATGGAGTTGTCTCAAATGCATCTGATAGCACGGCAGAGGTTGTGGCATATGTTGCTGAAAAGCTTCATCTCAATGGAACACCATACAAAACGCTAAAGTCTCTACAAAATAAATACTATGTCCGTGGCTTGTCAGATTCTATTGAAGGACTTGACTCTCCTTGCCATTATAAGTTTGAAGGTTTGGACCAAAATATTTATCCCTGTGTGGTAAAGCCATGTGAAGGAAGAAGTAAAAAAGGCGTTTGTTTCGTTCGTGATAAATTTAGTTTTAATACCGCAATTACATATGCTTCTGAAGATAATAGTTCTGGCATTATCATTGAAGAATATATAGAAGGTAAGGAACTATCAATTGAAAGTATCTCTTTCCATGGCAGGCATTACATAATTCAGATTACAGATAAAGATAGCTCTTCTGCACCTCATTTTGTAGAACTGGGTCATCATCAGCCTGCTGATATTACTGCTGCAATTTTGTGTAAGATAGAGCAGGTAATACCTGAGTTGCTAACCGCAATTGGATATACTGATGGAGCCTCACATGTGGAAGTTAAATACAAAGGGGACCAATTGTATCTAATTGAAGCAAACCTTAGAGGTGGAGGTGATGAAATCTCTAATAAACTTGTTTTTATGAGCTCGGGCATTGATTACCTTAAGTGTATCATTGACGTTGCCTTGAATCAATTTGTAGAGCCTGTTAGGATTTCAGAACCATGTTATGCGGGTATCTATTATTTGACAAAACAGACGTCAAACTTATTGCCCTTTTTTGAAGATGCGGAAGGAAAGGATTGGCTAGTGGAAAAGAAGGTATATTCGACAGACTTAAAAGAAAGCCACTCAAATTATGAGAGAAATGGATATTTGATATATAGGTCAAATTACAAAGTAAAACCAAATATGTAAATCTATGGATAAAACAATAATTGTATTTGGCGCAACAGGCAATCTTGGCGCCCATATATCCACCCACTTGAAGAGTATAGGTTATAATGTTATTGCTGTTGGTCATCGGCAAAACGAAAACGGCTTTTTTGCTGATTTAGGTATGTCATACTATTCAGTAGATATTGCTAAGGCGGAAGATTTTGACAAATTGCCTCAAAAAGATATATATGCTGTTGTGCATTTCGCTGGAATGCTACCCGCTGTTATGGAAGGATTTGATGGTTCTAGCTACGTGCAGTCTATTATTCAGGGCACTCTCAATATTTTAGAGTATACCCGCAAAGTGAATGCTGACAGGATTTTGTTTCCACAAACACTTTTTGATATAAGTTATTTATTCGGAACCAAAGTTCCTATTCCTGCTGATTCTCTACGAAAAGTCCCCCAGGGTGATCATTGGTTATATGTAATAGCTAAGAATGCAGCAGTTGATATGATAGAGCATTATTATCATGAATATGGTATTAGGAGATTTGTGATTCGTTTGTCGAGGATTTATTTATATCATCCAAATCCATATACTTTCACAGATGGGAAAAAAGTATTGGTTTCAGATAGATATTTGATTTATCGAGCTATGCAGGGAGCTGATATAGAATTGTGGGGAGATCCGAACCGTCTTCTTGAGACGATTTGTATAAAAGATTTCTTGCAGATTATAGAAAAAGCTATTTCTGCTGATGTTGAAGGTGGTATTTATAATGTTGGTAGTGGAGGAAGCACTTTGAAGGAACGTATTGAAGGTATTGTTGATGTCTTTAGTCCCAAAGATCACCCCTCTCGTATTATCTTTAAGCCTGAAAAACGATGTGCTCAACAGTTTGTTCTGGATATCCGGAAAACAGTGAATGAACTTGGATATGAACCTAAATACTCATGGCATGACTATCTACTTGACTTCAAGCAAGAGATGGAGCAACAACGTTTTTCAAAGATTTGGGGCAAAGAAGAGGATTATATTTCACAAAAAGAAATAAAGCAACTAGTATCTGACGATGTAAAGCATTAGAACTAGATGCCTGAATCGTTAAAGAGAAAGACAGTAAAGGGCGTAGCATGGACATCACTGAATCAAGTGGTGAGTCTGGGCTTTGGCTTTGTGATTGGGGTGATACTCGCCCGATTACTTAGCCCAAGCGACTATGGCATGTTGGCTATGATAGCAGTGTTTAATGCTATCGCTATGACTTTTGTGAACAGCGGTTTTGGCAATGCTCTTATTAGAAAACCAGATTTGACTGAGGATGATAATACAACGGCATTCAGCTTCAATATAGTTGTTGCCATTGTAATGGTGGGCATCATTTGGTTGATTGCGCCTTGGGTTGCGAAGTTCTATGACAAACCGATATTGTCATTATTGTTGCGTGTCGAGGGACTCCTACTCATTGTTTCATCTCTAAAAATTGTCCAGAATACTCAACTCTCTCGTGCGCTGAATTTTAAAGCTAAGATGATCATCAACGTGACCTCTCAGGCCGTCGCAGGAGTGATAGCCATTATGGCGGCATATCGAGGCTTTGGGGTGTGGTCATTAGTGATTCAGCATTTCGTGAGTGGTTTTACAAGTTTGATATTATTGTGGATGATGTCACCTTGGCGCCCACGAGGCAGGTGGAATAAGGCCTCTTTTAGTTACCTATGGGGTTATGGCTCGAAGTTGTTAGCTTCAGGCTTGCTGGATACCATCTATAGCAATATATATCCCATAGTTATCGGTAAGTTTTACCCAGCGGCTGACTTGGGACAATACACTAGGGCAAAGGGGTATGCTGATTTGCCATCGCAAGGTTTGACAAGTGTTTTACAACAAGTGACGTTTCCGGTATTGAGCCAGATTCAAGAGGATACCGAGCGTTTGGCCAATAGTTACCGTCGTATGCTGCGTTTTACGGTATTTATCGTATTCCCCATCATGATAGGGATGGCGACGTTAGCTAGTCCGTTGGTAATTGCGCTCGTCACTGACAAGTGGGCGCAGTGTGTGCCCTATTTACAGGTAATTTGCTTAGCCTCTATGTGGTTTCCAGTTCATGCCATTAATTTGAATTTATTGCAGGTGAAAGGTCGCAGTGACTTGTTCCTAAGGTTGGAGATTATTAAGAAAGCGATTATAACAATTGCGATATTTATATGTGTGCCATTTGGTATCATAGGTATTTGTATCGGCTCGGTATGTACCTCTCTTATCTGCCTAGCTATTAATACTTATTACACGGGCAAGTTGATCCATGTTGGATTTTTCCGTCAAATGATGGATATGACCCCCACATTGATAAACTCGTTAGCTATGGGCGCCGCCATCTATTTAGTGACCCTGCCAATAGATGGCAATATGATGAAGCTTGCTGTCGGTATTCCTTTGGGCATGGCTTTATATTTGGCGGTGGCTTGGCTCTTTAAACTGCCAGAACTTCAAGAAGCACATGATATCATCCACCGTCGCTAACACATCGGCTAATCATTAAACGGTGAATTTAACGGCTTTAACGAATTAAAAAACGGCAAATTTAACTGATTTAGCGGATTAATATTTTGCGGAATTCACAGTTATAAAAAGAAGATTTAGCAGTTGATGGTATAATTTGTAGAATTAACAAAATTAGCTGTTAGAATATTTGAATTATGCAGAAAGATGATCCTTTAGTTTCCATACAATGCCTAGTTTATAATCATGAACGGTTTTTGAGGCAATGCCTTGACGGCTTTGTTATGCAGCAAACCTCTTTTCAGTTTGAGGCCATTGTCCATGATGACGCCTCGACTGACGGATCTGCCGCCATCATACGTGAATATGCTGAAAAGTATCCTGACATTATCAAACCCATTTTCGAAACGGAGAATCAATATAGTAAGCATGATGGATCTATTCGAAAGATTATAGTTGCTGCTATGCACCCTAATTCAAAATATATAGCTACCTGTGAAGGTGACGACTATTGGACAGACCCTCATAAACTTCAAATCCAAGTCGATTTCCTTGAATCCCATCCAGACTATGTGATTACAAGTCATGATTTCTCAATATTAGATGATAAAGAGAATGAAATCAAGTCTAATGGCAATGTTCACTATAAGGATTATTATTTCGATGAAAGGTTTAATGGTTATGAGTATTGTACATTTGATTTTGATGATTCTTTTGGCCGGAGGTTTGCTGCAACGCTTGCAAATGTTTATAGGAAAGAGGATTACATAAATGATAAAGTAAGGAGTCTATTTCCTCATTTTTTTGATTTTGTTTTATTCTATTTCATCTTAAAAAAAGGAAAATGTGCGCTATTTAGAAATAATATGGCCACTTATAGAATTCATAATGGTGGAATGTATTCAGGAACCAATACTGAAGTGTGGAATGATAGATGTTTAAATTGTTTATACGTATTATATAAATTAGAAAATGAAAAGCGTTGGTTTCCCAAGATGAATACGCATTTTGTTGATTTATTTTGTTATCTAGCAAAAAGGGGAAGAATAGGTGATTTGTTAAAAGTCACTTTTAGACATGTAAGAAAAGTTCCAGTTAGTAGCAGCCTGGTTTGTTTTAAGATGATTGTGATGAAAACGATTAAAAAACTGCCTGTTTTTTAGGGAGGGCGTAATTGGCCGTGTAAAAAGAGGCGCAAGATGATTTCAATTATGGAAAAGGTTTATTTTAAAGCAGAGTAATGAAGATTGCGGTTGTTGGGACTGGATATGTGGGGTTGAGTGTTGCGACATTGTTGGCGCTGCATAATGAGGTGGTGGCTGTTGATGTGATTCCAGAAAAAGTGGAAAAGATTAACAGGAGAATATCGCCCATTAAGGATGAGTATCTTGAAAAGTATTTGGCGGAAAAGGAACTGAATCTCACTGCTACTCTTGATGCGGAAAACGCCTATCGGGATGCGCGGTTCGTGGTGATTGCAACTCCAACGAATTATGATCCGGTAACAAATTACTTTGATACGTCATTAGTCGAGGGTGTAATCAATCAGGTGATTGAAGTGAATCCGCAGTCGATTATGGTGATTAAATCCACGGTTCCAGTGGGATTTACGCAGAGAATTTCGGAAAAGACAGGCTCTCGCAATATACTTTTTGCTCCTGAATTCCTAAGGGAAACCAAGGCTCTTTATGACAACTTGTATCCTAGCCGCATTATCATCGGCAGGCCTGATGGTGATTACTGTCTCGATGAAGCCGCACATCAGTTTGCTGAGTTGCTCCAACAGGGAGCGATTAAGCAGGGCATTGATACTTTGTTCATGGGGTGGACTGAGGCTGAGGCAGTTAAGTTGTTCGCAAATACCTATCTTGCCCTGCGGGTCAGCTATTTCAATGAATTAGATACCTATGCTGAAATGAAAGGGCTTGATTCTCGCTCTATCATAGAGGGTGTTTGTCTTGATCCGCGCATAGGCACCCATTACAATAATCCATCTTTCGGATACGGTGGATATTGCTTGCCTAAGGATACTAAGCAACTGTTGGCTAATTATGCCGATGTCCCCGAAAACCTGATTGAAGCTATTGTCGAGAGTAACCGTACTCGTAAAGATTTCGTGGCAGATCGTATTCTGCAAATGGCTGGCTACTATGATTACTCGCAGCGAGGCGGCTACTCGAGCAGTGACGAAAAGCGGTGCGTTATAGGAGTATATCGCCTGACTATGAAATCAGGAAGTGACAATTTCCGTCAGTCAAGTATCCAAGGTGTCATGAAACGAATCAAGGCCAAGGGAGCCGAGGTGATTGTTTATGAACCAACACTGGATGACGGCTCGACTTTCTTTGGCAGCACTGTGGTGAACGACTTGGCACAGTTTAAGGCCCAAAGTCAGGTAATTGTTGCTAATCGTAATGATGATGCATTGGCAGATGTTGCCAAAAAGGTATATAGTCGCGATATTTTCATGAGAGATTGAGGTGTTTATAGAATAATATCGTTTTAGTAGTTAAGTATTTAGAATTAAAGACAATTTATCTTGGAATGAAGATATTACTTACCGGAGGGGCTGGTTTTATTGGTATGCACGTGGCTCGTTCCCTTGTGGAGCAGAGTCACGAAGTTGTTATTATTGATAACCTTAATGATTATTATAGCCCGCAACTGAAGCTTGACCGTCTAAATGAGTTGGGCATTACTATAAATGAGGGAAAGGATTTTGCCCAAAGCTCTAAATGGAGCGCGATGTCATTTTATAAAGGTGATTTGATTGACAAGCCATTTGTCCTGAATCTGTTTGAACAATATAATCCTGAAATTGTGATCCACCTTGCGGCCCAAGCTGGTGTGCGTTATTCTCTTGAGAATCCTGATGCATATATTCAAAGTAATGTTGTGGGATTCTTAAATGTGCTTGAAGCGGTAAGATATTATCCGGTAAAGCACTTTGTGTTTGCCAGCTCTAGCAGCGTGTATGGGTTAAATGGAAAGATACCGTATTCAACCCATGACAGCGTATCACATCCTGTCAGTTTGTATGCGGCAACAAAAATTGCAGATGAGATGATGGCTCATACATATTCGCACTTGTATAATATCTCCTGCACAGGTTTACGATTCTTTACTGTCTATGGGCCATGGGGCCGTCCAGATATGTCTCCATTCCTTTTTGCTGATGCAATTAGTTCTGACAAACCCTTGAAAGTGTTTAACTATGGCAAGATGCGTCGTGATTTTACCTATATTGATGATGTGGTTGAGGGCATTATTCTTGTGATGAATCGACCTCCTCTGTCAGATCAATTCTGGGATAAGGTTAAGGCAGATCCAGCAACATCATCTGCTCCATTTGCTATCTATAACATAGGTAATACCAATCCAGTTGACTTGATTGACTATATCAAGGCTTTTGAAATAGCGCTTGGGAAAGAGGCTCTTAAAGACTATTTGCCATTACAACCGGGAGATGTACTGGAGACCTTCAGTGACATGAGTGATATGAAAAATGTCTTTGGATTCTCTCCCAAAGTTGATGTCAGAGAGGGCGTCCGTCGATATATTGCTTGGTTTAGAGAATATTATGGCCGATAATAAACCGCTAGTTAGCGTTTTGATCAGTTTATACAATGTTGAGCGTTTCTTAATTAAGAAACGCTTAGCTGATGTTATTAACCAGTCATATAACAATCTTGAGATTATACTCGTTGATGATGGGGCTACTGATAGCACGCCAGCTCTTGCAGATGAAATAGCTTGTGAAGACAATCGAATCAAGGTAATACATAAAAATAATGGGGGACTAGGGAGTGCTAGAAATGCGGGATTAGAAGCAGCAAAAGGTGAATATGTCTATTTCTGTGATGTGGATGATGATATTCATCCTGATCTTGTGGAAAAGAATGTTTTGCTGATGCAACAGCACAACGCAGACATAATTGTCTTCGGATTCAATGAGATTTATGATAATGGTCGTTATCCGTCTTCATCCTTCGTTTTTGATGAGATGTTTATTTCGAGCAATGAGGAATTGAAAAATGTGTATGTTGACCATTTATTACTTTGCCATGGCGGAAATGGTTTTGCTTGGAATAAGTTCTATCGCCGCAGTTTTCTGGAAGAACATCACTTTCGATTTGGAAATCAATATATTCAGCAGGATGAGGTTTTCAATATGCAGCTCTATCCTTATGTGAATCGAATGTTCATATCATCGGATGTGTTGTACGATTACTACATATATGATAAAGGAAACAATAGATCTCGGTATATTCCTGATCGTTTTGGCATTCACTACTCTATTTTTCAACGGTTGTCGGCTATAACCGAACAGTGGGGTATACCAGATAATCGTTGCTCCGAATATATCCAAAAAAAATTTTATCATGGAATTAATAGTACATTATTGTTCAATGGATTTCATGAAAATAATCCACAAAGCCTTGCTGAAAGAGAGGTAGAATTTCATCAGATTTTGTCTAACAAAGATGTCCAGTTATGTCTATCACATATGGAAGAGAACTACTCATTAGGTTTAGAAAGCAAACTGTATCTATGGGCATATAAATCAGACAGTTATAATTGTTTAAGGCTGGTAAGAGGTATTTTTCATTTTGTACGATTGTTAAAACGAAGACTATGGTAAAAAAGCCGCGGATATTTATCAATATGCATTATATGGAACTGGGCGGGGCCGAAAGGGCTTTGCTGGGT
Source organism: uncultured Prevotellaceae bacterium (assembly GCA_947306175.1). GTDB lineage: Bacteria > Bacteroidota > Bacteroidia > Bacteroidales > Muribaculaceae > Sodaliphilus. Next base: position 159,795 of record CAMZFV010000002.1, read on the forward strand.
TTGCTTAACGCTTTGGATACAAGTAGAGTAGATGTGGATTTGTTCTTGAATCAGCACACTGGTGAGTTCATGCCATTAATTCCTGAGAAAATTAATCTTTTGCCTGAGCAAAGTAGATATAATGCAATTGAGCGACCGATGAAGCAAATAATTAAGGAAGGCCAATTGCGAATTGCTTTGGCAAGACTGTATGCAAAGCGCGCTTATAAGAAGTATAAAAAGAAAAAAGGAGTTTCTAGGGATGCTAGCGCGTCTCATTATGTAATGGATAGTGTGATAAAAGTATTGCCATCTTTGCATTATTTGGGAGAATATGACTTGGCCATCAGTTTTCTTGACCCTCCTCATATAGTTCAGGATAAGGTCCTCGCAAAAAAACGAATAGAGTGGATTCATAATGATTTTGGCATAATGAATTTAGATTATGATAGATTGATGCCGCGATGGGCCAAGAATGACTATATTGCATCTATATCCCCTGATATTACGGTCTCATTTCTAAAGGCTTTTCCATTATTAAAAGAAAAAATTATTGAAATTGAGAATATTCTGTCTCCTGGGTTTATAAGAACTCAGTCGGATTTATTGGATGTGAGTAGAGAAATGCCTTCAAGTGGCCTGAAGCTTCTCTCGATTGGACGGTATTCATATCAAAAAAATTTTGAGAGTATACCTGTTGTGGCAAAAAGAATTATTGATATGGGATATCAAGACTTCCAGTGGTATATTATTGGATATGGCGGAGGTGAAAGTATTATCAGGCAGAAGATATCTGAGCTGGGAGTGCAAAATCATGTAATCTTGTTGGGCAAAAAAAAGAATCCCTATCCCTATATTAAGACTTGCGATTTATATGTTCAACCAAGTCGTTATGAGGGGAAAAGCATAACAGTGCGTGAAGCCCAGATACTGTGTAAGCCTGTTATTATTACGCGCTACCCTACAAGTGGGAGTCAAGTGATAGATGGTGTTGACGGCGTGATTTGTGACATGGACAACGAGAGTGTGGCACAAGCCATTGTTGGCCTAGCCCAAAACAAAGAAAAACAAATGGAGATAATTGACTACCTCCAAACTCATGATTATGGCAATGAGACTGAGGTGGAAAAGATTTATAAATTAGTGGGTATCAATTAATCAAAATATGAGGGAAATTGGAAAGGAAGAATTAAAGAATACTCAGCTTGCAATACTTGTGTCAATTCATGAGTTTTGTGAGCAGTATGGGATAAGGTACTCGCTTTCTTCAGGCACATTGCTTGGCGCTGTGAGGCATAAGGGATTCATTCCTTGGGACGATGATATCGATATTATGATGCCGCGCCCAGATTATGAGAGATTTCGGACTACTTATCCTGGCTTTAATCCTCATTATTCAGTGCAAAGCTATCATAACGATGATACTTACTGGTTTAACTTTGCAAAAGTGTATGACAACAGGACACTTTTTATTGAAGGAGCTGCTCGTAATGGTGTATACGTTGATATTTTTATTGTAGATGGCTTTCCCCAAGATCAAGAAGACACAAACAGGATCCTTGATGAGGCCACGTCATTACTGAATCGTGACTTGCGCTGGGCTACCAAAGAGTATCTGGTGCGGACAGGGTTTAAGGATAAGGTTCTCCATTTTTTGAAATATCAGTATCGAAGTCGTAAGGTTGACCTCCGGGAACGTACAATAAAGAGATTAGATGATTTGTTCTTGAGTCATGATTTTGAGAGAATGCCCATGGCTGGTTTTTTCTTTTTTGATAGAATGCTGGGGATTCTTCAACGACCTATTTATGAGCATTATAAGCGTATTGAGTTTGAAAAGTGCTCATTCTGTTGTATTGATGACACTCATCTTTATCTTGAAAGTCTCTATGGGGACTATATGCAACTGCCTCCTATAGAGGAGCGTGTTGGAAGACATAATATTCATGCATACTGGCTATAGATTTTTATTGTTATGGACATAAGACATCTTCATGTGGCGTTGGCCAGTGATCAGAACTATGCGGAGTTTGTCGCTGTGGTGATGGTATCTCTGTTTGATACCAACAAGTGGCAGGACTACACCACGATTCATTTGCTGTCAAATGGTATCGATAGGATTACTCGAGAGAAGTTGCAGCAACATATACCTGACGGCAAAGGCGAATTGAAAGTATATGACATACGTACCCTAAAGGAAGATTTGGGCATCGATGTTCCATCAACGATAGCCATCACATCTTATGCTCGTTTGTTCCTGCCAAACCTTATTAATAGAGATGTTGAACGTGTTCTTTATCTGGATTGTGATATCGTGATTAACGGCTCGTTGGAAGACTTCTTCTGTGTACAGTTTGATGGACAATGGATTGCAGGGGTGCGTGATACGCTATATGGTGGCTCCACCAAAACTAAGGTGGGATTGTTAACGACAGATGAATATCTAAATGCCGGTGTGTTGTTAATGAATCTTGCGGCTTGGCGAGACAATAATGTAACACAACGATGTCTTGATTTCTTGCTTGCACATGGGGGGAAGGTTGTACATCATGATCAAGGTATCATTAATGGTGTCTGCAATCAGCATAAATTAGTGGTGCCTCCAAAGTTTAATGTGACAACGTCCTATTTTTCTCATCCATATTCTTTGTTGAAAAAACACAATACGCCATTCTATGGTCAACAGGAAGTTAATGAAGCTATAGACGCTCCCGCGATAATTCATTTTACAGAGGGCTTTTATAATCGCCCATGGATAGATAATTCGTTACACCCTCTAAGGAATGTATATATCCATTTTCATCAATTGACTCAGTGGGCTGATGTCCCTTCTCGTCCCGATCAACGATCTATAGCAGTCCGAATATTATCCTGGTCATTTCTCAATCTGCCGTATACGGGATATCAGTGCGTTAGCAAAATAATAGGGAGATTGTCACAGAATGCGTTTTGTAGAAGCATATATCATTTTTTTAGACGAGGTTAATCTGTTTATGAAGCCAATATATTATAATAAGCTTGATATCGTTATGATAACGTATTGAATACTATGGTTATATGCTACAAGTTGAGAAGATAGATGGAAAATGCTATGACAAAAAGAGATTGTCGACTTGATATTTTGAGGGTGATAGCAGTATTAATGATTGTGTTAATGCATTCACCTCAGCCATATAGCGCTCCTGGCTATGTGCTTTCAGGCATTAATTATCTCTCGGCTCCGGGGATAGGGTTGTTTTTCATGATTAGTGGAGCTTTACTTTTGGGTAATCAATTGGCAATAAAGGATTTTTTAAAACGCAGGTTTTCCAAAATATTATTTCCAACGTTTTTTTGGACACTATTTTATTTGTTGGTGGAATCCATGACGGCGAAAACATCAATAGCAGTCTTTTTGAAATCTATCATCAATTTCCCTTTTGCAGTACAGGGATGTGGTGTGTTGTGGTTTATGTATACGCTGGCTGGATTGTACTTGCTGACACCAATTTTGTCCCAATGGTTGAGAAATGTGTCTAAGAAAGAGGTTGAGTTTTATCTTCTTCTTTGGTGGGTGACACTTGTTTATCCATACCTTGGCTTATGGCTTCATATAAATGACTCCGTTTCTGGTATCTTGTATTACTTTTCTGGTTATGTTGGATATTTTATTTTAGGGTATTACCTTATGCGTTATTATGAATTTCGCTTGTGGCATGTTGTCGGAGCGATTGCTGTTGCTGTTATTGTTCCGTTGATTTTGTATTCTAGTGGAATTGAGTTCGATTTTTGTTCGCTACTATGGTATCTGTCACTTCCAGTAGCTATGATGGCTTTTGTCGTTTTTGTTTTGGTTATGCGTATTCCAAATCAACAGATGTCAATTGTTGGAAAGATTTCCACATTATCATTTGGCATATATTTTATTCATTTCTTTTTAATAAGAAGAATTATCTGGAATCTTGATGTCATTGACAATTTGCCAGGACTTGTACAAACTCCAGTAATTACTATGAGTTCATTCATTTTGTCTTTATTGTTCTCTTGGTTAGTTTCCAAATGCCCATTTAGTAAATATGTGATTGGCTGCTAATGTGAGATGTTGGTAAGTCTTATTATATCTTTCATGTCTAACTATTCAATAGTTCGGTAAATTTTTAAAATTTGATGTTTATATGTCTCGTTTTAATAA
>CAMZFV010000003.1 GCA_947306175.1 uncultured Prevotellaceae bacterium
GCATCGCGCCCCTATTCACAGACGAATTTTGGGTGACGCAATGACGAAGTCAGGACTCAACGAGCGCCTGATGTCCACCCATCCCGCTGGCCCCATCCCCTTGACCACCGCACAATGGCTTCGCCTCATCATCGACGACGAAATGCCGTGACTCTTTTACTGCGAATTACACTAATGGAAATAAAGCAATCACGCCAGTCTCGACTGTGAGGCTGGCGTGATTTGTAGTTGGTTGTGGTAAGGCGGTTAGGCCAGGCCGCGACCGTGGCAGTTCTTGTACTTCTTGCCGCTGCCGCAGGGGCAGGGATCGTTGCGGCCGATCTTGGGACCCTCGTTGCGGATGGGGCCGGTGGGGCCTTGCGGACGGGGACCAACGGGAGCCGCATTGGGACGGCTGGGATCAGGCTCGCCGCCGCGTCCCTCGCTGTAACGCTGACGCTGCTGCGGCTCGCGCTCCTGCACGTTCTGTTGGGGCGGTGCCTCGGGAATCTGGCCACGCATGAGCACGGCGATGGATTTTCCGTTCATGATAGCTACCATCTGCTTAAACATGTTGAAGGCCTCGGTCTTGTAGATCACGAGCGGGTCTTTCTGCTCATAGCTGGCGTTCTGCACGCTCTGGCGCAACTGGTCCATTTCACGCAGGTGCTCTTTCCAGTTTTCGTCGATGGTGAGCAGCATCACAGCCTTCTGCCAAGCCTTGGTCAACGACTTGCAGTGAGTATTGGCAGCCTCCTTGATGTCGATGACGACGCCAAAGGTGCGCTTGCCATCGGTGATGGGAACGCGGATCAGGCCTTGAGGCTCCATGCCATTGGACTGCTGCTCGGCAACAATCTGTTGGATGATGGGATCAGCGACCTCACTCAGGCGTTCCATCTTGCGGTTGAAGGCCTTGAGAACAGCATCGTACAGGATTTCCTGCTTCTTGCCATCGTCCATGCGACGGAATTGTTCCTCGTCGAAGGGGGGCTCGATGGCGTAGGTCTTGAGCACTTGCATCTTGAAGTCCTCAAAATCGTCGGGACCATATTTTTCGACCATATCCTCCACGCTGTCGTAGAGGGTGTTGATGATGTCCAGACCAATGCGCTCTCCGATGAGGGCGTGGTGGCGGCGGGTGTAGATCACCTTGCGCTGGGCATTCATCACGTCGTCATACTCGAGCAGGTGCTTACGGATACCGAAGTTGTTCTCCTCGACGCGCTTCTGGGCGTTCTCGATGCTCTTGGTCACCATGTTGCTCTCGATGGCTTCGCCATCCTTGAGTCCCAAGCGGTCAAGCGTCTTGACAACGCTCTCGCTGGCAAACAGACGCATCAGTTTGTCCTCAAACGACACGAAGAATACCGAAGAACCCGGGTCTCCCTGACGACCGGAACGACCGCGCAACTGACGGTCAACGCGGCGTGACTCGTGGCGCTCGGTACCGATGATAGCCAGACCGCCAGCCTCCTTAACGGAGGGCGAAAGCTTGATATCGGTACCACGACCTGCCATGTTGGTGGCGATGGTCACAACACCCTTGCCGTCGATAGACTGACCTGCCTGGGCGACGATGTCGGCCTCCTTCTGGTGCAGCTTGGCGTTAAGCACGTTGTGCGGGATGTGGCGCATGTTGAGCATACGGCTCAGCATCTCACTGATCTCGACGCTCGTGGTACCCACCAGCGTAGGTCTGCCAGAATTGCGCATGGCCTCAATCTCGGCAATAACGGCATTGAATTTTTCCTTCTGCGTCTTGTAAACGCGGTCGGACATATCGTTGCGGATAACAGGCTTGTTAGTGGGAATGGTCACAACATCCAGCTTGTAGATGTCCCAGAACTCACCAGCCTCGGTCTCGGCGGTACCGGTCATACCTGCCAACTTGTGGTACATGCGGAAGTAGTTCTGCAGCGTGATGGTGGCAAACGTCTGGGTTGCAGCCTCGACGTTCACGCCCTCCTTGGCCTCGATGGCCTGGTGCAGACCGTCGCTATAACGGCGACCTTCCATGATACGGCCAGTCTGTTCATCCACAATCTTCACCTTGCCCTCGCCATCAACGATGTACTCGTCATCGCGGTTGAACAGGGTGTAGGCCTTCAACAGCTGTGTCACGGTGTGTACGCGCTCGGCCTTTACAGAGTAGTTGGCGAGCAGTTCGTCCTTCTTGTTGGTCTTCTCCTCGTCGGTGAGCGGCTCGTTGGTCACTGCCGACAGCTGAGCGGCGATATCGGGGAGGATGAAGAATTCGGGGTCGTCGGTACCCTTGGTGAGCACGTCGATACCCTTATCGGTCATCTCCACGGTGTTGTTTTTCTCGTCAATGATGAAGAACAGGGGATCGGTTACAACGGGCATCTCGCGGCTGTTGTCCTGCATGTAGAAGGCCTCGGTCTTGAGCATGGCGTTCTTGACACCCTCTTCGCTCAGGTACTTGATCAGGGGCTTGTACTTGGGCAGACCCTTGAAGGCTCGGTAGAGCCTCAGCGTACCTTCCTTGACAGTGGCCTGGTCCTCGCTGGCCATCATCTTCTTGGCATCGGCGAGCAGGCTGGTCACCAACTGGCGCTGGGCATTATACACGCGCTCCACGTTGGGCTTGAAGTCGTTGAACATCTGGTCTTCACCCTTGGGCACGGGACCGGAGATAATCAACGGGGTACGGGCATCATCGATAAGCACACTATCGACCTCATCGACGATGGCGAAGTTGTGGGGACGCTGTACCATGTCCTCGGGGCGCATCGCCATGTTGTCGCGCAGGTAGTCAAAACCGAACTCACTGTTAGTACCGAAGGTGATGTCGCAGTTGTAGGCTTCGCGGCGCTCGGTGGAGTTGGGTTCGGTCTTGTCGATGCAGGAAACGGTCATGCCGTGGAACATGTACAACGGACCCATCCACTCGCTATCGCGCTTGGCCAGGTAGTCGTTGACGGTCACCACATGAACACCGTTGCCGGTCAGGCCGTTGAGGAAGACGGGGAGGGTAGCCACCAGGGTCTTACCTTCACCAGTCGCCATCTCGGCGATCTTGCCTTCGTGCAGGACGATACCACCGATGAGCTGAACGTCATAGTGTACCATGTCCCACTTCATGTCGTTACCACCGGCAATCCAGTGGTTGGTGTAAATGGCCTTGTCACCGTCAATCGAGACGAAGTCCTTACCTTCAGCAGCTAGGTCACGGTCGAGTTGGGTGGCGGTAACAGTGATGGTCTCGTTCTCGGCAAAGCGTCTTGCGGTGGATTTCACGATGGCAAACACAGTGGGCAATACCTCGTTGAGCTTGTCTTCGAGCACGTCGAGAATTTCCTTCTGGATATCATCGACCTTCTTCCACAGCGGTTCGCGCTCCTCATAGTCGAGGGTCTCGATTTCGGCCTTGATGCGGTCGATCTCATCGCGTTTGTCCTTTACCGAGTCGTTAAGGAACTGGCGGATGTCGGCAGTGCGTTGGCGCAGGCTGTCAATGTCCAGTCCATCAATCTCGGGATAAATTGCTTTGATTTGGTTGACAATAGGCGTGATCTTCTTCAGGTCGCGCGTTGACTTATTGCCAAACATTGATTTCAAAATGTCACTAAGTCCCATTTTTTGGTTTGTTGTTGTATGTATTTATGTTTTTGTTATTATCCAAAATCAACTAAATGGCAAAGGTACAATTTTTTAGCCGATTAGCCGCTATGATATAGCGATTTTTAATAGAAAGGAGTCTTTAAGGGCTTTAAAGACATGAAGGACATCAAGGTCAGAATCACTTCTAACTCCTAATTCCTAACTTCTAACTATTTAGAGGTGGGGCCGCGGGTATTCTGGCTGCCCAGCCACACATTCGTGAGCGAACGCGTGATCAGGGCTGCCATCAGCGGGAAGAAGGCGACGTTGCCCACCTGCGGCTGCCAGGGCCATGCCAGCATGAGCAGGGCCACGAGAAGTGCATTCAGGGCATGCAGCCAGCGGGCGGCGCCGCGGGTCTTCTTGAACCAGGGCAGTACAGCCAGTAACAGCAACAGGGGGTGGAGCCATACGATGTTGATGTTGGGCGAGGTGGCCTCGTGGGTCGAGAAGAATATGAGGAAAAGAAGGATGCAGCCTGCAATGCCCCCAGCCGTAAACAAGATGGTGTCAAACCACCGTGAGACGTCATGGCGGCGCCAGTCACGAACGCTGACGAGCAGGGTCAGCGCTAATACAAGCAAGGCGAATGCCATGGGTGACAGATACCAGGGTGTGGGAGGCTTGATTTTGCCGTCGGTGCTGGCATCAACTGGCACGGTGGTCGCCCTAACCAACGCCATGGTCGTGTCGCCGTAATTCACAGTGGCATCAGCGACGGCATCCATCAGCAGCATGGGGATAAACATGGTGGCCCGCTGGTCAAGCACGGTATCGGTGTCCCAACCGAGCACTAGGTCGATGCCGAAGCGCTCCCACGAGTAGTTGCGGCAATAGTGTGCCAAAATGTCACGATAAGTGACAGTCGTGTCGCTCATCGCGGGATATTGCAGCCCCTCGCCAGCCGCCATCTCGATGATGTCGCGGGGGCGGGTAGAGCAGTTGTCGCTCAGGAATTTATAACGATAGGTGCAATTCTCGGGTTGTGCGTTGTTCCACAGGAACTCTTTCACCATGAGTGCCCTGTCTTGGGGCAGGTTAAGTTCCTGCTCCACCATTCGGCGCCCTTCCATGCCCATAGTGGCGTAAGCCCGCGGCACAGGGACGCACATATAGTCAGTTTCGCCCAGCATGAATCGCCACATGAACGCGGGAGCCTGAAAGTCAAACACACCGTAGTTGAAGTAAAGGTCAATGGGGCCTTGCTGGACGCGTATCTCGCTGTGTCCCCAGATGTTGTGCGGCTCACTGCCAGGATAGAAGGTGACAAGACTCACCTTTATGGAGTCCTCCTGCTCTTGGGCCTGTACAGGTTCAGGGGGTAGGGGAAGTGCGGGTGCAGCTTCAAGTGTACCCGTCGCACACAGGGCACACAACATCGTCAAATATGTTCTCAACAACCGTTGCATCTATATATTAATGTATAAGCAAAAACAATGCCAATCTCACAATCACATATCCTCAAGAGATAACCCACGGCTCTGAATGCAATATTCACCGAATTCCCGTGGCAGACAACTGATTTTGTTATTCAGTTCGGCCAAGCTGATTTTATGACGGTTTCGCTTGATTTCGGCAATGACGCAGTGTTTATCAAATTCATTAATCGCAATCATGTCGATTTCATGTAGGCCTTTACGATCCCACCAGTTGCCGATGCGTGTGTATTGGCCACTTTCCATATATTTGGAATGGAAATAACTTTCAAGCGTTTTGCCCGTGAATTCCTCGTAATGTTCGTCAATGTATCTGCGCAGTAGGTTCAATTGCTGACTCTCAATAAGGTTCTGGTAAGGGTGAATGAAACGGAACCAGTAGCGAAGGAAAGGATCGTTGATTTGCCAGCGAATGTTGCGATTGCCGGGTTTGCTGAGCAATGGCACATTCTTGCTGATTAGTGCATACTCTTGGGATAGATTGTTCAGGTATGCCCCAGTGTTCTTGCCTATTATGCTGTCAATAGCGGTCTGTGAAGTTTTGCCGTTGGCTATGAGTTCCATAATGGCAAAGTAGGTGCCATAGTCCCGTCCAAATTCTGAGAGAAGCATTTCTGTGCCTTCGGTCAACATGGGCGAATCATTGGAGAGCGCATAATCCAGTATCTTTTTCTTGCTAGTGGCACCGGCATCCATTAGCAGGGAAACATATTTGGCCACACCACCAGTCATCATGTAGAGGCAAAGCAAGTCTTCTGGAGTGTAATTCGGATTATAATCCCTGAGAATGGTCTTAAGAGTAGATGGGCCAAAGGGCAGAAGTCTTATGGCAGAATCACGGCGTCCGTATAGGGGCTCATCACTGTTATCAAAGATGCGTTTCATCATCGAATAGATGGAGCCGCACAAAATCAGATTCACGTGAGTGCTATCCTTGTACCTATCCCAGATGTCTTGAATCATGCTGGGGATGGCCTTATTAACATTCAGCAGATTTTGGAACTCATCGATAATAATGGTGTAGTTATTTTCCCTTCCGTAGGCCATCAGATTCTCAAATAGTTGCCCAAAACTGGTGACCTGTCCGTAAATGTTGAGCCCCAAATCACGTTCGGCTTGGCGTTGAATCCGCTGGCATAGCATCTGCTCGTTGTCCTTGGGAATATAGATATATAAATATCTATTTCCTTCGACGCTTTTGAGCAATAATGATGTTTTGCCCACCCGACGCCGACCGATAAGGGTTGTCATCACTGAGCCGCGGGATGACTGCTCCCAATTCTTTTGGAGTATGGCTAACTCTTTTTCTCGATTATAGAACTTCATAATCAATCGCTGCAATTAATATAATAGCCATTAAATTAACTTCCATTAAATTAATGACGGTTACAAAGATACAATGGTTTTATGATACCAACCAAATTTTTTACTGTAAATCTTTTATATCGAGCATATTTCTTTCATTGCGAACTCTTCGCAACGAACTTTTCGCAATGAAAAAAGGTGTTGACATCGTTGTTGGGGGCAGGAAGCGGATGCTATTGTATTTTTTGTATTCATTGTTTTCCTTTTCGTTGTTTTCCTGTGGTGATTACCAGGAGCCGTAGGCTTGGCGGTCGGCGTCGATGCGTAGGAGGATGAAGAGTAGGATGGTGAAACCCCATAGCGAAGAGCCGCCGTAACTGAAGAACGGTAACGGGATGCCGATGACGGGGCATAGCCCGATGACCATACCAATATTGATGGCCAGGTGGAAAATCAGATAGGACGCGACGCAATAGGCATAGACTCGTGCAAAGGTCGAGTGGTTGCGCTCGGCTATGGTGATAATGCGCAGGATCAGTGCCAGGAACAGTACGAGAACCGCCACACTGCCCACAAATCCCTGTTCCTCGCCGATGGTGCAGTAGATGAAGTCGGTGTGCTGCTCGGGCACATACTTGAGTTTGGTCTGGGTGCCGTTCAGGAAGCCCTTGCCCGTCAAACCGCCACTGCCGATGGCAATTTTGCTCTGATTGACGTTATAGCCTGCTCCGCGAGGGTCATCGGCAATGCCTAGGGTGACCATGATGCGTTTCTGCTGATGCGGCTCCAGCACCTTGTTGAACGCGTAGCTTACCGTGAATATAAAGACGAGTGAGGCAGCGGCAAAGCAGATGGTGATGAGCACCTTCTTGAGGTCATCATGCAACATGCCGTAGAGCAGATAGACCAGCGACAGGATGATGACCGGCAGGAAGAAAGCGTAGCCATTGACATGCACGCCTGCCAGTGTGAGGCCTCCAGCGATAACGCCTGTGGCCAGATACCACAACAATACATTGCGCCCCAGGATCCACGAGCGGCAATAGACCAGCAACATGCCCACGACCAGTGCCATCATCAGGATAAAGGCGATGAACATGCCCAGGGGGATGCTCATGATCGTGATAGCGGCAAACTTGAGCACCACAACGAAATACACTACCGCCATCAAGGCCGCAAACAGCACAAAACCCGACATACCCTCGCGGTAGAGGACGAATATCAGCGACGTGTAAACCAGTGCAGAACCAGTCTCCCGTTCCAAAATGATGCACAGGATGGGCAACAGGATGATTCCGATGGCAATGGCATAATTGCGCCAACCGTTGAGCGTAAAGCCGTAGGTGCTGAAGAGTTTTGCCAGGGCCAGCGCGGTCGCCGCCTTGGCAAATTCAGCGGGTTGCAGGCTCACGGGACCGAATACCAACCATGAACGCGAACCTTTGATATCGGGCGCGACGAAGATGGTGACGATCAATAGTAGTATCATGAACCCGTAGATGGGGTAGGCGTAGGCCTCATAGATGCGCTTGTCGATCAGCAGCAGCGAGAAACCGATGAGGAACGAGAGACCCGCCCACAGGAACTGCTTGCCCGAGAACTCGCTCAGGTCAAACATGCTCGCCTTGTCATAGTCGTAAGTAGCGGCATAGATGCTCACCGCGCCTGCGACGACCATGATGAGGTAGAGGACGATCGTGAACCAGTCCACTGACCTCAATAGGTTGGTATTCTCATCTTCATTCCTGATTTCCATCGCTTGAAACGGGTTTTGTTGACGGTTTGGTCTTATTGTTGTCGGCCTGGGTGCCGGTAGTGGAAGTTTTCTTTGCCTTGGGGTAGGCAATGGTGTGGCGGCTGGCCATCGCGCGGCCTTGGGCCTGCAGGCCTGCAGAGTTGCCGCGCAGGTAGCGCTGGATCATCAAGGCTCCGATGGGAACACCGAAGGCGGCGCCAAAGCCCGCGTTCTCGACATAGACGCATACAGCGATTTTGGGATTGTTCATCGGTGCAAATCCCATGAATACCGAGTGATCACGACCATGTGGGTTCTGGGCCGTTCCCGTCTTGCCGCACACGTCCAGGCCTGGGATGTTGGCACGGGTACAAGTGCCTCCCAACACAGCCATGCGCATGCCCTCGACGATGTCGTTATAGTAACTCTTATCGATGTCGGTATCGTGGCGTTCCAGGTTTTTCTTGAGCACGCCGACACCCTCGATGTTCTTGACCACATGGGGGGTGATGTAGTAGCCGCGGTTGGCGATGGTGGCGCTCAGGTTGGCGATCTGGAGCGGCGTGGCAAGGATTTCGCCCTGACCGATGGCGTCGCTGATGATGGTCTGGCCTACCCACTGGCCGGCACCGTAGATTTTGTCATAGAATGCGGTGTTGGGGATAAAGCCACGGCTCTCTCCTGGCATGTCGATGCCCAGTTTGTAGCCATAGCCCATCGATACCATGTGGTTTTTCCACACTTCAAAGGCTTTGCCCGTCGAACCATACTTGGAGCGCTTATCCATCATGTACTTGAAGCCCCAGCAGAAGTAGGCGTTGCATGAGGTCTGCAAGGCGGGTTTGAGATTGATGGGGGAACCGTGGCCGTGGCACCCCACGCGCAGGCCCGCATTGACATAGCCGCGATGACACGGGAACATGGTGCTGGTCGTGATGATGCCCTCGTCAAGGAAAATCAGGCCCTGGGTGGGCTTGAAGGTCGAGCCTGGAGGATAGGCCGCCATGATGGAGCGGTCATACAGTGGCTTGAGGCGGTTGTTGACCAGGTCGCGGTAATGCTTGCCGCGCTCCTTACCCATGAGCAGAGCCGGGTCGTAGGTCGGACTGGATACCAGTGCCAGGATCTCGCCCGTCTTGGGCTCGATGCACACGATAGCACCCACCTTACCCTGCATCAGCAGTTCGCCATAGGCTTGCAGTTCGATGTCGATACTCAACTTCAGGTTATTGCCGGCGACAGGCGACACGTCATCGGCGCCGTCGTTATAGTGGCCCTTAATCTTGCCAGTTGCGTCACGGATGAGGATTTCCTTTCCCTTGATGCCGCGCAGCCAGTTCTCGTAACTCTTCTCGATGCCCAAGTCGCCCGTGTAGTCGCCGGGGCGGTAGTAGTCGTCATTCTCAATGTCGCGGGCGTTGACCTCGCGGATGTCGCCCAGCACATTGGCGGCGACAGGGTAGTTATACTGGCGCAGAATGCGCTGTACGACGTAGAACCCCGGGAAACGGTAAAGTTTCTCCTGCAAGCGACCGTAATCCTCAGGCGTGAGGTGGTTCATGAACACCTGTTGGGTGAAGGCCGAGTAATTGCGGCTTTTTCTCATCTCCTCCCAACGTTTATCAAACTCGCTGCGGCTGATCTGCAGCGTGTTGCAGAAGTCGATGGTGTCAAACGGGATCACATCCTTGGGGATCATGACCAGGTCATACTCAGGGGTGTTATACACCACGAGTTTACCGTTGCGGTCATAGATGAGGCCACGCGACGGATAGATCACCTTCTCCATGAAGGCGTTGTTGTCGGCATGGGCTTTGTAGGTGTTGTCCAGCAGTTGCAGCTGCACCAGGCGGATGATATAGATGATGACAATCACCACGATAAAGCCGCCGATGACCAGCTTGCGCTTCTCGAGGTTATAATCTTTTCTCACGGCGTGTGCTCACTAAACTGTCCAACCCGAATATGATGATGATCGACAAAACGCTGCTGGCGGCGATGCGGGCAAGCGTGAGCACAATATTGTGCAACGTGAAAGCCTGGATCAGGAAGATGAGACCGCAATACAGGGTCACGAGCGTGCCCATGTACTTGAAATAGTCGCCAACGCCCATCGAGTCCACCGAGGGGATGGGGACATTCATGTCGGTCTCGCGCGAGACAAACAGGTTGAACACGGGGCGCCTGACTGCTGCCAGAATGGTGCAGGCCAGCGAGTTCATGCCCGGGGTGTTGTTGAAGATATCCATGATCAGGCCCGTGAAGAAGGCAATGGTCAACACCCATCCGCCATGCAGATTAACGGGCAGGCGCAGGATCAGGTAGATGAACACAATGGGCATGGCCACGTTGAACAACACAATCTTGTTGCACACCAGCTGCAGCACCATGAGCACCAGGAAGAGCAATATGAACTGGATTACGGTCTTTGTCATGGCTGCTCTCCTCCTTGATTATCTGGTTGCTCGGGTGTCGGGACTGGCTGGGCTGGTTGGGCCGGTTGTTGTATGGGCTGAACAGGCTGTGCAGGTGGAGTCGGTTGCTGAGCGGGCTTCTCGGCTTTGTTGGCTTGCTCCTGCGAGGGAACGACATCAACAATCTCGGGCTTGAGTTCGGGACGCATTTGGATGTTGGCAGCGGTATCGATACCCAACTCTGCTCGACGCAATGCGTCAACCTGCTCCTTCATGCTGTTGGTGATGATGCGTACGTTGCTCAGCTGGCTGAAGTTGGTCGTCAGCCTGACGCGCAACGATGTAAAGCTGTCGGTTGTGCCTCGTGCAAGGCCCTCGACAATACCCACAACGATGCCCGGGGGAAATACGGCCGAATAGCCGCTGGTGACGATCGTGTCGCCCTTCTGATACTTGACATGTTTGGGTAACTCCTCAAGCACGGCATAGCGCGGGCTCTTGCCGTCCCACACCAGACTGCCGAAGAAGTCGTTTTTGCGCAGCTTGCACGAGAGCCTCATGTGCGGATTGAGCAACGATACCACGCGTGCGGCATGAGGACCCACCACATTGACGATGCCCACTACGCCGTTCTGGTCGATGACGCCCATCTCGGGACGGATGCCGTCAATAAAACCCCGGTCGATGGTGATGTAGTTGTTGGGCTGGGCGATGCTGTTGCTGATGACCTGGGCCATCACAAAGTCATATTGCCGCAACGCGGGCTGCCGTAACGAATCGGGAGACTGCAACTCCAGTTGGCCGAGTTGGCCTTTCAGCTCAATCAATTCCATCTCCAGGGCGGCGTTACGTTCCTGAAGGCTCTCGTTGATGTCCTTCAGGTGGAAATAGGACGTGACGCTATTGAACGCCTTATAGACCGTGGCACTCAGTGAGTTGGCCGAGGTCAGATAGACGCTCTGCTGGTAAGGGTTATCCTTAAACAGCAGCACGAGGCTCAATATCACATAGATTGCGAAAATGAACCACGCACTGTGTTTGACGAAAAAGTTGAGCAGATTGTTCATCGTGCCTTTAGGCGTTCAGGTTTTAGGTTTTAGGCGTTAGGCTTTAGGTGCGGATGCCTCCTAATGCCTAATACCTAAAGCCTAATGCCTTAAGAATTAACGCATGAGGAACTTGAAGTGCTTGATGTTCTTCAATGCGATGCCGGTACCCTTGGCCACAGCGTGCAGGGGATCCTCGGCGACATGGAACTCGATGCCGATCTTGTCGGTCAAGCGATTGTCAAGGCCGCGCAACAGGGCGCCACCACCGGTCAGGAAGATGCCGTTGTGGACGATGTCCTGATACAGCTCGGGAGGAGTCTGCTCCAGGGCGCTCAGCACGGCAGCCTCGATCTTGGAGATGGACTTCTCGATGCAGTGGCACACCTCCTGATAGGTCACGGGCACCTCAAGGGGCAGTGAGTTGACCTGGTTGGGACCATGGATAATGAAATCCTCGGGGGCGTCGGGACCAAGGTCGGTGAGGGCTGAGCCCACGTTGATCTTGATGGCCTCGGCAGTGCGTTCACCCACGCGCACGTTGTGGGCGCGGCGCATGTGCTCCTGGATGTCCTCGGTCAGGTCGTCACCTGCGGTGCGGATGCTCTTGTTGCTCACGATACCACCCAGTGAGATAACGGCGATCTCGGTCGTACCGCCACCGATGTCAACGATCATGTTGCCCTCGGGAGCTAGTACGTCAAGACCGATACCCAGGGCGGCAGCCATGGGCTCGTAAATCATGTAAACCTCACGGCCTCCAGCGTGTTCGCTAGAGTCACGCACGGCGCGGATCTCTACCTCGGTCGAGCCCGAGGGTACGCAAACGACCATGCGCAGAGAGGGGGAGAACCAGTGGTTCTTGGCGCTCACCTTCTTAATCATGCCGCGGATCATGTGCTCGGCGGCGTTGAAGTCGGCGATCACACCGTCGCTCAAGGGGCGCACGGTGCGGATGCCCTCATGCACCTTGCCGTGCATCTCGCGGGCGCGCTCACCCACGGCGATGGGCTTGTTGGTCTTGGAGTCAAGGGCGACTACCGACGGCTCGTCGATGACGATGCGGTCGTTATGGATGATAATGGTGTTGGCTGTTCCTAAATCGACAGCGATTTCTTGAGTGAATGAAAACCATCCCATGATGAATTGTCTGTATAAGTGTTAGTTATGATTTCTGTAATAAAAAACTCTCTTAAATTGGACTGCAAAATTACTGAAAATTTGTGCAAACCGAACACAAAACAAAAAGAATTCATTCTTTTTTTTGTTGAGGTGCCGCCAAATTTATCTAAAATTTGAACAAGTTCAGCTAAAAAATCACATTAAATAAAAAAAATATCGCCACCGGTAGTGGCGATGGGTATAAGTCATGATTGTACCATCATTCAGATTAACCTCATAGCCTTTCCTCTAAGGCTTCGACAGCGTGTCGCACGCAGTCCTCGCATGAGCACAGCACGCCACGGTCTGTTCCCACGCCCTTCAAGTCCTTGCACCGTGTGGCACCGCACAGCTGTTCAAACTCGGCCCTCAGTTGGCTTGCCTTGGGGTTCATCCGGCGGTTGTCAAATTTCAGCAACCCCTGCGCCATTTGGGCACCTACCAGGGCACCGCAGGTTTCTTCCATACACCCCATTCCGCTGCCAAAACAGGCTCCCATAGCCAGCAGTTTTTCCTCAGGCAGACCCAGCTCTGGAGCGAAGGCCAACAGCACGGCCTGACAGCAGTTATGATCACGCTTGTACATCACGGCCCGCTCGCGTCGCGGCATCGTGCTCATGTAATCGTTCTGTTCCATCTTATTCCTATATATTTAATGTGTAAATGATACTGCAAAGGTAGTGCATTCCTTCGACATATCCCTTTTTCCTATTCCCCTTTTTACAGAAATCACAATAACCGAGGGTGGGTTCACGTTATATATAATGTAAAAAGAAATATTAAGTGCGCACTATGAACAAGAGATTGATTTCGCTCATGGCGGCCGCGCTGGCTTTGTTGTCGGCAAGTGGCCAGTTGTCGTTTACGGGTGGCAGCTGTAATGATTATCCACCCCTTTTGGCTCCTGAGAGCACTCCTGACTTCAAAATCTATGTCATTTATGACACTCAGGGTGTGACTATGCACTATGTGTCGGATACTGGTGAACGAGCGAAAGTGTGCACCTTCGAAAGTTATAACGATGAAATCGATGGAGTTCGGTGGAATGGCTATGAAACGACGCTCACCCAGGTGATACCCAATACCGGTTACATTATCAACGACACCTTCCGTTTCTGGGTGGTGAACTACTCCGACTATCTCATGGAACTCTACGACATGTTTCTCGATGATGACAATCCATGCGATGTGTCGCATTTCAGGGTGGATGGCAATGTGCCCAAGATTCCCTACAGTACCTATAAAGGTTCCACGAGGTATCTGGATAGACAACTAAAACTGTATTACAACACGCTCGTATGGTCCGACGCTGACTCCTGCTGGACGAACACACCGATGGAAGAGACTTTTGAGAGTCTAGGAGAAATAATGATTACGCCGCCATTGTGCAATAACGACTCCATTACCCTCAGTGGAGACTACTACTTGAGGAAGTGGGGGCTTGACACAGTGAGCACCAATAAATACGATTACGTGCCTAGAGCCGTCAGCTGCATGTCGAAGGCCGATCAGGAGATCCGCGACAACGAGAATGAGAGAGATAAGAGTTTTGAAAAAGGCCTTGGCGGCTCCGCCCCGGTTAATATCGTATTCACGGGATATCCCACCGATTACTATATCGATGATAAAACTCATGGTGCCGTGGTATATCGGGTGTGGGAAATAGCTACCGATCCAGAATTTGAGGACGTTATCTACCAACTCAACCAGGATGTGTTGGATTATACCTTCACCGAATGCGGCACTTATTACGCACGTTATACGGTGGCCAATGATGATGGCTCGTGTAAAGCATACAGTGAAGAGGATTATCGAACCGGCGAGAATTATACCATCACTGTGGTGGAGAGCCAGTTAGAATGTCCCAATATTTTCTCTCCGGGCTCGACGCCAGACGTGAACGATGTGTGGCGGGTTTCCTACAAATCTCTTACCGATTTCCACTGCTGGATCTTCAACCGTTGGGGAACGCTGATATATGAGTACACCGATCCTGATGGCGGCTGGGATGGAAAATATCATGGCAATCTGGTCGATACCGGCGTTTACTACTATGTGGTGACGGCGACAGGCAATTGCGGTGAGAAATATAAGCGCCGTGGAGACATCAACATCTTGCGTTACAAGAAAGGTGCTGCCGGCACTTCAACTGACATACCCAGTGCTGGAGGATATTAATAATCAAAGAGCAAGTAACTACTTGCAGAAAGAAGAATATATAATAACGTGAAGAAAATCATATTGCTGGCCGCTTTGTTGCTGGCCTCGGCAACCGTGGCTCAGGCTCAGCTCAAGCGGGAATACAACAAGGCAAGTACCGCATCGCCCGTGTTCAGCACGACGGCAAGCCCCGACATACCTACTAGTGTGACCTTTGCCGGCGAGAAAGTGAGTTTTGACCGCTTGGACATGGCCGAGCGCCTCGATCGTGAGTTGACGGGTGTTATTTATGGCCAGACAACGACCGAACTGTGCTTCAAGCGTGCTAACCGCTATTTCCCTGCGCTCGCCAAGATTCTCAAGGAGCAAGGCGTGCCACTGGATTTCCTCTACTTGGCGGTGACCGAGAGTTCGATGGACTACAACGCCTATTCCAGCGCCAAGGCTGCGGGAATGTGGCAATTGTTGGCGGGTACTGGCCGTGACTACGGCTTGGAAGTCGGTGACGAGGTGGACGAGCGTTATGACCCTGAAAAAGCGACTGTCGCTGCTTGCAAATATCTGAAGGCGGCATACAAGAAATATGGTCACTGGCCCACAGTCGCTGCCAGCTACAACGCCGGTATGCAGAAGCTGAGCGGAGAGTTGTCCAAGCAGATGGTGGACAATTCCTTTGACCTCTATCTGGTACAGGAAACATCCCGCTATGTTTTCCGTATCATCGCTTACAAGCTTGTGATGGAAAACCCCAAGCGCTATGGTTACCGCTTCTCCCGCCAGCACTTGTACCAGCCAGTGTCCTACACGACTGTGGATGTTACGGGATCGGTGCCCAACTGGATTGACTGGGCCAAAGATAAAGGCCTCACCTATGCCCAGTTGCGTGAAGCCAATCCCTGGATCCGTTCCACCAAGTTGACCAATGCTGGAGGCAAGACCTACAAGGTGAGGATTCCTAACAAGAACGATCTCTACCGCAGCAAGCGCACCTTTACGGTTTATAACAAAGACTGGGTCATCGACTAAGAGATAAGAAACAATAATGATATTTAACGGGCAGGAAATAGATAGTGTTGAGGTATTGGGCGCAAGGGTGCACAACCTCAAGAACATCGATGTGGAGATCCCTCACTACAAGCTTACCGTGGTGACCGGGTTGAGCGGCAGCGGCAAGTCGTCGCTGGCCTTTGACACCGTGTTTGCCGAGGGACAACGCCGCTATCTGGAGACTTTCTCTTCCTATGCCCGTAACATGATGGGGATATTGGAACGCCCCAACGTGGACAAGATTTCCGGACTGTGCCCTGTCATCTCGATAGGGCAGAAGACTGTGAACCGTAACCCGCGCAGTACCGTTGGAACAACCACCGAGGTCTATGACTACCTGCGCCTGTTGTACGCCCGTGCTGCCGACGCCTATTCCTACCTCTCGGGCGAGCGCATGGTCAAATACACCATCGACAAGATTCTGGCGCTGATTCTTGAACGCTATCAGGGCCGCAGGATCTATATCCTGGCTCCGCTGGTCAAGAACCGCAAGGGCCACTACAAGGACCTGTTCGAGAACCTGCGTAAGAAAGGGTATATCAACGTGAGGGTGGATGGAGCATTGCGCGAGATCACCTTCGGCATGAAGTTGGACCGTTATGTCAACCACAGCGTGGAGCTGGTGGTGGACCGACTCAAGGTCGCCGACAAGGACCTCAAGCGGTTGGCCGATACCGTTGACCTGGCCTTCAAGCAGGGCAACGGCCAGCTGATGATACTGGATGCCGAGACCGACGAGGTGGGCTACTATAGCCGTTCGCTCATGGATCCCGCGACAGGACTCTCCTACATGGAGCCCGCACCACATAACTTCTCGTTCAACTCGCCCCTGGGCGCCTGCCCGCGATGCAAGGGCTTGGGCTATGTCAACATCATAGATCGTGACAAAATCATGCCCGACATGACGCTGAGCATCCGCAATGGAGGCATTCAGCCGTTGGGCAAATACAAAAACGTGCAGATCTTCTGGCAGATATCTGCCATCTGTGAGAAATATGGATACTCGTTGGATACCCCTCTCAATGAGTTGCCCGAGGAGGCGCTCAGTGACATCCTTAACGGCACCAACGAGCGTTTGAACCTGCGCACCGAGACGTTGAGCACCAGCAACTATTTCCTCACTTTTGATGGACTGCTCAAGTACATCGAGATGCAACAGGACGAGACCGCCTCCAGTGCCGCCCAGAAGTGGGCTGGCCAGTTCTATTCCAGGACGGTATGTCCCGAGTGTGGGGGTGCCCGACTCAACCGTGAGGCGTTACACTTCAGGCTCCATGACAAGAACATCGCCCAGCTGGCGGCCATGGACATCAGCGAGTTGCGCGACTGGATTGAAGACCTTCACAATCACGTATCTCCCACGCAATGGGAAATTGCCCGCGAAATCGTCAAGGAAATCGGCTCAAGGCTGAACTTTTTGATTGATGTGGGGCTGGACTATATGTCGCTCAACCGCAACTCCGCTTCGCTGTCGGGCGGTGAGAGTCAGCGCATTAGGCTGGCTACACAGATTGGTTCCAAGCTTGTCAATGTACTTTACATCCTTGATGAACCCTCCATCGGTCTCCACCAGCGCGATAACCAGCGATTGATCAACAGTCTAAAAACTTTGCGCAACGATGGCAACACTATCCTCGTTGTGGAGCACGACAAGGAGATGATGCTGCAAGCCGACTATCTTATCGACATAGGTCCCCTGGCAGGACGCAAGGGTGGCAACGTCGTGTTTGTCGGCACCCCGCAGGAACTGCTGGCACAGCACACACTCACTGCCGACTACCTGAACGGCACACGCTCCATCGAGGTGCCGTCAAAGCGCCGTGAGGGCATCGGCAAGTGTCTGCGGCTCAAGGGATGCCGGGGTAACAACCTCAAGAATGTTGAAGTGGAATTCCCGCTGGGAACCTTCATCTGTGTGACGGGCGTGAGCGGCAGCGGCAAGTCCACACTTGTCAACGCCACGTTGCAGCCCATCCTGAGCCAGAGGCTCTACCGCTCGCACACTGCCCCCTTGCCCTACGACTCCGTCGAGGGGCTTGAGTTTGTGGACAAGGTAGTGACGGTGGATCAGGCTCCATTGGGGCGCACTCCGCGTTCCAATGCTGCCACCTATACTGGAGTGTTTACCGATATCCGCAACCTCTTTGTCCACCTGCCTGAGTCTCGAATCAGGGCCTATAAGCCTGGACGTTTTTCCTTCAATACGGGAGGAGGCCGTTGCGAGTCTTGTGGCGGTAACGGCTACAAGGCGGTGGAGATGAATTTCCTGCCCGATGTGCTCGTCCCTTGCCAGGAATGTGGTGGCAAGCGCTATAACCGCGAGACGCTGGAGGTGAAGTTCAAGGGCAAATCGATTGCCGATGTGCTCGACATGACCATCAACCAGGCGGTGGAGTTCTTTGATGCCACTCCAGTGATTTTAAGGAAAATCAAGGTGCTGCAAGATGTGGGCCTGGGATATATCAAACTGGGACAACCCTCGAGCACGCTCTCGGGTGGTGAATGCCAGCGCGTGAAACTCGCTTGCGAGTTGGCCAAGAAGGACACAGGCAAGACGCTGTATATTCTCGACGAACCGACCACGGGACTTCACTTCGAGGATGTGAAAGTTCTGCTAGGTGTGCTCAACCGACTTGTCGAGAAAGGTAACACCGTGATCGTCATCGAGCACAATATGGATGTGATCAAGTGTGCCGATTATGTCATCGACATGGGACCCGAGGGAGGGCGGGGAGGAGGTCAACTGGTGGCCGCTGGCACTCCCGAGCAGGTGGCAGAATCCAAAAAATCGGTCACCGCCAAATTCCTCAAAATGGAACTTAAGGACTAGAAATAGTCTAAGATATTCATGTCAGATTCATAAAAACCTGACACGATTTTTAAGAAAAATCAACGGCATCTTCATCAAGGAAGGTGCCGTTTTCATGTCAAATTCCCACAGTTTTCTGGAGCCATTTTTGAGCCTTTTTTAAAAATTGCACGGATTTTGGGTCAGAAAATTCCGGTTTTGGCATCAAAAAACGGGGTTGAAAAAGGATGAATGAGGCAAAAAATAGGTGAAAAAAGTCATAAAAAACACACGCCTAAATCATCAGTTTTTATGGTCTAACTGCTTATAGGGTGGGTGAGAAACACCGATGGAGCGCTTTTGATTGATGAGTTCAAAAATGGTCAAAAAGTCGAATTTTTGCCATTTTTCAGCTAAAAAAGCCTGATTTCTCGAAAAATGCCGATTTTTATAGGATTTTGAGTTTTTAGGCGTGTAAAATAAACAAGAATAATCGACACTAAATATGCATAAAAACCACGATAAATAAAGCGTTTTTGTCAGATATTGACAAGTATTAAATCGATTAGAATAGCTCAAAATTCGCTATTTTGTATCGAAGTAGGGTGTCGTGAAAAATTTCGCAAGGAAATCGAGTTGAGCCTCCAGAAAATCAAAAATGGTAATTCACCAACAGGTTATTCGGTATTGAAAACACCCGGACATTTGCGTTTCTAAACAGTAGGGTGGGGACTGAAATCGGCGGTTTTTGCCCCTCAGGTCGGGTTTACAATTGCGCAGATGACTTAAAAAATGAGAATTTACGCCTGCAAAGCGCCAAAATACGTCAAATTTTTGCGTTAACATTTATTATAACATGCTACAATTAACTGAAAAACAATAAATTATGCTGAAAATCTATAGTTTTGATTTATATAATAGCGTGTTTGCGGATAGTGCGGCGTTGAGTGCTATTTTTCATCACTCAAATACATTGAAAAATAGATAGATATACTATAGAAATTAATGTATTAGTTTAAATAAATTTATTTGCTTTTGTGATTTGTCTAAAATTGTCATTTTTTGGAAAAAGTAATTGCAAATTTTAAAATTTTCGTTTTTAAATTTGGTCAGTTCAAAAATTCGTTTTAAATTTGCAATCCCAAAATTAAGAAAACCAAATAGCGGCTTTTTTGATTTTGGGACCCTCTCGAGGGGTTTTCTTGGTCGATAAATTAGTGCAGATAATTTTCTGCTTGGATTTTTTCGATTCTCGTGCACTTGAGCGCGAACTAAAAATTGTTCTTAAATGGATATTGTATCGAGATTAAAAAAGTTTCTGGAACATGCTGGGATCTCCAATTCCCAGTTTGCTGATACTTGTGTGATACCTCGACCCACGCTTTCGCAGTTGCTCAATGGTCGCAACAAGAAAGTGAGTGATGAGGTAATCGCCAAGATACATCGTGCATATCCTACGCTCAACATCATGTGGCTTCTCTTTGGCGATGGCGAGATGATTATGTCCAATGGTGAGTCCAATCAGGAGAATGACAAAATGTCAGCCGATGCTGCTGGCGATGATCACCTTGTGGATGAGCTGGGACAGCGTGCCATCTCGTTTGACGATGACGATTCTTCGGCAGGTTATCGCCCGGCATCCAAATCGGCTCAGCGCCTGGCAACACCCTCGACGGTCAATGAGGCCATCAAGAGTATCATGCGCAGCAGCACTGCAGGAAGGCTACCCCGGGGTGCAGCATCGCCCGATGCCCGTCGTGTGGTCAATATCATGGTGTTTTACAGTGATGGCCGCTTTGAAGAGTTCGGCCCCACGCAATAAAGATTGAAAGTTAATGTAATAATGTTGATATTTCGCTCACTTGGCTTAGCCGGTGCCATACACACTTAAATTCAACGACTTTTGCCGCACATTAATAATAAAACAAACCAATACCATAAAATACAAACCATTGCTATCGAGAGGTGCCGGCAAGCCTGTGAGTGACGTGAAGAAATAGAAACGACCATATCAAGCACAATACTTATCAAATCAATTACTAAGCACATGTCAATCGGCTCTGAGGTTCACACCCCAGAGCCGATCATTTTTCAAGCTGTCTTGCTATGTGCGGCCACATTAGACCGCTATTATAGTGGTATGATTATTTTCCCTTGACCACATTGCCCAGCACGTCACGCAGGATCTGACGCCCTGCGGCGCTGGTGGCGTTCTTAACGGCGCGCCCTGCTGCGTCCTTGACGCTGGTGTTCTTGCTTTTCTTGCCCGTGATGGCATCTGACACTGTCTTGCCCACGATGGTTGCTATCGTTCCGGTGACGGCTGTGACGACGGCTTTCCATACCTTGGACCAGATGCTCTTCTCCCCTTTCTTGGCTTTCTCGGCCTCTTTGGCGGCAGCAGCCTCTTCGGCGGCCTTGGCTTCGGCCTCGGCTTCGCGGGCGAATACCTCAAACACGCTTTCTCTTTCCTGAACCTCCTTGTACTTTCGGTTCATGTCGCTATTGGCATTCATGATGTCGAGTCGCTGGCCCTCAGTGATGGCACCGATCTGGCTCAACGGGAAGAGCACCTTGGCACGTTCCACAACGCTGGGGGCACCCTTCTCGTCGAGGAAGGATACCAGAGCCTCGCCGGTTTCCAGCTCCAGGATGGCGTCTTCGGTCTTGAAATCGGGATTTGCGCGGAAGGTTTCGGCAGCTACCTTGACGGCCTTCTGGTCGCGCGGCGTGTAGGCTCGCAGGGCATGCTGCACGCGGTTGCCGAGCTGTCCCAGGATAATGTCGGGAATGTCGGTGGGCAACTGTGAGATAAAGAAGATGCCCACGCCCTTACTGCGGATGAGGCGAATCACTTGCTCGATCTTGTCGGTGAGCGCCTTGCTCGTCTCCTCAAACAGCATGTGCGCCTCGTCGAAGAAGAACACCAGTTTGGGCTTCTCCAGGTCACCCACCTCGGGCAAAGTGCTGTACAACTCGCTGATGAGCCACAGCAGGAAGGTGGAATACAGTTTGGGCTGCATCATCAACTTGTCGGCGGCGAGGACACTCAACACGCCCTTGCCGTCGCGTGTGGCCAGCAGGTCCTGAATGTCAAACGACGGGATGCCAAAGAACTTGTCGGCACCCTGGTTCTCAAGGTGCAGCAGGGCACGCTGGATGGCGCCGATGCTGGCAGGAGCAACGTTACCATACTGGGTGGTATATTCCTTGGCGTGCTTGGAAAGCCAATCCAGGGCGCTGCGCAGGTCCTTGACATCGTCGAGCAACACGCCCTTCTCGTCGAGGATGCGGTACAGGATGTTGAGCACGCCCGTCTGGGTGTCGTTCAGCCCCAGGATGCGTCCCATCAGGTCGGGTCCCATCTCGCCGATGGTGGCACGCATGGGAATTCCCTGTTCGCCAAAGACGTCATAGAATCTCACGGGGCAGCCCTCAAAGGTGAGGCTCTCCTGGTCGATGCCAAATTCCGGCAATCTCTTCTCGATAAAGCTTGACAGCTTGCCTGGCTGGCTGACGCCCGACAGGTCGCCCTTCATGTCGGCCATGAAGCAGGGCACACCCGCTTTGCAGAAACTCTCGGCAATCACTTGCAGTGTCACCGTCTTACCTGTGCCCGTTGCGCCGGCAATCATGCCGTGCCTGTTGGCCATGTTGCCCAGAATGCTGATGGGTCCGTTGGGACCGTGGGCGATGTAAAATCCGTTTTCTTGAGTGTACATGATTGTCTATGTTATATTGTTGATTGATGTTTTTTACTGGTCACAAAGTTAGGCTTTTTCCTCCATTATTCCAAATCAAGATAGCAAATACCTTTTTCTTTCATTTCATTTTTGTCGGCGCATGGCCAGATATGACCGTTTTCTATAGTTGTGCATGTTGATGGTGTAGTTTTTCTTTTTTTTTCTTGGTGCGTATTGAAAAATGGTTATATATTTGCAGCGCTAACATAAATATGAGAAAATGATGACTATGATTTCTGCATTCTGGTGGTGGCGTTGCTCAAGATTGAAAAAGTCGTGAGTCGCTTGACCGTGTGGAATCATTAAGATTGCAATAAAGAATTAAAGGTCTGTCGTACTTGCGACAGGCCTTTTAAATTATTTATATTAATACATTAATTAAAATGAAACAGAAAAAGTTTATTCTCCAAGAGAACGAGTTGCCCACAGCATGGTATAACATTCAGGCCGATATGCCCACCAAACCCATGCCCCCTATCCATCCTGCCACCAAACAACCGCTGGGTGCTGACGACCTGGCTCACATTTTTCCGCGTGAGTGCTGTGTCCAGGAACTCGATACAGAACACGACTTTATTCCTATCCCCGAAGAGGTGCTAGAGAAATATAAATTTTATCGTTCAACGCCGCTTGTGCGTGCCTATGCCCTGGAGGAAGCGCTCCAGACACCCGCCCACATTTACTTCAAGAACGAATCGGTCAATCCGCTGGGTTCCCACAAGATCAATTCGGCGTTGGCCCAATGCTTTTATGCCAAGCAGGAAGGTACCACCAATGTCACCACCGAGACTGGTGCCGGGCAGTGGGGTGCCGCCCTGGCCTATGCCGCCACGGTGTTCGGCCTTGAGGCTGCTGTCTATCAGGTGAAAATCTCGATGCAGCAGAAACCCTATCGTTCGTCCATCATGCGTACCTTTGGTGCCGCTGTGACGGGTTCGCCGTCGATGTCCACCCGTGCCGGTAAGGACATTATCACGCGTGACCCCCATCACCCTGGTTCACTGGGCACTGCTATCTCTGAGGCTGTGGAACTGGCCACGACGACCCCTAACTGCAAGTACACCTTGGGTTCGGTGCTCAACCATGTGGCCCTGCACCAGACGATTATCGGCTTGGAGGCTGAGAAGCAGATGGCGATGGCTGGCGAGTATCCCGACGTGGTGATTGCCTGCTTTGGTGGCGGATCAAACTTCGGCGGCATCGCTTTCCCCTTCATGCGCCATAACCTAAAGGACGGCAAGAATACCAAATTCATTGCTGCAGAACCCGAGAGTTGCCCGAAGCTCACCAGGGGAGAGTTCCGCTATGACTTCGGTGATGAGGCGGGCTATACTCCCCTGCTGCCCATGTTCACGTTAGGCCATTCGTTCAAGCCTGCCAACATCCATGCTGGAGGCCTGCGCTATCACGGAGCCGGAGTGATTATTTCCCAATTGATCAAGGACGGGTTGATGCAAGGCGTTGACATCCCCCAGCTCGAATCCTTTGAGGCTGGAATGCTGTTTGCGCGCTCCGAGGGCATCATTCCCGCACCCGAATCAAGCCATGCCATCGCTGCGGCCATCCGTGAGGCTCAGAAATGCAAGGAGACTGGCGAAGAAAAGGTCATCCTGTTCAATCTCTCAGGACATGGCTTGATTGACATGAGCGCCTATGACCAGTATCTGAATGGAGACTTGATCAACTACAGGGTTTCGGACCAAGACATCAAGCAGACGCTCAAGAGCGTGCCTGAGTGAGAAGGATGTTATAATCCAAGAAAAGAAGCACTGGAGGGCGGGAGTTATTTTTCCGCCCTTCATGGTGCTCTTGTGGGTGGGAAATTGTACCTTTGCGGCAAAAACAGATAAAACGTAACGACGTGAGCAATAAGAAAGTTTTTGTATCGGGCTGCTATGATCTGCTGCATTCGGGCCATGTGGAGTTTTTCAGGCAGGCGTCGCAGTATGGCGACCTGTATGTGGGCATCGGCAGCGACAGGACGGTCGGGCAGCTCAAGGGCCACAAGCCTCTATACAGCGAGCGTGAGCGCCTGTTTATGGTGAGTGCCATCCGTTACGTCAAGGAGGCTTATATCAATCAGGGTAGCGGCTATCTGGACTTCCTGCCTACCCTCGACCTCGTCCAGCCTGACTGCCTCGTGGTGAATGAGGACGGTGACCGCGAGGAGAAGCGGCTGCTGTGCGAGGAGCGCGGCATGGATTATATCGTGCTTCCACGTGTGCCGGCCGAGGGGCTTGACCCTCGCTCCAGCACGGTGCTCAAGCAAACCACTTGCCAACTGCCCACCCGTCTTGACCTGGCTGGAACGTGGATTGACCAGCCCTATGTATCCTGCCATGCCCCGGGATGGGCCTTGACCATCTCGCTGGAGCCCACGTTTGAGGTGCGTGAGCGCTGTGGCCTGTCCACGAGCACCCGCAACGTGATCAAGGGCTTTTGGCCTTATCAGTTACCTGATATGGACCCCGAAAAGTTGGCCCGTCTAGTCTTTTGCTTGGAGAACGCTCCCGAGCGCAGCGACGGCATTGTGAGCGGGGCTCAGGATGCCATCGGCATCTGCGTGCCAGGCCTTGCAAGGCATTATTACAATGGGGGGTTCTGGCCCGTGAAGATTGAATACACCTGCGACGATACCATCTTGCAATGGCTGGAGGATCACCTGTGCATGATTCCCATGTTCCCGCGACGTGCTGATTGCAGCGTGGTGGATGGTAAGGATATCACCCCCGTGAAGGTCAAAGCGCTTGCAGCGGCAGCCGACAGTTGCTGGGACGCCATCCAGCGCAGGGACCTTGACGGTTTTGCACGTGCTTACAAGGCCTCGTTTGATGCCCAAGTGGCGATGTTTCCCGCGATGATTCAGCCTGGCGTGCAGGATTACATCGACCGCTACAGTGCCCTCGACGGTGTGCTGGCGTGGAAGATGCCCGGTGCTGGCGGCGGTGGCTATCTGGCCCTCGTGTGCCGTGACCGCGACCATTTCCCCGACGGTGCAATCACCTTATCAATTAGGAGTTAGGAGTTAGGAGTTAACTGACAACTGATAACAAACTACGAATTACGCTAATTACACGTATGGTTTATCATTAGTTAAATTCGCGAAATTTGTAGTTTTAAATTAAAACTAAAGAAAATGAAACGCTACTGCCAAACCCTTGAGTTGCGGGATGACCGCGAGTTGATTGAGAAATATGTAGAGGCCCATGCCCATGTGTGGCCCGAAATCCAAGAGGGCATCCGCAGTGTGGGCATCCTTGACATGCAGATTTATATCCATGGCAACCGCCTGTTTATGATCTGCGACACGACCGACGAGTTTGACTGGGAGGCCGATAACGCCCGCCTGGCCACTTTGCCCCGTCAGGCCGAGTGGGAAGCCTATGTTGCCCGTTTCCAGGGCTGTGACCCCTCAGCGCCCTCCACCGCCAAGTGGCAGCTGATGGAACGCATTTTTAAGTTAGAAGTTAGGAGTTTCAATGACGATGATGAGTGAGGACAGTAATAAATCCCGTTTGCTGGTGACGCGTGAGGGCGTGAGCTATGTGCTGCCCTTCATTGTGGTGACCTGCTGTTTTGCCCTGTGGGGCTTTGCCAACGACATCACCAACCCGATGGTGAAGGCCTTTTCCAAGATTTTCCGTATGAGTGTGACCGACGGCACGCTGGTCCAGGTGGCCTTCTACGGGGGCTACTTCTGTATGGCGTTGCCTGCCGCATTGTTTATCCGCCGCCATTCCTTCAAGAGCGGCATCGTGATGGGACTTGCGCTGTATGCCCTGGGTGTGCTGCTGTTTATCCCCGCTAAGGCGATAGGTAGTTTTGCGCCCTTCCTGCTGGCCTATTTCATCCTCACCTGTGGCCTGTCGTTCCTGGAAACAACTGCCAATCCTTACATCCTGCTCATGGGCGACCGCGAGACGGCGACGCGCCGCCTTAACTTTGCCCAGTCGTTCAACCCCATCGGGTCGCTGACGGGCATGTTTGTGGCGATGAATTTCATCCAGGCGCGCCTCTCCCCGCTCGACACTGCTCAGCGTGCTGTGCTCGATGACACGCAGTTCGAAGCCTTGAAGCAGAGCGACCTGGGTGTGCTGGTGCAGCCCTATGCCCTGTTGAGTGTGGTCATCCTGTTATTGCTGGTTGTGCTCTTGCTGGTGCGCATTCCCAAAGTCCAAGCCGCTCATGTTCCTTTCTGGCCTGCCGTGCGGCACCTGTGGGGCAACAAGCCCTATCGCAATGGTGTGGTGGCGCAGTTCTTCTATGTGGGCGCGCAGATCTGTTGCTGGACGTTTATTATCCAGTACGGCACCCGCGTCTTTATGGCCGAGGGGATGGATGAACAGGCTGCCGAGGTGCTGTCGCAGCGCTATAACATCGTGGCGATGGTGTGCTTCTGCCTGATGCGCTTTGTCAACATTTACCTGATGAAGTATGTCAAGCCAGGTCGGCTGATGGCTTTCTTTGGGGCATTGGCGTTGCTGCTGTTGTGCGGTGTCATCTTTGTCGGTGGACGTGTGGGCATGTGTTGCCTGGTGGGCGTTTCGGCATGTATGAGCCTGATGTTCCCCACGATTTACGGCATTGCCCTGGGCGGTGT
Organism: uncultured Prevotellaceae bacterium; assembly: GCA_947306175.1. Lineage (GTDB taxonomy): Bacteria > Bacteroidota > Bacteroidia > Bacteroidales > Muribaculaceae > Sodaliphilus. Next base: position 27,039 of record CAMZFV010000003.1, read on the forward strand.
ACAAGACGATGCTGAGTTGGGCTCGGCAGGGCTGATTATGGCAATTCTGGGCGGAAGCATCTTGCCCGCGTTGCAGGCAATGATCATCGACAGCCATGTGGGCTTTATGCCTGCTGTCAACCTGTCGTTTGTGGTGCCTGTGGTCTGCTTCCTGGCGGTGATGAACTACGGATGGCGTTATTCTAGCTATTAGCTATTAGCTTTTAGCAGCATCCGCACCCAACTAAGGACTAAGGACTAAAAACTAAAGACTAACAGCTAAAAGCATATCGATGAGGGCGGTGACGTCGCTGATGCCGATGTCACCGTCTTGATTCACGTCAGCGCCCTCAAGGCTGAAGGTCCCTGTTGTTGAACCGCTGAGCAGATAGTCGATGAGTGCCGTGGCGTCGGCGATGGTGGTCTCTCCGTTGCCGTCAACATCCCCGGGAATCACTGTCCCGTGGGAGGTGGTGACGGCGCTGGTCTGAACCTTCATGACGACGCCCGCATTGTCAACGGTAGCGTCCCAGGAAACAAGCCGCAGCCGTGCCGATGACAGGCCATGCGCCGAGATGGGAAGGGTGAAGTTGAAAAGCTGTATGGAGGCGTTTGACGTGGGCAGAGATGAGACCGAGTCGATGGGCTGGCCTTGCGGGTTGTCGATGGCGGTGGTCAGGGCGATGCCGGGGTCGTTGGATTTCCAGGTAACGGTGACGGCGATGCTGTCGATGCCTTGGCACGGGAATTCGGGCGAAATGAGGGTGAGCGCTGTCCCCTGGCTGGTCTTGTACAGATAGACGCTGGAGGCGGGCAGCTCCCCACCCGAATAAGTCCAGCCCTCGTAATTGTTGTTGGAGAACTGCGGCGTCTCTTGGGCGATGGCCATGCGGGACATCAGCAGGAGGGCGCAGAAAATAAAAAGGGTTCTTCTCATAGTCTTGGAAACGGTTCTTGGTCGCAAAGATAGTGATTTTTAGTTAATATTCTAGTCTTTAGTCCTTAGTTCTTAGTCCTTAGTCTTTAGTCCTTAGGATGCGGATGCCACCTAAAGCCTAATGCCTAACAAGAAAAAATTCTTTTTTTGTTTTGTTCTCCGCTCGACTTGCACTCCCGTTGCCTGCGGCGAAGGTAGGCTGCGTCTCGGGATAAAAAACAAAAAATTCTTTTTTTGTTTTGTTCTCCGCTCGACTTGCACTACCTTTGCAGAAAAATTAACCATTAAACATTAACCTGCTTGATAGCGATCAGCTATTAGCCAAAAAACTTATTTAGAAAGAAGTGGAAAACGAAATTCTGGCGCTTAATGCCAACCAGGTAGTGGCCTACCTGCAGAAGGAACCGCGCGAGTTCACCAAGGCCGACATCATCCGCTACATCGAGGAGAACAACATCCGCATGGTCAATTTCATGTACCCCGGCGGCGACGGCAAGTTGAAAACCTTGAATTTTGTCATCAGCAACAAGCAGTATCTGCGCACCATCCTGACGTGTGGCGAGCGCGTTGACGGCTCCAGCCTGTTCAGCTTCATCCAGGCCAGCTCGAGCGACCTGTATGTGCTGCCGCGCTTCAGCACGGCCTTTATGGATCCGTTTGCCGAGCTTCCCACGCTGTGCCTGCTGTGCTCATTCTTTGACAAGGACGGCAACCCGCTGGAGAGCTCTCCCGAGCAGACGTTGCGCAAGGCTGCTCAGGCGTTCCGTGAGACAACGGGAATGGAATATGAGGCGATGGGTGAGCTGGAGTATTATGTCATCCGTCCGTCACAGGACTTCTATCCGGCCCGCGATCAGCGCGGTTACCATGAGTCGGCACCCTATGCCAAGACCAACGGTTTCCGTCAGCTGTGCATGGAGTATGTCGCCAAGGCCGGTGGCCAGATCAAGTACGGCCACAGCGAGGTGGGTAACTTTGAGCAGGACGGCGTGGTGTATGAGCAGAACGAGATCGAGTTCCTGCCCGTGCCCGTGCTCGATGCCGCCGACCAGCTGATGGTGGCCAAGTGGGTGATCCGCAACCTGGCATGGCGCGAAGGGCTGAACGTCACTTTTGCCCCCAAAATCACCACCGGCAAGGCTGGTAGTGGTCTGCACATCCACATGCGCATGATGAAGGATGGCCGCAACATGATGATCAACGACAAGGGTGTCCTCAGCGACGAGGCCCGCAAGGCTATCGCCGGCATGATGGAGCTGGCTCCCGCCATCACCGCCTTTGGCAACAAGAACCCCATGTCCTACTTCCGCCTGGTGCCCCATCAGGAGGCGCCCACCAACGTGTGCTGGGGTGACCGCAACCGCTCGGTGCTCGTGCGTGTGCCCCTGGGATGGACCGCTGGCGCCGACATGTGCCGCACCGCCAACCCGCTGGAGCCCGCCAGCAATTTTGACACGACGCAGAAGCAGACCGTCGAGATGCGCTCGCCGGACGGCTCGGCCGACATCTATCAGCTCCTGGCAGGATTGTGCGTAGCATGCCGCCACGGCTTCGAGATGGAGAACGCCCTCGAACTGGCCGCCAAGACCTACGTCGATGTCAACATCCACGATGCCGCCAACGCCGACCGCCTCAACGAGCTCGACTGCCTGCCCGACAGCTGCGTCGCCAGTGCCGACTGCCTGGAGAAGCTGCGTGCCGCCTTCGAGAAGAAGGACGTGTTCAGCGCCCACATGATCGACGGCATCATCGCCGAGCTGCGCACCTTCAACGACCGCACCCTGCGCCACGACATCGAGCACGATCCCAAGCGCACCGCCCAGCTCGTCAACGAGTACTTCCAGTGCGGCTAACCCGCCCCAATTTGTCAAACAACATAGACAACATCACCAACAACAGGGACAACCTCAATACACGGGGCTGTCCCTTTTCGTTTGTTACCGCCAGGAATTGGCTTGCCACATGGATTATTCGAGGCTGGTATTGAGAAATTGGAATAAGCCCATGTAATGAATACCTTTTCCATCAATGTATGGTGCGATATCGGAACCGACAATGACGATTTTCTTGAAACTGTCATCGATGCGTGTCAAGGAGTTCAATTCTTGTTGGCGCTTCTCATCGCTGCTGAGTTCAAAGGCCGACTGGATGTAAAAGCGGTCAATGCCATTGGTGGCAATGAAATCGACTTCATATTGAATATAACCCATTTTCCCCTCGCGTATTTCTCGAGCCTCAACGAGTCCGACATCCACGGCGAATCCTCTCACACGCAGTTCATTATAGATAACATTCTCCATAATGTGTGATGGCTCTTGTTGCCTGAAGTTTAGTTTTGCACCCCGCAACCCCACATCAACCGCATAATACTTCTTGATGGTATCAAAGTATTTGTTTCCCTTGATGTTGAAACGTCGGGCGCCCTCAAACAAGAAAGCATCCTCCAGGTATCCTATATATTTGCCCACAGTGGCGGGGTCGATGTTTGTGTGTTGGACGCTCTTGATTATATTGCTGATGCGGGAGGGATTGGTCAGTGAGCCTATTGACGAGCATAAAGCATCGACCAATGACGAAAGCGCTTCCCTATTCTTCACATGATTACGTTCAACGACGTCATCAATATATGTTTTGTTCCACAATCGCTGCAGGTATGCCACTTTCTGTTCAGGGGTATTGTGGCGCAGTAAGCCAGGCATTCCGCCATAGGTATAATACTCTTTCCACAACTCTGCTGTTGGCTCGGTGCGATTGGTACAGAATTCATTGAAGGTGAAAGGATAAACCCGTATTTCATCGCTTCTCCCTCGGAAAATCGTGCGAATGTCTGACGAAAGAAAATGAGAATTACTGCCAGTCAAGTAGACATCGACATTATCCTTGGCATTAAGGCCATTCACGATTTTCTCAAATCCATCGACTTCCTGCACCTCATCAAGAATCACATAGTAATTCTCTTCGGATGAGGTAATGCGGCTGTACAGAAATGATTTGAGCGTTTGACGGTCGGTCAAGTCCCCATAAACATCCTCGTCTATATCAAAAGACACTATAATGATGTTCTTCTCATCTACTCCAGTAGATAGCAGATAGTCCTTGAAGATGCGGCACAGGAGCCAAGATTTGCCACAACGGCGTGGGCCGGTGATAACCTTCACCTCGCCATTGTTCATCCGATTAATCAGTTTTTCCAGATAGAAATCTCGTTTAACGTAGTTTACCATAATCCATTCAGTTTTTTCTGCAAAATTACAATAAATTCGGAATTTGTCAAGTATTTTATTCCGAATTTATTGTAAAATTGCAGAAAATTCGGATTAACGGTCGCATAGAGGCTCAGCACAGTATTCTTTTCTCACTATTGTTAAGGACATTGTCTCATTGAGATTCTGGCTCGGGCATACAGGGACAACCTCAATCATCCGATACGGCCCCACACTTTATCAAACAACACGCTTTTATCAAACAACAAAGACAACTTAACAACAACTTAAACAACGTCCTTTTTAATTCAACAACAAAGCCGCCAAGCCCCTCAATTCGGCCCAGCGGCTTTTATTTTTTCAAACTACGAATTACGCGAACAATTAGCGAAAATTGGCTACGCCGAGCTGAAGGTTAGCGTAATTAGTAGTTTTTTAAACCGTGCGCGTCAGCTCTAAAATAGTCTTTGATGTCTTGCGAGCTATGCGAGCAATCCAAAAACGGCCCCCACACCTTATCAGACAACAAAGACAACCTATCTTACAACCCAGACAACATTTTAATTAATTGTCCCACATGGTCCACAAAGTTGTCATTGTTGTTTGAAGAAAGTGTGCGTCAGCCCAAAGTGCGCGGATGCCACCTAAAGCCTAAAACCTAAAGCCTAATGCCTAGACACTCACGCGCGCATGCAAACAAAACAAACAAAACGGACAAAACAAACTAAGCTCAGCCTAGCGTTTAATCGTTGTTGTCCTGTGGCAGATTGAATGTCACGGGCACGGTGATGAACATGGGCGCGGGCTTGCCATTCCGGATGCCGGGGGTGAATTTGGGCAGCGACTTGACAACCCTAACGGCTTCTTCATCGAGGTCCTTATCCAGCGGGCGAACCACTTGGACGATACCAATTTCACCGTCTTCTCTCACGACAGCCTGAACGACGACCTTGCCTTGAACCTGATTCTTGATGGCACTGGCGGGATACTGGATGTGGGATTGGATATACTCGGCCAACGCCGCCTCACCACCAGGGAACTGGGGGGACGGTTCAACAGCCCTAGGCACACCACTAATTCGCGCACCATACTTTGTAGTGCCCATAGCAACAACTATGAGATCGTCCCGGAACGAACTATCGGGTTGAAGTACGATATTCATCTCTATGGTGTCCGTAGGTTCCCCACGTTGCTGGTCAAATAACTCGTCAAAGCCATAGGCCATGCCGTTGATGGCGACCACGTCGGCAGCGGTGATGCCTGCGTTGGCACCCTGCATGGGCGACGCCGCAACGATGCCTGGCGTGAGCCCTGCAGCGACCACGGCACCCACGGCAGTTAATGCTTTTTTCCCTTTGTTTTTCTTGTTTTTCATATCACTTGTTACTCTTTAATTAGATGATATAATACTATCCGTTTAATTGTTGTCCTGTTGTGGCAGCCTGAATGTGACGGGCAGCGTGTACCATACGTTCACCGCTTGCCCATTCTGACAGCTATGAGTGAACTTGGGTTGACGGCCAGGAGTGAACTTGGGTAGCGACTTGACAACGCGGATGGCCTCCTTGTCGAGGTCCTTATCCACCGAACGGAGGACCTTCACCTCACCAATACTACCGTCTTTTTTCACAACAAACTGCACAACGACTTTACCCTTAACATTGTTCTTGGCTGCCTCGGGAGGATAATTGATATGCGACTCGATGTACTTCATCAGGGCAACCTCGCCACCAGGGAACTGGGGCATCTGCTCAACATCAGTACTATGATAGACAGTCTCGTCATTCCCAACAGCCTTAGCTGCATTGTGATTAAAGCGTTGCACACCATACTTTACGACGACGGTCACCTCTTTTAAGTCTATGCTTGTATCTGGTTCAAGTACGATGTTCATCTCTATTGTGTCGACAGGTTCTCCACGTTGCATGGCGTATAATTCGTCAAAACCGTAAGTTGTGCCGTCGATGGCGACCACATCGGCAGCGGTGATGCCAGCACTGGAGCCCTGGATGGACAAACCTGCGGCGCTGGCGGCTATGATACCTGGCGTCAGCCTGGCTGCAACCACTGCACCCACCGCAGTTAATGCTTTTTTCCCTTTGTTCTTCTTGTTCTTCATCATGCTTGTTTCTCTTTAATGAGATAAGATAATACTATCCGTTTAATAGTTGTTCTCCTGTGGCAGCTTGAATGTGACAGGCAGCGTGTACCATACTGACACAGCCTGACCATTATGGCGGCCCGGGGTGAATTTGGGCAGCGACTTGACAACGCGGATGGCTTCCTTGTCAAGGTCTTTTTCCAGCGAGTGAACGACCTTGACCTCTCCGACCTCGCCCGTGCTCTTCACGACAAACTGAACGATGACGTGTCCCTCGATATTATCCTTGACGGCACTAGCGGGATACCGGATATGGGCTTTAAGGTACTTCATCAGTGCAGCCTCGCCACCAGGGAACCGGGGCATCTGCTCAACGCTGCGATAGATGACTTCGGCACTATCTTTAGCCGCATCATGTTTGGGCGTCCGATCAATGGGTTTGATCCAAGCGCCATACCTTGTAGCGTGTGGATAGGCCTCAACTGTGATATCAGGCAGGTTCACACTCATCTCCACACTGTCGGGCTGCTGGTCAAATAACTCGTCAAAGCCATAGGCCATGCCGTTGATGGCGACCACGTCGGCAGCGGTGGCTTCGGCACTGGCGCCTTGAACGGGCGAGGCGGCGATGATGCCCGGAGCGAGCCCGGCAGCAACCACGGCCCCCACCGCAGTTAATGCTTTTTTCCCTTTGTTCTTCTTTTTCATCGTGTCATCAAGTTAGAGTTTGATATTCTTCAATCGGTTGTAGTGGCATGTCATGAACAGGTCACCATTCTCGTCGCGCATGTGAAAACCGTTGCCCTGGCAATAGCGGAAGACCTCACAATCCTGGCACGCGCCATGCCTCATCCACTCGCGGTTGCGGAACGGCTCGAAGCGGTTCTCCCACACGTCCCAGAAGCTGTCACGGTAGATGTTGCCCTGGCTGTAGTCACTGCGGATGCTCAGGCAGCCCGAAATGGCTCCATCGGCACGCACGCTGGCCACCGTGAGCCCCGCTTGGCAAGAGTAGAAATTGTCGCGGACCAGCCCTTCGTAGGCACCCAGATAACCGTCACAAGCATAATTGACGTTGATTTTCCCCTCGCAGCGTGTGGTGACGATGAAGTTGAGCAGGTCGCGGAACTGTTCGTCGGTGAGCAGCAGGTCTTTGTTGCGGGCAGCGCGCCCCATCGGGTCGATGATGAAGCAGCGCCAATGGGTGACGCCTGCCTCGATGAGCAGTTGCTTCAATTCGTTGAGCCGATGCAGGTTGCGGCCGTTGACGCAGGTGATCACGTCCCAAGTGAGGTCGGGGATGGTCTGCACAGCTTCTATGGCCCGCATGGCGGCGTCAAAGCTTTCAGTGGAATTCCTCAGCCAATTGTGCTCCTCGCGCATGCCGTCCACGTCAAGGGCCAGGGAGTTGATACCGGCTTGAGCCAGCTCGCGGGCAACAGAGCGGTCCAGAAGAAGGCCGTTGGTGACAAATCCCCACATGAAGCCCCGCTCGCGTATCTGTCGGCCACAGTCCATCAGGTCGGGCCTGACCAGCGGCTCACCGCCCACGGTATCCACCATCACCCGGGAGGGGTCACAATGGGCCGCCACCTCGTCAAGGACAGGCAGGAAGTCGGCAAAGGGCATGTCGGGGATGTTTGATTCCTTGAGACAGTCACTGCCGCAATGCCGGCACGCCATGTTGCAGCGCAAGGTACACTCCCAAAACAGTTCCCGCAGGGGGTGTTCCCGCTTGAGGCGCTCAACGTAGTCGTGAGTCATCTCCAGTTGTTGCTGTTGACGTAGATTCATTACGGATCTGTATTGGCTTGCCGAGATTCAAATGAAATAAAAACGCAAATTACGTCAAAATCCTTAATCTTTGCAAGAATTTTTTATTGGTTTTGTTTTTTACATCATGCGGAGTTGAAACCACAGGAGGAATACCGGATCGGTGAAGTATAGCAATCCCCGGCCATGCGACTCAATGAGATCTTTATTGATTAACGCAGTTCTCAACCGTGTGATGTTGGCAGGGCTACCCAAGTTAAAGTCATCTCTTATTTCCTTATCACCAAAGCCTTTGTGGTGTCCTGCAGCAATGGCTCGCAAGAAATTCATCTGGTAAGCCGTCAATGGCTCTACTTGTTGCATAAAGAGGGCCTCATTGGCATTGAGCAGGTCGTTGACAGCTAGGTCCAGTTGCTCCTTTGTAGCCGTGTCACCATTATTGAGCCGTGAAAACAGCAGCCATGCTAATTGCTGGACATAAGATGAGTAGTTATCCACCTGCTCGCAGAGCTGTTGGGCTAAATCTTTAGAGATTTCGCGGTTGCGGTCGGCAAAATGTTCTACGATGTAGTCCACCCAAGTTGCAGTGTCGATTTTGCCCAAGAAAATCATATCGCCGAACTGATAGAAGGGCATATTGCGGCGTTGGAAGATGTTGCTCATCAGGTGCTGCTTACTGCCAAACAGGCAATAGGATGTCAGCTGCTGATGCTGCCAAGCTGTGCGCAACCGTTTCTGCACGGTCAACGAGTCAGGTAATTCTCCCAGTTGCTGGAACTCGTCGATGCAGACCACAATGCGTTTGCCACGCTTGCGGGCTATCTCTTCGGTAAGGTTCAACACCTCGTCGGGCGTATGTGTCTTTGGTGTAATTCCCAGCGAGAGGGAAAAGTCGGTATTGGCCTCGGGCGAGAACGTGAGTTTGGGTGTCAGGCGCACTAGGAAGTCCTTTGCATATTCCATCCACTTCTCGGCATGTGAAGCCGTTTGCTTAAGAACTGCTGCCGACAATGCATTATAGAATTCATATTCTGTTTTGCAGGCAAACATGTCCAAGTAAACAACTATGACATCTTGTCGAGAGTCAAGCAATTTCTTTACATGCTTGACCAGTGATGTCTTGCCAATGCGGCGTGGTGAAATCAGAATGGTGTTGATTCCCTCAGTGAAATTGGCTATCAAACGTTGCGTTTCCTCCTCACGGCCAATGAAATTATAGTCACTCACCGCTGTGCCAAATATAAAACTCCTCCTGTCCATAGTTTTCAGTGATTAATCATCGCAAAGGTAAGACTATTTTTTATAATACACAACTTTGTGTAAGATTTTTTACACATCATTGTGTTTTACAACCTTGTGTAATACAACCTTGTGTATTGGGTAATTGGCTGTGAATTATCTTGTTACCTTCAATATTTAGAAACAATATAGCAGTTGACCCTAAAAGTTTTTTAATGCGAATTTGGCTAATGAGACTAATTTCACTAATGATTATTAATCTATTCGCAAATATTTGAAAAATTCGTGTAATTTGCATTAGCCCCGCAGGGGGTGGGTCAAAAGCTATATCATTGCCAATATTTATTGTGCAGACACACCATTATTCTGCCTCAAAGAACGAGGCAGAACAGTGGTGTGGTGATGTGGGGGTTGAAGCCTGGCTTAGGGTTTTCAGTTCCCTGAAGGCTGAAGCCTAAAGCCTACTTCTCTTCGTCTTTCAGGCCGGCACGGTAGCCGCTCTGGGCCATCTGCACGCCATACTGGTAACCCAGCTGGTAGGCCTGCTGAACGAGCTGCTGCATCTGCTGCATGATAGCCTGGTATTGCTGCTGATACTGCTGCTGGTTGGGTGCCTGCTGCTGGTAGCCGGGAGGATAATTTGGAGCCTGCTGCTGAGTCTGCGGCTGTTGCGGAGCTTGGTCCCACGGGTTGGGAATTTCATTGCCACCTGTGGATGCACCGCCACCGGCTTGCTGTTGTGCCTGACGTGCGGCTTCTTCTAACTTTTTCTGGAGTTCATCTAGTAATCCCATAATGCAAAAAAGTTTTTTGGTTGTTTGTTGCTCATCTCTGGTTTTAGTTTTCAGACCCTAAAGCCTAAGACCTAAAGCCTAAAACCTAATAACTCGACAAATATAGTCAACATTTGTGACAAATCCAAATCAAAGCGGCCTGTTTAATCTTTTTTTTCAATCAGACAAACCGTCATCCTACCGTTTCTAGTTAACGGGTCAAGCATTTCTCCTCAAAGGGCAACAACCCCTGCTCCTCGCCCTTGATGATGACGGGCATGCCCACGCGGGCATATTTCTCCTTGAGCGTGATGATGTCCTGGTCGAGCAGGCGCACGCAGCCCTCGCTGGCACGGCCTGGCACAGTGTTCTCGTTGTTGGTGCTGCCGTGGATGCCGATGCCGTCATGGGGGGTCTTGAGCCGGAGGAACCAGTGGCCATAGGCCAGGATGCTGCCACGAGCGTCGCCGAAGTCGTGTGCCCAATCGGATGCGTCAATAATCATCGAGATGGTGAAGGGCTCATCGGCAGTGGACTCGGGCGTGCGCATGTCACCGCTTTTCTCCTTGTTGCCCTTGTTCTTGCCCATGCACACGGGGAAAGCCTCGATGGCAAGGGTGTCACCCCCGACAGGAGCATAGACGGTAAGCGTCAGTTCCTTCTTAGACACGACGATAAACGCCGAGTCTTTGCTGAATGTGGTATCGGGATGGGTCATGATGACTGGGATGGTGTCCTGAGCGGCAACAGCGGTATCGCCCGCCTCGGGAGAGGCGTCGCTCTTATTCCCGTTGCAGGATGAAAAGGAAATCACGAGTGCAGAGAGCAGGACAATAAAAATGGAATGTTTCATGACCTTGGATAGTGTTTGTGTGAAATACACTGCAAAAATACAAAAACCTGATGAATAATGAAAACACAGGGCTGGAAACGTGTCCCAGCCCCATGTAAAGGGTTCTTCTCAGGCTCCAGCCCTAGGCCCTAAAACCTAAAGCCTAAAGCCTAAAGCCTATCACGCCTCAGGATCAACACCCCACTGCTGGCGGGCCAGACGGCGGTAGTTGTTGTAACGCCACTGGGCGTTCTCCTTAGCGGCGGCGAACAGCTCGGCTGCCTCATCGGGATACTGCTTCAGTACCGATGCGTAGCGCACCTCGCCCTTGAGGAAGTTCTCAAACTCGTCCCAGTTGGGCTCCTTGCTGTCGAGGGTGAAGGGATTCTTGCCCTCGGCCTCGAGCTGCGGGTTGTAACGCCACAGGTGCCAGTAGCCGCATGCTACAGCTGCCTGCTCCTCGGCCTGTGCCTTACCCATACCGGCCTTGATACCGTGGTTGATACAGGGAGCGTAGGCGATGATGATCGAAGGACCGTCATAGGCCTCAGCCTCGCGGATAGCCTTGAGGCACTGAGCATTGTCGGCGCCCATAGCAATCTGTGCGGCATATACGTAGCCGTAGGTGCTGGCAATCAGACCCAGGTCTTTCTTGCGGACGCGCTTGCCGGCAGCGGCAAACTTGGCGATAGCACCAATCGGGGTAGCCTTAGAGGCCTGACCACCGGTGTTGGAGTAAACCTCGGTGTCGAGCACGAGGATGTTGACGTTCTTGCCGCTGGCAATCACGTGGTCCAGACCGCCGAAGCCGATGTCGTAGCTGGCGCCGTCACCACCGATGATCCACTGCGAGCGCTTAACCAGGTACTGACCCAGCTCGCGCACCTTGATGTCAGCAGGATTGTCACTGTGCTCGATGGCCTCGAGAATCTTGTCGCTCAACTCGCGGGTCTTGTCACCATCGTTGAAATTCTCAATCCATTCCTTATAGAGGGCCTTCACGTCGGCAGCAACGGTAGCATCGTCAATAGCCTCCTTAACGAAGCCCAGAACGCGGCTGCGCATCTTCTCGTCGGCGATGGTCATACCCAGACCGAACTCGCAGAAGTCCTCGAACAGAGAGTTGGCCCAAGCAGGACCGTGACCCTTCTCGTTAACGGTGTAAGGAGTCGAGGGAACCGAAGCGCTGTAGATCGAGGAGCAACCGGTAGCGTTGGCAACGATCTGACGGTCACCGAATAACTGGCTGATCAGCTTCACATAGGGGGTCTCACCGCAACCCGAGCAAGCGCCCGAGAACTCAAACAGCGGCTGAGCGAACTGCGAATTCTTGACGTTGGACTTGGTGTCCACGAGGTGCTGTTTGCTCTTGACGTTGTTGATGGCGTAGTCCCAGAGCTTCTGGTCCTCTTCGTGGCCCTCCATGGGAACCATCACGAGAGCCTTCTCGCCCTTCTTGCCCGGACAAACGTCGGCGCAGTTGCCGCAAGCCAAGCAGTCCATCACGTCAACAACCTGTACGAAGGTCATGCCCTCGAAGCCCTTGCCGATGGCTTTGAGCTTGTCGCTCTCCTTGAAGGGTGATGCGGCAGCCTCGGCCTCGTCCATAACGAAGGGACGGATGGCAGCGTGCGGGCAGACGAGCGCGCACTTGTTACACTGGATACAGTTCTCGGCCTTCCACATGGGAACGAAGGCGCCAACACCGCGCTTCTCATAGGCAGCGGTACCGGCATCCCAAGTACCATCCTCGCGGCCCTTGAATGCGCTCACGGGCAGCAGGTCGCCGTTCTGGGCGTTGATGGGACGAACCACGTTGTGGACAAATGCGGGAGCATTGTCGGCAGCGGGAGCCTCAACAATGAGGTTGCTCCAAGCGGGATCAACAGCCAGCTCGGTGTACTCGTTACCACGGTCAACGGCCTGATAGTTCTTGTTGACCACGTCCTCACCCTTGCGGCCGTAGGACTTCACGATGAACTTCTTCATCTGCTCGATGGCCAGGTCAACGGGGATCACCTCGGTGATGCGGAAGAATGCGCTCTGCAGGATGGTGTTGGTGCGGTTGCCCAGACCAATCTCCTGAGCGATCTTGGTGGCGTTGATGTAGTAAACCTTGATGTTGTTGTCGGCGAAGTACTTCTTCACGTTGTTGGGCAGGTTCTCTACCAGCTTGTCGCCGTCCCAAACGGTGTTCAGCAGGAAGGTACCACCCTTCTGCAGACCGCGGGTCACGTCATACATGTGCAGGTAGGCCTGAACGTGGCAAGCCACGAAGTTGGGCGTGGTCACCAGATAGGTCGAGCGGATGGGCTCGTCGCCAAAGCGCAGGTGAGAGCAGGTGAAGCCACCCGACTTCTTGCTGTCGTAGGAGAAGTAGGCCTGGCAGTGCTTGTCGGTGTTGTCACCGATGATCTTCACACTGTTCTTGTTGGCACCCACGGTACCGTCAGCACCCAGACCGTAGAACTTGGCCTGGAACATGCCGGCGCCACCCATGGCCACCTCTTCCTTCATGGGAAGCGAAGCGAAGGTCACGTCATCCTCGATACCGATGGTGAACTGGTTCTTGGGCATCGGCAGAGCCAGGTTCTCATAAACTGAGAGAATCTGGGCGGGTGTGGTGTCCTTGCTGCCGAGACCATAGCGGCCACCCACGATGATGGGGGCATTCTCGGTGCCATAGAAGCAGTCCTTCACGTCGAGATACAGGGGCTCGCCGTTAGCGCCGGGCTCCTTGGTGCGGTCGAGCACGGCAATGCGCTTGGCAGTGCTGGGAACGGCTGCGAGGAAGTGCTTGGCGCTGAAGGGGCGATACAGGTGAACGGCAACGAGGCCGACCTTCTCACCCTTCTCGGTCAGATAGTCGATGGTCTCGCGGATGGCCTCGGTCACACTGCCCATGGCGATGATGACGCGGTCGGCATCCTTGGCGCCGTAGTAGTCAAACAGACCATACTTGCGGCCAGTGATCTCGCTGATCTTGTTCATGTAGTCCTCGACGATGGCGGGAACTGCGGTATAGTAGTCGTTGCACGACTCGCGGTGCTGGAAGAACACGTCGGGGTTCTCGGCAGTACCACGGGTAACGGGCTTGTCAGGATTCATAGCACCCTTGCGGAACTTGGCCAGCTCCTCCATGTCGATGAGGGGACGCAGGTCTTCCTGGTCCATGGCCTCAACCTTCTGGATCTCGTGAGAGGTGCGGAAACCGTCAAAGAAGTTAACGAAGGGCACGTGAGCCTTGATGGCGCTCAGGTGGGCAACACCAGCGAGGTCCATCACCTCCTGCACACTGCCCTCGGCGAGCATGGCAAAACCGGTCTGGCGGGTAGCCATCACGTCCTGGTGGTCACCGAAGATACACAGGGTGTGGCTGGCCAGCGTACGGGCCGAAACGTGGAACACGCCAGGGAGCAACTCACCGGCAATCTTGTACATGTTGGGGATCATCAGCAGCAGACCCTGCGACGCGGTGTAGGTCGTGGTCAGGGCACCAGCCTGCAGCGAACCGTGAACGGCACCTGCGGCACCACCCTCGCTCTGCATCTCCTGGACCATAACGGTCTCGCCAAAGATGTTCTTGCGGCCTGCGGCGGCCCACTCGTCCACGTGCTCGGCCATCGTTGATGACGGAGTGATGGGGTAGATTGCGGCTACCTCAGTGAACATGTAACTGATGTGGGCGGCAGCTTGGTTACCGTCACACGTCATGAATTTCTTTTCCTTACTCATAAAATTTGAAAAAACTGATATAGTTAGTTATTAGTCGTATTTTACAGATTATTGGCTGCGCCTCAGCAAATCCAGTAAACTGGTTTTCATTCGGCTTGCACAAGAATTCGTTTTACAGGCTGCAAAGGTACTGCAACTCGAGCGAAATGCCAAACATTTTATGGCATTTATTTTTTATAGATGTGTTACCAGCCAGGAATCAAGCGCAAGAAGGCGAGAGACCATTGTACGAGCCCTCGGCTCGTAATACATTGACAACGCCCCAACTGTCGAAAAGCAGAAAGGGTCAAGTTTTGACATTTTTGCTAATTGTCTGAAAATCAATCTCATTTTTGTTTTGTGTTATTGTAATGGGGGTGGTGCGGAATCATTAATAAAACTTAAAAGCATATTCCTGTCTTCCCACACAAAGGTATAATGCCCCGAGGTATTGTGTCCAGCACAAAAAGCAAAACTAAAAGATTCGGGATTTTGGGATAATAGTCACAGATGCTAATTCTGAATCTGATTAGTGGAAATACCCAAATGGATGAAAATGACTTTCAAAGTCAAGAATACCCATTTGAGTCTTGCAGCCCCCAATGCTTATCAATAATTTTGCAGCGTTAAAACTGATGCCGAATCAAAAAAAATCGCGATTTGGGGTTTAGTAAATCGGTTTCTGTGTGTATATAGGTTGTATGACAGACAGAGAACAACATATTGAGCGGCTGTTTAGGCTGCATTACCGTGCGATGTATCGGCTCGCTAGCCTGCTGTTGCACGATGATGACGACAGCAAGGACGTTGTGCACGACGTCTTTGCCAAGTTGCTTGTGGAGCAAGTGGAGCTGCGTGAGCCGACCGTTCTGCCTTTTCTGCTGTCATGTGTGCGTAACCAGTGCCTGAATGTGATGCGTGACCGCAAACTCCAGGCTCAGCTCGGGCAATACCTCATACCCGATGACGTGTTGGAACAAACATCGCCTGAGGATCTTGAGCGCGAGATTGAAGCGCTCCGGGCTGGCGTTGACGCCTTGATGCCGCCCGTCTGCCGTGAGGTGATACGCCTGCATTTCCTCGAGGGGCTGACCTTCCGCGAAATCGCTGGGCGTCTGGGCGTGAGCGAGACCACCATCTACAAGCATCTGAAGGGCGCACTGCAACAATTACGTTCAACATTAAACCAACGTGAGCAATGAACAAGACCGATTTACTATTCCAGATGCTGGAACAGCCCGAGCGTTACAGCGAGGCACAATGGCAAGACATCCTTGCCGATGACGAGTGCCGCGAACTTTATACCTTGATGGCGAAGACCAAGAGCGCCATGCAGTCATCTGAAGTGGCCGATGAGACCATTGATGCCGAATGGGAACGCCTGGCGCAAGAGCAGCGCCCTCGTGCTGCCGTTATCCCTTTGTGGCGGAAAGTCGCCGCGACCGCAGCCATCGTATTGGCTCTTTTCGGAGTCTCCTATGCTGCCGTCAAGACAGGTTTCTTCGGCTTACAAAAATCAACGGTTGAGGAAACCACAACCACCCCTAATAATGAATCTTCACTTGCTACCGATGAGGTGACGCAAGCCATCGAGTACCCCATCGACACGCTAACCATCATGGCTGAGCCTCGGCTCTATGACGACGTGCCGCTGGAGCATATATTGTCAGAACTCGCAGCTTATTACCATGTTGACGTGGAATATCGCACCGACGATGTGCGTTCGCTGCGCCTTTATTACGAGTGGGAGCCTGACTATTCGCTCGACAAGGTCGTAGAGATGCTGTCCCACTTCGAGTCGCTCAGCATCCGTCACGAGGGTAACAAACTCATTGTTGAATCAGCGCAGGAGGGCAAGTGATGAAAAGGCTATTGACCATTATTCTATTGCTGTGCGCCCTGGTGGACACAGCAACGGCGCAGCGCATCACGCATAACTTCCAGAATGTGTCGATGAGCGACGCGCTGAAGTATATCCAGCAGCAGACAGGCAACCACAAGATCGTGTTTATCTACAACGAACTGGAGGATTTTACCGTTACCACCCAGGTCAAAAACAAAACTGTGCCTGATGCCATCCGTCAGATGATAGGTTTCTATCCCATCAGTATGACACAAGACGGAAACGGTGAAATCTATGTGGAATGCACTCACAAGACCGACTACTGCTTCAAGGGCACCATCGTCGATGAACAAGGCCAGCCATTAGCATATGCAACCATTGCTATTCTTAACCCTGCCGACTCAACGCTGCTCACAGGAGGCGTCAGCAATGAGAGCGGCCGCTTTGTGATTCCTACTGAGGCCAAACGTGTCGTCGTAAAGTGCAGTTTTGTCGGCTATCGCACCTACTATCGTAATTGCGAGGCTGGCGATATTGGCACAATCCAGATGCGACCTGCTGAGTATATCATCAACGGTGTGACAGTAGAGGGCACCCGTATCATGAACTATGTGGATAAGTCAGTCCATACCTTCACTATTGAGCAAATAAGGCAAGCCCGCAATGTCCGTGACCTGCTGGAACACGTTGAAGACCTGAAAATCGATCCGGTGAGCAATAAGATTCAGCGAATGGACGGCGGCAGCGTGAAGATACTGATTAATGGCGTAGCAGCATCAGACATTGACTTAAAAGGCATTCCTGCAGACAAGATCTCAAGGGTAGAATACTACAACATTCCACCAGCCCGCTATGCCGATGCCGGAACACTCATCAACGTGATTACCAAGCGAATGGAGACAGGCATCAATGCAGGCATCGAGGCAAGAACGGCTTTCTCGACTGGTTTCACAGACGATGAGGCCTACCTGAACCTGACTTCAGGCAACCATCAGTTTTCACTCTCTTATTCGTTCACCCTGCGCGACTATACGAAACGTTTTTACGAACAGACTTACGACTATACATTGCAAAGGTACCTTACCGACGAAACTGCACCAGCGTATCCTGTTCATTACAACTATCAAAAAAAGACCCACGACAAATTTGGCTATACTTGGAACGACCCCGTCATCAAGTACACCTACAACAAGCCAGACGACATAGTAGTGCAGATAGTGGCAACACCTCATTTCAATCATACTCATAGCGATGGGCAGAGTGATATACAAAACACATCAACACTTAACACTTCTATTGCAGGGAAAGGTGAATTTGGCAGCCGTATGAGCACATTCGGTCCAGACCTGAACGTATATGTCCAGAAAACTCTGCCTAAGAATCAGGAACTGTCGATTGACCTCGTGGGAACCTATTATCACAACAGCAGCAAGAACTGGGCTGAGGAGGTTGCTGTCAACGATGGTGAGGTATGGCTGTCAGACAACCAAGAGCAGCAAAACAACAAGTACTCCTTTATTGGTGAATTGGCTTATACGAAGAAGTGGGAAAAGGGCAACCTAAGCCTGGGCTATCGTGGATCGTTTGGGCGTTCGAACGCCACCATAAGTAACGTGCTTTCCGACTATAAGGACTATGAATACTCATCAGCCAGCTATCAGCACTACATGTATGCCGAGTATAGTGGCAATCTTGGAAAATTGATGTACCGTATTGGGGCTGGCGCAACACAGGTGACACAGGACAATACCGATGCCCATGATTCCCACTGGCTCTTCACACCAGAGCTCATCCTGAGTACTAATCTATCGAAGACGATGAGCCTTCAGTGGGTTACCTCGTCACAATCCTATACACCACTCATTTCACAACTCAGCAACAATGCCAGCCTCGTCATTCCTGGAGTGCTGAGAATTGGCAACCCGTATCTGAAAAGTTATAACACTTATCGGTCAGAATTTATCCACAAGTGGAACCTTAGCTGGCTACAGACCCAAGTTGGACTATACTATTCATATTCCGATTCTCCTATCAACCGCTATTATACACAGCAAGAGATTAACGGCCAGCAATATATTGTGGGCACGAACGAAAATGCCAACTATAGTAGTGAGCTGGGAGGGTCATACCTGCTGGTCATCAGTCCCTTTAAGAGTCAGATTCTTACGTTGACTTTGCAAGGTTATGTGATTCGTCAGACCGTCAGTAGCCCTATTATCGGGCAATACCATCACACGTGGGCACCGCTCTACTATGCCGTGCAGTTCCGGAAGGGCAACTGGGGAGCCTCCTATGTAGGGAGTATAGTTTCAAAACGCCTCAACGGCTCTACACTGGATGATGGGGAAAACCAGTCGCACTTGCAGGTTTACTGGCAGAAGAAGAATTTGCGAATCTTCGCCGCTGACTATTGGCTCTTCACCCGCTCTCGTTATTCAGGCTATAGCATGCCAACAAGCATTCTGCAAAGTACATATAAAACCTGGATTGACGACAATAAGTCAATGTTTGTCCTCGGTTTCAGTTACGACTTCTCTACAGGTAAGAATTACAAGATTAGTCGAAAACTACAGAACAAGGATTCCGATACCGGCAGTTTCTAATTGATTTTTGTCAATAAGCAACCGCTTGTAAACTTTATACATAGATAGCTTCTTTTAGCATGCAGTTGATAGTCTTGACACCGATGCTGCTTGCTTTATAAGAATAAGACGAGAATAGATGAAACGAATTCTAATCATCATACTGTTGATATGTGCCTTGGCTGAAACAGCTACAGCGCAGCGCATCACCCGCAATTTCCAGAACGTGTCAATGAGCGACGCGCTGAAGTACATCCAGCAGCAGACCAGCAACCACAAGATCGTGTTTATCTACAACGAGCTGGAGGACTACACGATTACCACCAGTGTCAAGAACAAACCTGTTCCTGATGCCATTCGCCAGATCATAGGTTTCTATCCCATCCAGATGATTCAGGGAGAGAACAACGATATCTATGTGGAGTGCATCCAAAAGACCGAGCACCGCCTCAAGGGCCTGGTCGTAGATGAGAACAATCTGCCGTTGCCCTACGCAAACGTCACCCTGCTCAACCCTGCCGACTCGACGATGGTGGGCGGTGGTGTGACCAACGAGAGCGGGCGCTTCGTCATCCCCTACGAACAAGCCCGCATCCTTGCCCGCATAACCTACGTGGGCTACAAACCTGCCTATCGCCTTTGCGCCCACGACAATGTGGGCACCATCAAGATGCAGCCCAATACAACTCGGCTTAATGGAGTTGTAGTTACCGCATCCGCTGCTAGACTAAAGCAAGAACCTGGTAAATTTATATATAAGCCAAATCCTTCTGAGGTTGCAGGTATTGACAGTTATGAACTACTGCGATATGCTCCGTTGGTAAGTGTAGAGAACAATACCGTCAGTATATTAGGTAAAGGTACATCCACGGTATATATAAACGGCAGAAAGCCTGTGATGGACAACGCCTCACTGATGGAGATGTTACGTTCAGTACCTGCCGACAGGATTGAGAAGATTGAGATTATCATGTCTCCCAATAGTTCTTACAAGGCATCGACTACAGGAGGAATTGTGAATATTGTCATGAAGAAGAATCCCAATCAGGGACTAACTGGTAGCGCAAGTGTAGGCGCAAGATATAATACAGAGAAAATAACGCCATGGGCGAGTTTGTATTTGGGCTATTCAAAGAATAAATTTAATGCCTCGGCCAATCTGGGTTATCTGTATGTCAATTTGCAAAGCTGTATGGAGACGACCTATAATTATAGAGACAGTTATACTGATATTCTTAATTCCAACAATAGTCTGAGTACTGACCACATTTTGTATGGAGATATCAGTCTATCGTATGACTTGACAAAGCGAAGCACCCTGGGAACTTCATTCGATATCGCAGGCTCTGAACGCAACAGTAAATCTACAACGATAAGTTCAAACTATCTTAGGGGCACCATTGACAAGTACTCGAAGTCTTACGCAGAAACCGAGAATCCCTACAGAAAGCCACAGATGAGTATCGTGGCCTATTATCATCTCAAGACAGACGATAAGGGAAGTAATCTGGATGTGAGTGCCAATTATTCCTCGTCACTAAACGCTTCTTTGGGGACAATGCAGTATGCAAGTGGGGTAGAATCTCGCGAAGTCGTTCCATATTCCCTTTTTAAGCAAAACACTACCGTTGACAGCTATGGATATGAATTTAAGGCAGATTATAGCCATTCTTTTCATGATGGCAGCTCACTCAAGTCTGGGTATGAGTTCGATGCCTCACATCTTTCTGATGATTTTGTTCGCCTGGATCATGATGGAAATGAGTATGTCAAAAACGAGAGCAGCAGCAATCTGTTTATATATGATGAAAAAGTGAATGCCTTATACATTACGTATAATAGAAAGTGGAGCAATGTGATTAGCACCACATTGGGATTGCGTGCCGAGAATACAAATGTCAAGGGCAATCAAGTTAGTTCAAATGAAAGATTCAACCGCAATTATTGGAATTTCTTTCCGAAATTAAACTTATTGGTTGGTTTGGCAGATGGCAAGCACAATATAGCATTGGATTTGTCCCGTTCTATTGTGCGACCTTTTTATAATAATTTGAACCCATTTAAGATATGGACTTCAGAGAATACCTATAGCATGGGAAACATTCATCTTAAGCCGATGATATACAGTGGTGCGGTTTTGAGTTATAGGTTTCTCGGAGATTATATTATAGGGGCGTCTTATAACTATGGCTCTGATGCCTTAAGCGACTATAGTTTTCTTGCAGGAAACAATACCACAGTGAGTAGTGTGGCTAATTTTGGAAACGAGCAATCTCTCTCACTCTATGGCAACGTAGAAAAGGTTTTCTTTAACGGAATCTGGAGAATGTCATTAAATGCAGCAGCCGAATATGAACGGAATCAAGGCGCAATTGATGGCCAGGATGTGAGTTACAAGACTTGGGCAGGAGAGGCCGGGATTCGCAATATCTTCAAGATTTCTTCCAGTGGTATCAGGACTACATTGAGTTATAACTACTATACGCCGTTAAGAGGAATATCAAGAGTAGGACATCATAAGCATTTGCTCAGCGCATCATTCAGCAAGGAATTCAAATTTGGTGGAACTATTAGTGTTGACGCCTCTAACCTGCTGAATTACAGGCGAGCATATCACTATAACACTGAATCATACGCATATAGAGAAAAACCCAAATACAATAACATATCTTTTCAGATAAGATATACACATAAATTTGGTCAAAGCCGTGTTCGTGGTGCACAAAACCGCTCCGACACAAACTATTCGAGAAGATTTAAGAAATAATGCCCATATCAGGGCGCTTCAATGCAACCCGCAGCAGGTATAAAGGTGGCCATGCCGGCCAAAGCGAGCGCAGCCGCCTGTAAAAACTAACGCATAGAAATAGCTTCAATACCGAGTTCAGCCGAGGGCGATATAATACGTCCTCGGCTTCATCATACCTCTATTACTGTTCCTCACAGATCTAAGCTATTCTTTTTCAAGAGGAAATCGAAAAGTCCTATCGTAAGTATTCCCTCTTCATTTCGACGTGGCATGATATGGTCTTTCACAATGATAATCTTCTTGAAGAAATCATTGATGTTTGTCAGCGATCGAGATTCTTGTATTTCCTTCTCTCTGTCTGGAATAGATAAGGCAGACTGCACATAGTATTTCTTACTACCCTGATTGGCAATGAAGTCCACTTCAAGCTGAGTCCGGATCCATTTCCCGTCTTTGTTTGGTTTCCTTATCTCTACCATTCCGACATCAACCCTATAACCACGGATTATCAGTTCATTGTAAATGATATTCTCCATGATATGCGTTTCTTCTTGTTGGCGCATATCAAGAATGGCATTCCTCAAGCCAATGTCAGTGAAATAATACTTAGAGAGCGTATTGATATACTTCTTACCTTTAATATCGTAGCGAATTGCCCTATTCACAAGAAATGATTCCAACAAATATGTAAGATAATTGGCTATGGTTTGACTACCAATCTTCACATTTTTCACACTCTTGAAAGTATTCGACAGTTTTGTGGGATTACAAGGTGACCCGATAGATGATGCCAAAATCAACACCAGTTCACGCATTTCATTATCATTCTTGATATTATGCCGCTCAATAATATCTGCCAAATAAACCGTTTCGAACAAGTCCTTTAGATAGTTTATCTTCTTCTGTTCGGTGTCAAAAGACTGAATGAGAGGCAAACCACCATAGGTGAAATATTCGCGCCATGCGTCTAGCTTGTCACCACCTTTGGCAGAATAGAATTCCGAGAATGACAGAGGGTAAACATGAATAGTTTCTCCTCGACCACGAAACTCCGTCGGTATGTCGGATGACAGGAAGTGTGAGTTGCTTCCTGTAACGTATGTATCGGCATTCTTGATATGGCGGAAGCTGTTCAATACGTCCACAAACTCATCCATCAACTGTACCTCATCAATTATGATGTAGTAAAGTTCATTGTCCTTGATTCTGTTATGAACATAATGGAGCATCGCATCTGGATTTCTCAAATCCTTGTTCATGCGGTCTTCAAGATCAATACGGATGATGTGATCATCCGCTACGCCATTATCCAAGAGATAATGATAGAATAAGACATTTAGCAGGTACGACTTACCGCATCTGCGAATTCCGGTTATCACTTTAATAAAGCCATTCTGACGGCTTTCTATCAACTGTTGTAGATATCTGTCTCTTTTTATCTCCATAATGTACATTAAATTTTTGTCAATATTGACAACTTTTTACGATACAAAGGTAGCAAGTTCTTTTTGATTACACAAACAGTACGTTAAAAAAGTGTCAAACTTGACGTTTTTTTACGATGAAACACAAAAAAACCGCAGGGTGCCGTGAGACATCCTGCGGTAAAGAGTGTTATGTAAATAGGAATTATCCCTTGACGGGTGCCTCCTCGAGGGCCTTGACGAGCAGTTTCAAGAAGGGTTCTGCTGCGGGGATGTAGGCGCGCTCGATGGTGGTGTGCGGGCTGCGCAGGACGAGTACCAGCGCCGCATGAATACCATTGCGAGTAAGAGAGCGCAATGTCAAGTTTTCTTGAACATTGCCGAGCGTGAGCATTGAAGACGAAGTCAATAAAACGGCGAAATCTAAGAGATAATGACGTGTTTATGCGAAAAAAACGTTACCTTTGTCTGCGTTAACAGAAAGATAAATCGGAATTTATGCTAATCAAAAGAATATTCATCACAATATTTATATTAACCGCTTATTTCTCTCAGACTTACGCGCAAATGAATGAAGATAATAAAGAGGTTCTTCCCCAGTATTATTACTCGGAAAAGGAAATGGATAAGGTCTCTGCCTACATTGAGCAGCAATATGGGGCGTATGATTTAGTGGCCCATGAAGTGGTTTCCCCCGACATACATTGTGATATTGTTGTCATCCCGCCTACAGAGGAGCAACCCTATTACAAACTTGTCACAATGGGAGCAGGGGCATATAAGATGGATGTGCCAAAGGGCTTGAGGTCGTATGTTTGTGACAGGGCAGAATATGTCATCTTCCTTCCCCAAAATTGGAATCTGGAATCAGATAAGGAAGAAGACTACTGGCCTATCAGAATGCTTAAATTCATTGCACGCCTGCCTATAGCGGCTGAGGACTGGCTTTGTGAAGGCCATGATGTTCAGTTGACTGAGGAAGGAAGCACTGTGGCAGACAACATGGGATTTAATTCCTGTGTACTTATGCCTTCCATAGGAAAGGATGGACAGGTGGTAGAACCTCTCAAATTTGGTTCGGGCGGAAAGAAAGTGGCTTTCTAACAACTGTTCCCGTTATACCCGGAAGAGTTGAAATTCAAACTAGAATATGGTTATGATGAACTGGTCGAATTTTTCGAAAAGGAGCCTCTAATCGTCAATATCCATCGGAGGAATTATTGCAATGAATGAACAGGTCTGACGGATGAATTCAAAGGTGAATCCGTTTCGTCTGCGTGAGCACGTGCGGCTTTTCTTTAAACAATCTCCTTTATCCATTCTGTACGACTGAAAGCCGTTACAGGTCGCGCAAAAAAAACGCAGGGTGCTATGAGACATCCTGCGGTGTTAGTTAAAAAAGTTAGTTGCTTAATTATTGCAGGCCGCGTGTGAGTAAACGGCGCAGATGCAGATGAATAATGCCGTTATCAACCTCGCGGGTCACAAGTGGGGACATCGAAATGACATACTTAGGAAAGTTGTCCTTAATGGCCATGAGGTGGCCAAATTCGCGTTGTCGCGTGGTCTCTTCGGCGATGAGATAGGTCACTTGAACATAGGCGCGCTCGCCAGTGGGACGGGTGCATACAAAATCGATTTCTCCAGCCTGAAGTTGCCCGACCCTGACCGTGTATCCCATGCGGAGCAACTGTTGGTAAACCACATTCTCAAGCACCTTTTCGATATCACCCACGCGCGTTCCACCTGCAATGGCATTGCGGATGCCGTGATCCTCAAAATAGAACTTGTCATTGTTCTCAAATAGCCGTTTGCCGTGAATGTCATATCGCGGCACCCTGTTCACCATGTAGGACTCGCACAGGAACGACAGGTAGTCGAGCACAACACCCGCAGTAACGGGTGACCCTTGAGATTTCATGAATTTGGCGATGTTGTTGGCCGAAATCAGCTTCCCGGTGTTGTCGGCTATGTATTCAACCAGATTTTCCAGAAAGGGCACGTTACGAATCCTGTTGCGCATCACCACATCCTTTAGCAACACGGTGTGGTAAATGTCCATTTGATAGTTGCGGACAACTTCATCGTCAAGGCCCATTACGACTAGTCCTGGCAAGCCACCACAGGATATGAACTTGCCCAGCGACTCATCGTTATCGTCCAGTTGATGAAATGTCAAGAATTCCTGATAGCTTAAGGGTTGAATGTGGATTTCCTTATATCTGCCGCCAATCAACGTTGCCAAGTCTCCGCTCAGCATTTTGGCATTAGAACCCGTGATGATGACATCGACATCGGGTTCGTTGATGAAACTGCGAACGCTGCGTTCAAACTCCTGTATGTCCTGTACTTCATCTATGAGAATGAAATTGTGCTTGCCGACTACCATGTGCTCGTCGATATAGGCATTCAGATCCTGATAAGTCTTGATAAAGTCAAACTGGCGTTTTTCCTTATCAATGAGTATCACATGGTTTGCGGCATCGTCGGACTTGAGGTCATGGATTTGCCTCAACATGTAACTCTTTCCCACGCGGCGCTGTCCGACAAGAACTATGATTAAGTCCTTGCCTAAGTATTTCTCAATCTCTTGGATGTATTCCTGACGAATGATTGGTTCCATAATTTTTCTTTTATAACGAAAATTTTTGGCAAATATAATACTTTTTTCGTTTATAAAAGATAAATCGTGAGAAAAATATGATTTTGTGGTTTATAAACTATAAAATTGGAGAATTTGGTACTTTTGTTTCCTGTAGGTTACAGAAAAATGCCGCAAGAGACGTTGTGACCTCTTGCGGCATTATAGCTAACGGCTGATTGCTAAGAGCTAACAGCTTATTTCTTGACGGGTGCCTCCTCGAGGGCCTTGACGAGCAGTTTCCAGAAGGGCTCTGCTGCGGGGATGTAGGCTCGCTCGATGGTGGTGTGCGGGCTGCGCAGGGTGGGGCCGAAGCTCACCACGTCCATGTGCGGGTACTTGCCCAGGATGATGGAGCACTCCAGACCGGCGTGATCCACCTGGATGATGCCGTCCTCCTTGAAGAGCTTCTTGTACAGGTCGAGCAGCATGTGCAGGGCCTCGCTGTCGGGGTTGGGATCCCAGCCGATGTAGTCACCGCCGGTCTCTACCTTGAAGTCGGCGAGGTGGAAGCAGGTCTTGAGCATCTTCACGATGTAGTCCTTCATGTC
This sequence comes from uncultured Prevotellaceae bacterium, assembly GCA_947306175.1. Classification (GTDB taxonomy): domain Bacteria; phylum Bacteroidota; class Bacteroidia; order Bacteroidales; family Muribaculaceae; genus Sodaliphilus. The sequence goes on from CAMZFV010000003.1 coordinate 53,380, forward strand.
CTCACGGGCCGAGCGGGCGAGGATCTGTACGGCAGCCTTGCCGTCCTCGATGTCGATGATGGCGAGGTTAGAGGAGGTCTCTACCACGTTGGGGTAGGCGGGGATGAAGCGCACCACGCCGTCATGGCAGGCGTACAGGGCACGCAGGATGGTCGTCTGGTCTTCGAGCGCCATCTTCATCTTGGGACGGTCGATGGCCTTGAGGGTTAGGTCAACATTGTCCTCGATGAGTTTGAACTGGCTTTCGAACTCGGCCTTCATCGTCTTGACGAGTTTCTTCAAGCCCTTCAGGTTATCCTCGGGAACGACCATGACGGTCTCGGCCTTGAACGGGATGGCGTTGCGCATGTTGCCACCATGCCAGCTCACCAGGCGGGCCTTGTGGTCCACGATGGCTAGTTGCACGAGACGGGCCATCAGCTTGTTGGCGTTGGCACGGCCCTCATGGATCTCGAGGCCGCTGTGGCCGCCCTTCAGGCCCTTGAGGGTGATGCGCACTGCGGTGTCGCCGGCAGCGGTCTTCACCTCGTTATACTTGCGCGTGCAGGTAACGTCGATACCACCGGCGCTACCGATGACGAACTTGCCCCACGTCTCGCTGTCGAGGTTGAACAGGATGTCGCCCTTCATCTGACCCTTGGGCAGGTCGTTGGCGCCATACATGCCCGTCTCCTCGTCCTTGGTGATGAGGCCCTCGATGGGACCGTGCTTGAGGGTGTTGTCCTCCATGACTGCCATGATGGCTGCCACGCCCAGACCGTCGTCAGCACCCAGCGTGGTGCCGCGGGCCTTGATCCACTCGCCGTCGATATAGGGCTCGATGGGATCCGTCTCGAAGTTGTGCTTCGACTCGGGCGTCTTCTGGGGCACCATGTCCATGTGGGCCTGCATGGTGATGCACTTGCGGTTCTCCATACCGGGAGTGGCGGGTTTGCGCATCACGATGTTGCCGGCGGGGTCCTGGAAGGCCTCCACGCCCACCTTCTTGGCGAAGTCGAGCAGGAATTGCTGGATTTTCTCAACATGTCCCGAGGGACGGGGAATCTGCGTCAGCGCATAGAAGTTGCGCCAGATGCACGTCGGTTTCAGTTTTTCAATTTCGTTCATTTTCTTTCTGTTAATGTCTTACAGGTTATAAAAATAAAATTGCTTTTCGGCTGCAAATTTAATGAAAAAGTTTCTAGTTTGTAGTCCCTAGTCCTTAGTTTTTGTTCTTTTTCAGACAACTTTCACAACAAAATAACAACCTTGACAACTTTTATTGTGGCATCCGCCAGCGGTTTTTTTAAAACAACTGACTAATCTGAATGTTTCTGAGGTCTAGTGTCAGCCATCAGATCTTTCAGACTGATCAGTTGTTTTCTTGCTGGAGCGCGGAAGGACCCTTAAAGGTACTCTTCTCAGTCAAATATGGCGCCATCGCCGCAGAATTGCCCCATCAGCAGGATGGCGTTTGTTGCCTCATCATAGACGAAGTACAAGAACGGATGATTGGCATCAAATATCGGTTCTTGTATAGGTTCATCATCTAGTACCACATCAATCAATTGTTCTGATACCGTTATACTTACTGCTTTTGTTTTTAACTCAGTCACTTGAATATTAGTCATTTGACGGATATCGTGAATCATCGTCGGTATTTTGCTGATGGCACTAAAATCTGCCTTTTGGAAATCAAAGGCTCTGGGCATCATCTCCTTAACGAAATCCGTCAAATCCAATTTGCTGTCACACTCAAAACGAGGCAGATACAAATAAAAACCAAACTCTCTGTCTTTTTGAAAAGTATTGAGAATGCGGGTGTATTTTTCACGATCCATCGATGCTATGAATTCCCTCAATTTTGCAGATTTAGGCAAAACCACCAGCATCCTGTAGCAACTGCCCCCATATGGCAGAGAAACCGCTTGATAATCCTCGCCTTCGCAATAAAAAGTTCGGGTAGAAATATCATGAACAGAAGTATAAATATAGTTATGCATCATGGGCAACAGCAACGTATCACCGTAGTCAGTTATGAAATCTCCATTTTCAGTATTTTCCTTATCGAAAGATTGAGCCCAAAAAGCGTTATAGAGCAGGGCATCAATCACATTAAGCGCCGATAACGGAGCTAATTCATCAATGGCTGTAGTCAATTTATCCTTCGATTGCTGTCTGAACCATTCATTGACCTGCTTGACGCTCTTAGAATCAGCAAAATCAAGGCTTTCGGCACAGGCGTTATAGTTTGATGAAACACTTTTCAAGAACCCGTCCTTAATGGGAACAGCAGAGTTAATCGCCAGATAATTCAATAGCTGGCAATCTGTATAGTCATTGTGGGGAAGGGCATCGCTGTATTTCTTGAAAAAGGCATTTGCTTTGGCGATGGGGCCGACCACCAGCTCTATCTCATCACGGGTGCCATCTTGAGCGCCGTTACCTGATATAGCAATGACACTTGCAAGACCCAACGGAGACACGATGAAACTGCTGTCCAGCAGGTTTTCCCCTATCTGATGAAGCATGGAAAATGCCAGGTCGTTGATTTTGGCAACGCATTGACTGTCGGCATCGTTCATGCGGAGTGCATCCATGTGCTTTTGCCACAACTCTTGAGCCGGTTCAGGGCCATTAACGACACTTTCTTTATGATGATTGCACCCAACCAAGAGTACGGTTAACATCACAAACAATAATGTGATGGTTGTCTTCATTCTTTTCATTGCTCAGAGGTGATTAATGGTTTTGTTGCAAAGTTACTAATTATTGTGTTTGTTGTATTGGTTGTTTTCATTTTTGTGAGAGTGATCAGTTTTTTTTCTGTGTCTTTGCCTGAAAAAGTAAACTTATATGGCATTCGGCTCGCAAAAATTTTGTTCTCCTCTCGGTTTGCACTACCGTTGACCTATGGTCGAAGATAGGCGGCACCTCGGGATAAAAAAATAATGAATTCTTTTAGATAAATTTGGCTTCGCCTTAGCCATAAAAAGTAAACTTATATGGCATTCGGCTCGCAAAAATTTTGTTCTCCTCTTGGTTTGCACTATCTTTGCGCAATCGCAGGTGTGAGTGTGCCTGCGTTGTATTGAGTTTAATCAAAAGAGTTAGTATATATGAAAAAGTTTATTGTTACCGCTTTTATAGTCGTCATGGGTTTAGTGTCTGGCGTAGCTTCGGCTGCTGAGACAGACAAGGGTAATGACGAGATCATCCTCCATGCCTGGTCGTGGTCGTTCAACACCATCAAGGAGCACCTGCCCGAGATCAAGACTGCGGGTTACACCATCGTGCAGACATCGCCCATCAATGAGTGCGTCGTGGGCGAGGGCGGTGGCCGCCAGCTCTTTGGGCACGGCAAGTGGTACTACCATTACCAGCCGACAGACTGGACCATCGGCAACTACCAGCTGGGTACCCGCGACGAGTTCAAGTCGATGTGTGACGAGGCGACCCGCCTGGGGCTGCGCATTATCGTTGACGTGCTGCCCAACCACACGGTTATCGACCGCACGCAGATCAACGCCCGCCTGGACAGCGCCGTGAATGGCCGCGAGAACCTGTTCCATGCCAACGGCCTGTGGCCCATCAAGGACTACAGCGACCGCTACCAGTGCACGACGGGTGAGATGGGCACCCTGCCCGACGTGAATACCGAGAACCCCGACTTCCAGTATTACTACATGCAATTTGTCAACGACGTGCTGGCATGTGGCGCGAGGGGATTCCGCTATGACACCGCCAAGCACATCGGCCTGCCGAACGAGATGCGTGACCCCAAGTCGCCCGAGAACGACTTCTGGGAGGTTGCCATGGGCCGCAAACCCGTCAAGGGCCTTAGGTTAGCTGTTCCCCGCGAGGAGCTCTTCATCTATGGCGAGGTATTGCAGGACAAGAATGTGCCCGAACAGGGCTATGCCGAATATATGGACCTCACCGCCAGCAACTATGGCTGGGTGCTGCGCAACGTCCTCAACAAGCATAACGCCCGCGCCGACAACCTGCTCACCTGGCATCACTCGGTGGATCCCGCCCACCTCGTTACCTGGGTCGAGTCGCACGACACCTATTGCAACGACCACGCCTCGGCAGGCATGAGCGACGAGCTTATCCGCCTGGGTTGGGTCTTCCTGACCGCCCGCAAGTATGGCACGCCGCTGTTCTACTCCCGCCCTCACGGCAGCACCCGCGAGAACTACTGGGGCGACAACGAGATTGGCAAGGTGGGTAATGACGAGTTCAAGCATCCCGTGGTGAAGGCCGTGAACGAGTTCCGCCACCGCAACATCAACCAGCCCGAGAACATCATCTATAGCGACAACGGCAAGCAGATCATCATCGAGCGTGGTGCCCGGGCAGCAGTGGTCATCAACCTCGACGAGCAGGCCGCCCAGGTAGCCATCCCCGTTACCTTGAGCAACGGCAAATACCGCGACGCCGTAACCAAACAGCGCCTTCAGGTGAAGAAAGGCGTCCTCAAGGCCACCCTCGCTCCGATGACCGCCTATATTCTTTACAAGTAGGCTTTAGGCATTAGGCTTTAGGGGGCTGACGCTCTCTTTCTCAAACAACAAAAACAACAGATTTTTTGACTACGAATTACGCTAATTAAAGCTAATTGGCATCCGATAAAGGTTTGTGAAATTAGTGTAATTCGTAGTTTTTTATTTGCACCTATTCCTCGGGAGGGGGCATGGGGGTGGTATCCTGTTGCTGGAAGTAATCCTTGAGTATGCCCTCGGCCATGCCCTCGCGGTTGTCCAGGTCCTTCACGATGACACCTTTCTCCAAGAGCAGGATGCGGGAGGAGATGTCGGTGACGAAACTGAGGTTGTGGCTGGAGATGAGCACGGTGGTGCCCAGCTCGCGGTTCATCTGTTCGATGAGGCGGGCCACAATAATCTGCGACGACGGATCCAGGTAGTTGAAGGGCTCGTCGAGGATAAGCACCTTGGGCTGAATCATCATTGCCCCGATGATGCCGACTTTCTGACGGTTGCCTTGTGAGAAGTCCTTCAGGAATTTACTTGTGCCCATGATTTCGCCGTGCATCAGCGGTTCGAAGGGTTTCAGACGCTGCTCCAGCGTGTCCTTGTCAATGCCGTAGATGCGCCCGATGAAGGAGAAATATTCCTCGGGCGTGAAGAAGTCGATAAGGAAACGGCCGTCAATGAACGACCCTGTATAGGTCTTCCACAGTTCGTCCTCATCCACCCGCCGGCCGTCGCTCTCCACATAGCCTGAGCTGGCACCAATCACATCGAGGATAAGACGCATCAGTGTGGTCTTGCCTGCACCGTTATTTCCTACCAGGCCAATCAGTTCGCCTGAGGCAAGCGTTAGTTCGGGGATGTCGAGTACCGTGACCCAATCATACACTTTCTTGAGGTTTGTTATCTTGATTTCCATACTGCTCTAAAACTAAAACTCTAAATTATTTCATATATCTCTCCATATTTTCATACCGATTGTACGTCCACTTCCGCGCTAACGAGCGGATGCAGGGTCGGTGAACAGCCAGAGCGGCAAGGCCGATGGCAGCCATCACGGCGTCACCCCACAGCGGAGGCAACGCAAGGGAACAGAAAAAGTAAATAGCCAACGGGATAAAAATAATGAGCGAATATATGGTGATGCGCATACTTGCACCCTGATAGTTGAAGAAGGCCGACGAGAACAGGTCCACGCGCGTGGAGAACAGGCACGTAGGCATCATCAACAGACTCTGGCCGCACCCCAAGAACAGGATCATGGCCAAGAGTGTGGTGGGTCGCAGCCCCTTCAGGAAAATGGCCGGGATAAGCAACACCGCCGTGCCCAACGTCAGCAGAATGAAGAACTTGTACTTGTTCAGTAACATGTGCTCGATGGAATAAGGCTTGGTCCACAGGCCGTGGAAGTAGTTGGCCTCGATGCCGAACACCCACTGACCCAGGAACATCGACGGCCAGGCTAACAGGAAATACAGATAGAAAAGCACATCAGTTGTATCATCGATCGGCATCATATAGGCCTCCAGAAGAAACAGGACAGTGATCATAATCATCGGGACGCGGAAGCGCTTGCTGCGCCACACGCTCAGGTATTCGGTAGAGAAGAGCGTCACATCGCCCACCGAGCGAACGGTGTTGGCGTGCTGCTCATGCTCGTCGTAAGCGCGCATTCGACAGAAGTAGAGGTAGAGCACCCCCGTCAGCACAATGTCCAGCACAATAAACAGCACCAGCTCTGTCCACGGCGAACCAGGCAAAACCAGGTTCATTCCAGACACTATGGCCAACGTAACCAGAAGGATGCCCAAGCCCATCGTTCCCAAGTAATAAACCACCGCTCCGGCCCACAACGGCAACGAGTGGTTGATGTCAGGAGCCTTGTGGATATCAGCCACCAACCACGACAGCATCAGCGTCTGCACCAATGCCGCCACAACGGCCAGGACCGTCATGCCGGCGGGCAACAGCCAAGCACCCACCAGGGCCATGAACGTCGGCATCACCAAGTTCCAAGGATCGGTCGCGAGCAGTACTGCAATGAATCGGTTCCACACTCGGGAGGGAATGGGTTTGGTGCGCAGGAAGTCGTCCATCACCACGGCATCCGAGCCCCACATCAGTTTCATCATGAAGTCGGGCAGGGCCAGCGACGATACCAGCACAATCGCCATAGCTGCAAGTGGCAACTTGTCCAGCTGATCGGCCAACAAATCGCGATTTGCAAAGAGCAGGCCTACAATCATCATCAGCATAACACCAACGAGATAAAGCACCGCCAGGAATTTCCTCCAACTGAAGTTGCGGCGCCACTGGGTATACCTTAAGGATAATAATAGCTTCAACATGGCTACAAAGTTACGAAAAGTCGAGAGAATAACCAAGAAAAACCCGTTTTTCTTGGTTATTCCGAGACGAAGTAACTTCGGCGAAGCCAACGTTACATAAAAATCCAAAGATTGAAAAATGACCCTTTAATCCGTTGAGAAACCACACCATATTTTTATCGCCCTGCGGGCGAGAAATTAAACAAAATTATGTTTTAAAATTAAATGAAAATCAAAATGTTGTTTAATTTTATTATTAATTTTTGCTTAATTTCTCGGGCGCTAGCCCGATTAATATAACCTAAGTCTGTCTTCTTGGGTCATATAGTTTTGGTGTGGTTGTCCTATTAAATCAGTGGGGAAATGGGCGGTGTCAAGTCGTGGGTGTGGCGCCGAGCATGCGCAAGGCGGTTTCCAGGCGTTGCTTGTGGTTGCCACGGACGATGACGTGGTGGTTGCCGATGCTGCGCTCCAGGAAGTAGTCCAGCGGCTCGTCAAGGCGCAGGTGCAGCTGGGTGCGGCACATGTTAGGGTTGGTAGTACACTCCAGCAGTTGGGCTTTGCTGATGAAATAACGCTCCATGCCCTTGCCGCCGCATTTGACAACGGTCATCTCCATTGGGTCGAAGATGCCCTCAACAGCGACGCCGCTCAGCGACTCGTAGTGGTCACGCACGATGTAACGGTCGGTCATCGCCGGGGCAATGGTGCAGTGGGCCAGCACAATCTCGTGGGCTGCATTATCCAGAATCTTTGACGGATTGGCCATAAAGGTCATCTCGCCCGTTGCGGCCTGTACAGCCAGCATGGTGAGCAACGTCTGCTCGTCGCCCTCACAACCTGCGGGGATGCCTTCCTGGTTAAGTAATGCCAGCGCCACACAGCCCGTGGTGCGGGTCGTGGGGATAAGGTCGAAGCAGTTGAGCGTGAAAGCGTCCAGGCGGTAGCGCTCCACGATATTTTTGATTGAGCGGTACAGGCGCATCGCCTTCACCACCTCGTTGCGCGAAGGCTCCTTGACACCTATGGCCTTGCTGATAAATTCGTCAGCGAGCTCCTGTACCTCATTGTCGCTGATGGCCTCGTAACCCTTGACAACCTCGTCGAGGGGCACATCCACCATCTCGACCCCCCAGCGCTCACGCATGGCGGCATAATCCACATTGCTGGCGATGAGCCAACCCGAGGGCTTGCCGATGACACCCACGCGCTTGCCGTTCAGCTTGTCGATGGCATTGTGGGCCTGGGCATAGTCGTCGATGCCCTGCATGATGAAACTGACGGGACCGTGCAGCACACGGCCGTGGCGGCCGTTCAGGCGCATCCACGACAGGATTTCGAGCGAGGCGGCCAGCGAATTCTTCAGGCCGTCGGCAATGAGTACGACGTAGGGCGGCAGGCGGTCGATGTTGGCTTTGACCATCTCCTCGACGCCACCGCTGCCCACCAGCACCATCGTGGCACCCTCGGGCAATGGTTTGTCCAGCTCCTCAGGGAAAATGTACTGCACATCGTATTTCTCGCTGATGGCGTCAAGCATCTCGTGGTGGTCGGTAAAAATGGACTCACGAGTGGCCAGCGACGAAGCAAATGTAATCAGATTCAGTTTCATCATGACGATAATGGTTTTAAAGAATGTTTGATAGCGCAAAGATAGTGAAAAACCGTGAGCGGTACAAAAAAAGCGGCCAGAGGGTTGACTCATGACCACTTAAATCTTGTATATGATGATTACATCAGAACCTATAGCGCACACCGCCAAGGAAGATGCCCTGCTCGCCGATACCCAGCTCGGCAAAGCCGCGCACACGCTGATTTCCGGCCTCAACACCAAGCAATGAGGCTTGGAAGTTGAAGAACACGTCATTAGAGGTTTCTTTGTTGCCAGTCAGCTTGCCGCTCTCGTTATAATCCTCTTTGCTGGAATTGGCGAGACTGGCACCGATGGCCACCTTGGAGTACATGCCCCAATTAGTCTTGCGCAGCCAGTTGAACTTTACTGCCGGCATCAGGGTGTAATAGGATCTTATTTGATGGGATCTAAGCTCTTCTTTAACACGGGCGTCCTGATTATTTGTCGCGAAAACGGCAACAGCACCGACACCGATAAGCGGGCTGGTGTGATAATAATACTCGAGTCCAATGGGACCGACGTAATGTTCCTTTTCGTGCTTCTCGCCGAATATGGCAGGAAAGACGTCGCTGAAGATATCAATCCATATTGAGTTGGGGACAGCACCGTAGCTGATGCTGATTTCATGACGGGGCTCCACCTCTTCTTGGGCTTGAGCCTGAACACACAAGAAAGAACTGATAGCCAACACGGCCAATAAACATCTAATTTTCATATCCTTCATTTTTAAATCATAAAATCGGGCGCAAATGTAGTAAAATTTTACTTTGGAGGCATCTGCGACTAGTTTTTTTTTGGATTTTTTGTTGGTTTGATGTAGTCTTTCATGTCTCTTTTGCGTCTAATAGATAAAAAAGTAAAACAATTAAAACGCTGTACTATTATGAAAGCTGCATTTAAATATTTCTTGCTCTACTGGCTTTTTGTTATCATCGGTGCTATGATTTTTGCGTTGCCCGCCATTGGGGTGTCAGAGCTTGCAGGCAAATCGGTTGCCGATTCTTATAGAGATCCCTGGTTCTTCTCGGTGCTCTTTTTGGGCATTGATTTGGTTCCCTTGCTGTTCTTCTGGTTGCTGAAATACACACGTTTCGATTTCAAGTTCAATTATGATTTCGGCAGCTCGTTTTCCACCAGGGAACTCTACATCTGGGCTGGAGTGGGGGCCATCGGATGCCTGTTCTTTGACGTGGTGTTCGGCAATTATGTCACCTTCCCTGATTGGGATACCGAAGGCCTGGAAATGTTGGGAGACATGGCCAGCAACCCCATCGGCCTTTTGTCTATCTGCCTGTTGGGGCCGCTGGTCGAGGAGACGGTCTTCCGTGGCGCCATCGAGCGTCGTCTGCTGGAGAAACCGTGGAATCCGTGGTATGCCATTGTGATTTCGGCGATATTCTTTGCCGTCGCCCATGGTAATTTCTCACAGGGCGTGACGGCCATGGTGATAGGCTGTTTCCTGGGTTGGGTATATTACCGCACCCGCAACATCTGGCCCTGCGTCTTGATCCATGCGCTCAACAACACTACCGCTTGTGCCATCGGTTGGGCATTAACAGGAACCAAATATGAAGAAGCCACCGAATTTCCTCACGCTGTATGTATCATCATGCTCGTGGCCTCAATCATCATGGTTTACCTTGCCGTTAAGATGATTGACCAGATGACCAAGGACCGCACCCTGATTCCCGCTCCCGTCGAGGTGCCACCCTTGCCCGTCGAGGCCACTCTCCAGCCCGAAGGCATTTCCGTACCTGACTTTCAACCCACAGGCATAACCGAGGTGACAGATACACCCCTCGGCACCCCCATTGACGACGACTCTATCATAGAATAATCACCAACTCCGACAATCCCCAAAGTGTCCACAAGTCAACATTTTTTCGAGTTATGGACACTTTTCCTAATTTATAACTTGCCATAACTCAATATTTTTTCGACTTGTGGACACTTTTGACGGATTAAAACTTGCCATATCTCAACTTTTTTTCGAGTTATGGACACAAATACCTCTTGAAATGAATATGGTTCGGAAAAATAATGCTACTTTTGCTACACTGAACGAACATATTAATAAATTTTTATAGAGATATGAAAAAGGTTTATTCAATCTTGATGGTGGCTATTGCCGCCTTGTTAATGAGTTTCTCGGCAAATGCTGAGGCTCCCAAATGGGAATTGGTTGCTGGTATGAATGTGGCAAATCTCGATGCCAGTGGGGCAAGTTCAAGAATTGGTTTCCATGCTGGAGTTCGTACGACATTTGGTATTCCCAGCGCAGAACATGGATTCTATGTTAATGCTGCAGCATTATTATCGCTCAAAGGATGCAAAGCTGGTGGCATTACCTTGAATCCCTACTATCTTGATATCCCCGTCCATGCTGGTTACAAATATGCAATCAATGAGTCTGTGGCCATCTTCGGTGAATTCGGTCCCTACTTTGGTGTAGGCCTATTTGGCAAAACTGATGGCGAGGATATGTTTAGCGATGAAGGCTTCAAGCGCTTTGACTTTGGTTTAGGCTTGCGTGCCGGTCTGGAATTCAATAACAAGATACCAGTTTCTATTGGCTATGACTTTGGAGTTCTTGATGTCTTTGATGGGGTTTCTGCCAAGACACGGAATCTGACAATTTCGATTGGATACAAGTTTTAATTATACTAATTCTCGATGAAATAAAGGGGGATGTGCCTGACAAAGGTACATCCCCCTTTTTTTTGAACAACGCTATTTTCCAATCGTCCATAATAATTCGTTATATGATTACGGCGAAGTTTTTCATGCGAAAAATAATTTGCCTCGCTTGAGAATATCTCATGGGTTTTCCTCACTTGCTGCACAATTGTTATGTTAGATGCTACCGTCTTTCCCCTTACTGTGTTGCAAGAAGAAGATCTCTTTTTGCTGCTCAATCTCACGTCTAAGAGCCTCTTCAGTAGGAAGATAAGTAAGATATTTGGCCGCAAACAGCTGTTTGTTGTCGTGAAGAATAGAGTATTTTGCGATGTCTTTGTCTGTCTCAGCGCATAAAATAATGCCAATAGTCGGATTGTGGATTCTATTACTGTTCAAATCGTCAAACATCCTCACATACATATCCATTTGACCCACATCCTGGTGTGAAATTGTGGTAGTCTTCAGGTCAATGAGGAAAAAACATTGCAGGTCATAGTTGTAGAAAACAAGGTCGATGTAGTAATCAGCCGTTTCAGTTACGATACGTTTCTGGCGACCGACCAAAGCAAAGCCACGTCCCATTTCCATGATGAACTTTTGCAAATGCTCTATAATAGCCTGCTCTAACTCACTTTCGCTATAGTCAGTATTTTCCAATCCAAGAAATTCTGCAACTACTGGATTTTTTACGATTTCATCCTTCTCAGGTTGTGAGGGTTTTGTCAATTCATTCATTTCTGCTATCACTTTGTTTTTATTGGGTGATTGCAGTAATCTATAGTAGTATTGCGAGCCAATGTTGCGACTCAGAGTTCTGACACTCCACATCTCTTCGGATGCTTCACGCAGATACCAATAACGTGCATCCTCATCGGGAACGCGAAGGAGCATACGAAAATGAGACCAGGACAAATTGTGAACACGCGTGTTCACAATCTCTAAGTCTTTAAAATACAGATAGAACTGGCGCATGTATTGCAGATTGCGTAAAGAGTAGGCATTGCCGTATAGAGGCTGAAATAATTCGGCCAACCCTTTCATCAATCTTGTGCCATATTCAGCCCGAATAGCACCATGTTGTTCCTCTTCCACAATGCGTCGTCCCACATTCCAATAAGTCATAATGGAAACAGTGTTGACACTATTGTATGCCTCTCGTAGCCCACGCTCAACAATCAGTTTCACGTCGTCAACCAATTGGGTGGGTAACGACAATATATTCTTATCTTGATTTGTTTTCTTGTTGTCTTCCATGTTACAAAGTTACAACATTTCGTGAAAAAGCTGCAACTTTCATCGTTTTTTGTCAGCTTACGGGGCTAAATCACTCATTATTTCGCATCTGCTTGGGTAATCTGCTTTATTTTGAGTAGGCTTTGTCGTAGTGGATGAAGGCGGCGGTGGGGTTTATGGGTGGGCGTGAGGGGGTGAAGAAGGTGGCCTTGTGGCCTTTGGGGTGCCAGTTGCCGACGACTTGGCCGCTGTTGAGGATGACGGGGTGGAAGATGCCGTTTTTGGTGTAGGCATGGTGGCGGTGGACATCGTCAAGCGCGTGGTGGCGGCTCTTGTAGCCGATCAGATATTCGTCATAAGAAGGCAACAGGATGACCTTGCTGCGGCAACCGTGGGTGCGGCTGTCAGCGTGCAGGTAATAAGTCACGCCGCGGTAGCGTTCCTCGGTGAGTTCGCCCCTGATGTTTTCGATGGCAGTACGGCAGTCGGTGAGCGTTAACCCGCTCCACCAAGCGAAATCGTCGAGGGTGGCTGGGGCATGGCTGCGGAAGTACTTGCGTGCCAGCAATGCCAATGCCTCGTCGTGTGTGACGGCAGGCTGAACGGGAACCCGCTCATCCACCAGGGCATAGGTGTTCTGGTTGGGATGGTATTTGCCGCTGCAGATGACGCCATCATACTCGGCAAACCGCAGGTACACGCTCATCGTGTGGGCATCATTTGTCAGCCCTTGCTCGGTGAGCAGGGCTTTCAGTTCTTTGCCTGTGACTGAGCCGCGGCCTTGCATGGTTTCGGCGATGATGTCGTTGGCGCGTTTCTCTTCATCCTCGCTGATGGCACCACCGGTTTGCTTGAGGTAGCCCCGGGCGGCACGTCGGCTGCTGTCGGCACACAAGGCGATCATCCAACGCAGGTCTTCGGCGGTTGTCAGTTGCCAGGTGCAGCGGAACAGGTGGGTGCGAATGATTTGCCCCTCGTCGAAGGCCTGACGGTAATCCTGCATCGAGGGATGACGGGAGCGCATCACTACTGCCCAAGGCAACATGCTTTTCTCTTGGGCCTGCATGAAGCCGAACCAATCCACCACCTCATGCGGTGTGTTGAATTGGGGCGCTGCCAGTTGCTGACTCAACAGCCTGATGTTGGGAACATTCATTATTAGACCTTAGACTTTAGACCTTAGTTATTCTTCGGTGCTATAAGCGTTGGCCAGGGCGTTCTCGACGTCGGCGAGGGCAGCCGCTGCGGCGCTCTCGTACTGGTCGAGGGTGCGGGACTTGCGGATGGCCTTGAAGAGTTTGTGGCCCGTACCGGGTAGGAAGGTTTGCCAGATGTCCTGAAGGTGACGCACCAGTTGGGCCTCGCCGCCGTTGAGTTGTTCGGTGTAGCCCTCTACCAGTCGGTCATGGAAACGGCGGTAGTCATCGGGTGTAGCATCAGGGGCGAACATGCCTGGATTGGCAGCAAGTCCGCTGCCCACCATCACGGCGGCAAGGGTGGGGTAGCGTTCAATTGTCTGCTCAATGTCCTCGACGTTGTGCAGGCTGCCGTTATAGACCACAGGCCACGACGATGCGGCCAGCAAAGCCTCAAACTGTTCGATGTCCAATTCGCCTTTGTATTGCTGTTTGCCCGTACGGGGATGCACAGCGATATTGACGGGTTTGATGGTTTCCATCAGGGGCAGGATGTCACACCACTGGTCGTTTTTGTCCCAGCCGATGCGCATTTTCACGCTATACTGAACATCCTCCACAGAAGCGAGCGCCTTAAACAGTTCCTCGGCCAAATCAGGATAGGCCAGCATGCCTGAGCCTTTGCGGTGCATGGCAATGGGCGGGAACGGGCACCCCAGGTTGATGTCGATGCGGCTGTATCCCATCCGCTTGAGCGCCTCGACCATCATCAGAGCATGGTCGGGTTGGCAGGCGAGAATCTGCGGAATGAGTGTGATGCCTGCATTGCGCTCGGGGTCCACGTCACGCAAGTCCTTGCGCCGGACCTCGCCATGCTCCACGCGCATGAAGGGCGCATAGTAGGCATCCACGCCGCCAAACACCTCGTGATGCGCCATGCGCCACACGTTATCTGTTACTCCCTGCAGCGGTGCCGCAAGCACCGGTATCTTCATCTTGTTTTTTTCTTCTTCCATCATGCCACAAAGGTAATCATTTTCCACAAAACCTTTCGCAATGCCAGATGAAAAAGCGGCAAAAGCAAATCTTTGCACTTTTAACAAAAATTTATTCAACAATTTGCTGTTAATCGTATTATGCTTGTATTTTTGCGCCCAACAAACATCCAGAGATTATGAAAGTCATTATCGTTGGCGCCGATGCCATTGGAGCTCATCTGGCGGAACTTTTCTCCAAAATCAAACAGAATATCGTCATCATCGATGAGGATGAGGCGAAATTGGAACACATTGCCTCTTATTGCGACTTGCTGACGATCAAGTCCTCGTCCAATACCCCCATCAAGTCATTTAGGGACGCTGGAGTGAAGAACGCCGACCTGTTCATTTCGGTCAAGCGTGATGAAAACCTGAACCTGAGTCTGTGCGTGCTGGCCAAGTCGATGGGTGCCAAGCAGACCGTCGCAAGGGTGGAGAATCCTGAGTTTACCGAGCCCCAAATCACCGACGCTTTCAACCGTGCCGGCATTTCATCTATCATCTATCCTGATGACCTGGCGGCACAGGATATCGTCTCGTGCCTGCAGTTGTCGTGGGTGAGCCAGCGATGGGATGTGTATGACGGGGCGCTTACCATGCTTGGCATAAAAATGAAAGAGCCCTGTGAGGTATTAAGCCGCCCGCTTAAGGAAATCTGCAACTCCGAGACCCCCTATCACGTCATCGCCATCAAACGCGGCACCGATACGATCATCCCCACGGGCAATGATATGCTGTTGCCTAACGACTATGTCTATTTCATGACGACCAAGGAGTTTATCCCCGAGATGAAGAAAATCGTTGGCAAAGAGGATTATCCTGATGTCAAGAATGTCATCATCGTGGGCGGTGGAAAGACTGCGGTACGCGTGGTTAACCGTATGCCTAAGGAGGTGAAGGTCAAAATCTTTGAAGCCAACACCGCTCGTTGCGAGGAACTCAACGAGGTCATCGACAGGGACGGCGTGATGGTGATCAATGCCGACGGCCGTTCGGTGGCCAATCTGCTGGAGGAGAACATCAGGCAGGCTGATGCGCTGGTGGCACTGACAGGTAACGCCGAGGCCAACATCCTGACTTGCATGACGGCTCACGAACTCGGTGTGCGCAAGACAGTTGCCATGATCGAGAATATGGATTATATGAGCATTGCAGGCAACGCCGAAATCGGTACCATCATCAACAAGCAGGCGCTGACAGCCAGCTATATCTATCAGCTGCTGCTTAAGGGAGATGTGCGCAACATCCGCAACCTGCTCATGGTCAATGCCGATGTCGCCGAGTTTAAGGCCCGTGAGGGTTCGCGCATCACGTCCAAGCGGGTGTGTGATCTCAACCTTTCCAGGCAAATTGAGCTGGGTGGTCTGGTGCGTGATGGTGTTGGTATGCTGGTAAACGGCAATACTCAGATACAACCTGGGGACAATGTTGTGGTCTTCTGCCAGGACACCAACATTAGCCAAATCGAAAAAATCTTTAATTGAAAATGATTAACACCAAACTCATATTCAAGATATTGGGTGCCCTGTTGAACATCGAGGCGGCCTTTATGGCGTTGTGCCTGATCGTGTCTCTGTTTGCTCGTGAGAACGATTTGGTGCCGCTGGCCATCACGGTCGGCGTCACGGTGGCAGTGGCCTTGCTGTTCAGGCTGTTGGGGCGTGGCGCCAGCAACACGTTGAGCCGTCGCGATGCTTACTTGCTGGTGACCGTCGTATGGATCGCCTTTGCCGCCTTCGGCTCGTTGCCGTTCTTGCTGGGCGGCTATATCAACAACGTCTCAGACGCCTTCTTTGAGACGATGTCGGGCTTGACGACGACAGGTGCCACCACCATCGACCAAGTGGAGGGTATGCCACATGGGGTACTGTTGTGGCGCTCATTGACCCAGTGGATTGGCGGTTTGGGCATCGTGTTCTTCACGATTGCCATTTTGCCCTCTTTTGTCGGCGGCTCGATCAAGGTTTTTGCTGCCGAGGCCACTGGACCTGTTCAATCCAAATTACAGCCACGGCTAACCATGAGTGCCAAAGCCTTATGGGGCTTATACCTGGTGCTTACCGTCGGTTGTGCGCTTTGCTTTTTCCTTTTCGGTATGGGGGCCTTTGATGCTGTCAATTATGCCATGACCATTACAGCGACTGGAGGTTTCGCTACGCATGACGCCAGTACGGGCTATTTCAATAATCCCGCCATCGATTACACGGCCATCATCTTCATGTTTTTCTCGGGCGTCAGTTTTGCCATGCTCTATGCGGCGCTGTTCAAGGGCAGAGTCAAGCACCTTCTCAAGAATGCCGAATTCCGTTTCTATTCCGCCCTCACCCTCGTGGCGACAGTCATCATCGTGGCCTTCCTGTTGCGTTACAACGATTATTCGTTTAGTGATGCCGTTAGGGTCTCGTTGTTCCAGGTCGTGTCTTTTCTCACCACGACGGGCATGTTCAACGAGGATGCGGCCCAGTGGCATCACATCACTTGGGTGGTGTTGAGCCTGTGTATGTTCTTTGGCGGATGTGCGGGAAGCACGGCAGGCGGCTTCAAGTGTGCCCGTGGTGTCATTGCCTTGAAAATCCTGCGCAACGAGATACTGCACCGCCTTCACCCCAAGGCTGTTCTCCCAGTCAAAGTCAACGGTTCGACAGTTCATTCGTCAGGCCAAATCACTCTGATGGCCTTCTTGATGGTTTACTTCGTCTTGTGTTTCATCGCCTATTTTATCATGATTCTCGTGGGGGTTGACAGCACCAATTCATTTACCATCGCCCTGAGTTGTGCCAGCAATGTGGGTCCCACGCTGGGTTTGGAAATCGGGCCGACCATGTCATGGAGCATTCTGCCAGGGTTTGTCAAGTGGATTCTCTCTGCCCTTATGCTCATGGGAAGGCTTGAGATTTTCACGGTTCTCGTCATCTTCACACCCGCGTTTTGGAAGAATAACTGATAGACAAAATCACTTTTTCCCGAAAAAATTTGGTCAGTTGGGGAAATGGTTGTACCTTTGCAGTCGCTTTTGCAAATATAGCAGGCAGATGGCGGGATAGCTCAGTCGGTTAGAGCGTCGGATTCATAACCCGGAGGTCCTGAGTTCAATTCTCAGTCCCGCTACATTCAAGGGGTCGCACCAATTGGCGCGGCCCCTTGAAGTTTAGAGTATCTCATGTCTGAATTTATAATCGTGCTAACGCACGAGAAATTAAACAAAATGATTAATAAAATTAAAATAAAAATTTATTTTGTTCGATTTTTATATAAATTTTTGTTTAATTTGGCTTCGCCGAGCTAAAGGTTCTCGGCCGCAAGGCCGATTAATCACACATTACATATACAATCGTTGATTCTCAAAGTCTACTTCGCGGTCGAGGAGGGTGACGAAGTCGTCGAGGACGTCGCGGTCCACATCACCCAGGGTGAATTCGTTTTCGGCATCTTGGCGGATGAGGGAAATCCACTCGCGGCGGGCGGTGACATAGTCCTGATGAACACGTTCCACGGCCTCGTCGGTGAGTTCGTCAATGCCATAGTAGTCGAGGATGATGCGGTAACTCCATGACCATCGCAACTCGTTGTAGTTGGCATCAAGATCCTTGAAGCGGGCATTCACAGCCTCGATGGTGTCGAGGCGGCCGCTGATGATGTCCTCGATGATCTGGTCCTCGGCGCTCTGGGGCATGAGCAGGCCCATCAGGTCGATCCAGTTACCCTCGCCAGCGGTTGTGGTGGGCGGCACGGGTTTGTGGCGCTTGAGCACGGCACCCATGTAGATGCGCAGTGCCATGTCGTAGTATCTGATACCCTTGTGCAGCAGGGGTGCCTTGATGACATACTCGTGGTAGTTGTAGGTGCTCACGTTGTCGCCACTGGCGGCACGCAGGTTTTCCAGAATCTTTTTTCCGCGCAGCACTTCGCTGATGGTGAACGGGCTGAGCCAGTCGAAATTGACCACACTGCGGTGCTCGCCGCGATAGCGCTTGTCTCGCTTGGGCCACTTGCGGATGTCACGGTACAGGCCCACGGTGGCAAAGTTGCGGCCAGGCTTGAGGTACATCGTGTCGCCGTAGGCGATGAGGTAGGAGAAGGGCAGGTCGCGTGTGTCGGGGTGATACATCAGCTTGCCGAACAGGACGCTGAAGGAGCCGATGTTGGCGGGCAGCAGCAGGTAGGCACCGCTGGCGGTCTTGCAGCCGCGCTCCAATGCGCCATAGTGCATCGGGCCCATTTTGTAGGCATGGTTGCTGAAGTTGGTCGCCGAGCCTGCGTTATAGAACGAGAACATCGCACCGATGAGCAATGAACTCTTGTGGTGGCTTACTGTGAACGGGCCGCAGAAGGCCGCGCATGCCTCGCCGTTGGACATGTAGCTGTTGGCAAAAAAGACGCTGCTGGCAGCCGTGAAGCCGTTCTCCAGGTGGCAGGACTCTCCCACGAAGCAGTCAGTCAACTTGACGCTGCCGTTCAGGCGGGAACCGCCACTGATGATGGTGTTCTCGCAGATGACGCCCGTGCGAATGATGATGGGATTCTCCATGGTGCTGCTGATGGTGCAGTTGCTCAAACGCGACACGCCGCAGATCTGGCAGGCGTCATCGATGATGGTATTGATGATAACGCCTGTGTTGATGATGCGCACCTTGTTACCGATGGTGCTGCAATCAGGCCGCGACTCTTCAACCGACTTGGCGACCATCCGCTTGATGGCCTCCATCATCGGCTTGTTGTCGCCGTGCTTAACCATGAGGGCGGCGAGTTGGCTGTTGAGCTCGTTGAGCAACAACAGGTTGCCGTCTCCCACCTCGTTCAGCACCGCGATGGTGTGGCCTTGCCCGTAATTGGGCTCGCCCTTGGTGTCGATGGTGCTCACGTTGGAGATATAGCATCCGTCACCGATGTTGACTTTATTGAGATAGTTGCCGATGTTCTCGATGAGGCAGTTGTCGCCGATGGTCACGTTACGCAACGTGGCATTGTAGATGCCGCAGTTCTTGACAAAGCCCTCGGTGATTTCAACAGTGCCCTCGCTGCTGCCCAGCCGTGCCCATCCATAGAATTGCACACGGTGGCAACGCTTGACATCAAAATCAGCGGTTACTTGTATTTCGTTCCAGTCTTGTGCCCAACAGTCATTCTTTTTCAAGGATTCGATTTGTTGGTCTGTCAGTTGGAGGTATTCTTTTTTCATGTTTTAGATAGTGTATATAAAAAAATGTGCCGGCAAAGGTAATGCAATATTAGGTTATGAAAAGACAATCCCTATCATTTTAACGTCTGATAGGGATTGTAAAAGGTTTTTTAGGCTTATTTGTAGAGACGCAAAATTTTGCGTCTCGGTTCGACCATCCAATTGGAGACGCAAGATTTTGCGTCTCTACATGCCTAATCCAGGCAGTGCACGAGCAGTTTGGCCTTGCCGTTCTCCACCAGATGGATGACCAATTCGCCGAACAGCGTGTTTTGCCAGGCGAACCAGGCGCGGGTATAGCGCGTGGCATCGTCCTTGTTGAACGACTCGTGCATAAAGCCCGTGTTGGCATCCGTTGTCAGCAGTTGGCGCATGCACCAGGCGATTTCTTCGTCATTGTCAGCCGTAAAAGCCTTCATCATGATGCTCATGGGCCAGATGAGGTTATAGGCCGTGTGGGCGCCGCCGATGCCCTCGCCAGCCATGCCCTTGAAGAAGCAGGGATTATCCTCGCTCCACACAAAGCGGCGCGTGTTGCGGTAGATGGGGTCGTCCATCGGCACGTCGCCCAGGTAACCCATCGCCAGCAGGCTGGGCACGTTGGCATCATCGGCCAGCACTCGTCCGCCCCAGCCGTCCACCTCGTAGGCGTAGATTTTGCCGTATTTGGGATGTTCCACGATAGCATACTTGTGCAAGGCGTCCTCCACCTCTTGGGCGAGGTCACGGCACTGGATGGATAGCGCGTCGTTATGGTTCACCTTCTCGAGGATCTCACCCGCCTTGCGCAGCGAACTCACCGCCATAAAGTTGCTGGGCACCAGGAACGGCAGCACCGTGGCGTCGTCGCTGGGGCGGAAGCACGACACAATCAGTCCCACAGGATTGACGGGAGGTCCCCAGCCATACCACGTGAGGGATGACTTGGCGTCAATATCGCGGCGCATGAATTTGTACGGGCCTTTGTCGCCGTTCTTGCGCTGCTGCTCCTTGAAGGTGCGTAACACTGCCTGCATCGCCTCGACCCACAAGTCGCCGAAGATGCTGTCGTCGCCCGTTACCAGCCAGTACTCGTAGGCCAGTCGGATAGGGTAGCACAACGAATCGATTTCATATTTGCGTTCATGCAGCTCGGGCTTCATCTCCGTCAGGTCGTTCTCCCACTGGCTGCCCGTCGGGCCGTCGTTAAAGGCGTTGGCATACGGGTCCAGCACGATGCACTTCAACTGCCGCAGGATCACGCCGCGCAGCATGTGTTGAAGTTTCTTATCCTGCTTGGCATACTTGACGTAGGGCCACACCTGGGCACCGCTGTCGCGCAGCCACATCGCATGGATGTCGCCCGTATAGACAAAGGTGTCATCCTCGCCGTTCTCGTCCAGGCGGTAATGCACCGTGCTGTCGAGTGTGTTGGGGAAGCAGTTCACAAACATCCATGCCAGCTTCGGGTTGCCCTTGATCAACTTGTACACGTCGCGGATGCGCTGTTCGATGATGACGCTGGAGAACAGCCGCTCCTCAACGGGCGGTCGCTTGCTCACATAATTGGCAGTCGCGTCGCTCACCATCGTGGTGTAGCGCTCATGCACGTCGGCAGCGGCAGGCAGTACAGCCACCACCGCAACTATCAATAATAAAAGATGTCTCAGTTTCATAAGTCTTACCAATAAACTCACTGCCACAAAGGTAAATATTATTCTCCAATCGTCCAAATTGAGCCATCGAAATCAAGGCATCCGCACTCCTGAATAACGGCATTAAGGTATTAGTAAATGAAAAGCGCAGGGACATTGTTTGCCGATTGTGGACAACACGCTTTTATTTATGTGCTCCGTGAAAGTACGGAGGGAACAGAACATCTCACACCGCAAATATAGCATATTCCTTTGAAATAAGCAAATGTTTTTACACTTTTTCGACCAATAATGTAAATAATCGTCATTTGAAAATGAAAAATACTTTCAAAATCTTGCAGTAAATCAAAAAAGAGATTAAATTTGCGGCTATGAGAGTGAAAAGCATCATGTTGAGTCTGCTGGCGTGTTTTGCGTTAGCAGCATCGTCACAGCCCACACAGCAGACGCCCGAGTGGGAGTGGTATCTCGATGAGGTAATCAGCGAGACCTTTGTCGGGCGCAACTACTTCGAGTATTACTACTCGCCCAGTGCTGCCGACATGAAGCAGCAACGGGAACAGGGCGAAGTGAACTATTTCCTGAATACCCCCGAAGGGCTCAACAGCAAGATAGTGCGTGACATGATCGACCGCCTGATGGCCAGCTATGACGACATCCAGGCCGTGGGCGACTGGCATGTGACGACCAACACCTACTGGAAAGAATTCCGCTACGAGAAGAACAAATTCCGTTTTAGCGTCAAGCGCAAAGCACTCGACGACGGCACCTACTACGTGAGCGTCACCGAGACTGCGGGCTACTTCAAGTCGCTGGGCAAGAAAAATTCTCAAAAGCCCGAATCGGCCACACGTTCATCGGCCGACCAACCCACGGCCCGCCATAGCAAGCGTGACCGCAAGCCTGTAGTCGTCGCCGACAATGAGGTGGATAGGAGTATGGAGGATATCGCGGTGGATGAGGTTGCGGTGGATGAGGTCGAGATACCTCGGCAGGCTTCCACATTGAGTGCCAAGGAGCAACGTAAACTCGAGAACGAACGTCGGGAAGCCGAGCGTCGGGAACTGCGTGCCAAGCAACGCCGCGAGCAGGAACAGCGCCGTGAGGAGGCCAAGGCTCAAAAGGAGGCCGAGAAAGTGAAGAAGGCCGAAGAAAAGAAGCAGCGCCAGGAGGAAGAACGCCTCAAGAAGGAAGAAAAGCGCCGCGAGCAGGAGCAGAAGCGCGAACTCCAGCGCAAGGAGCGTGAAGCCCGCCAGCAATCGGCATCAGCAGCCAAGAAACAGCAGTCCAATAGCCGCTATCACTATACCGATGTGGCCTTGTGGCTGAGCGAGAAATATGACTTTACCCAGACGGCTATGAACAGCAACAGCTGTACCATGTACTCTACTGTTGTCAAGGATGTTGAGATGGCCAAACTCGCCATCAAGAACGCCCTCAAGGGCAGTAATGCCCGCATGGCGGTGCCCTGGCGGCTCAATAGCGGGACCCAGGCGGTAGAGACGGGATACACGGTCGATGACCACATCCTCGTGTTTGCCATCGGCAAGGACGACGAGGGGCAGATTACCCTCAACATCACCGAGGTGAGCAACGATGAGTTTGAACTCTTCAAATCTGGAAACTGACAACTAAGAACTAACAACTCAATATATTAATGTGATGAAAAAGATACTTTTAACTTTGCTTTTGATGATGGTGGTGGTCATCGTCGTTCAGGCTTGTAAGCCTAAAGATCACCACGCTGTGCCGGTGAGCGATGAGTTCGTCGTGCCCGAACCCGCCGATGTTGTCCTCTATCAGGTCAATCCTCGCGTGTTTGCGCCGTCCAATTCGTTCCAGGCCATCATCGACCGTCTGGACACTATTCAGGATTTGGGCGTGAACATGCTGTGGATTATGCCCATCTATCCCATCGGTGAGGAAAAGAGCAAGAACTCGCCTTATTCGGTGAAGGACTACAAGGCTGTGGCACCCGAATATGGAACGCTCGATGACCTGAAAACCCTTGTCGAGTCGTGCCATGAGCGGGGAATGGGCGTTATCCTGGATTGGGTCGCTAACCATACCGCATGGGATAACAAGTGGCTTAAACAGCATCCCGACTGGTACACTCATGACGCGAATGGCGATATTATCTATCCTGAGGGAACTGACTGGACCGATGTGGCTGACCTGAACTATAAGAACAAGGAAATGAGGGCTGCCATGATCGATGCCATGCGGTTCTGGGTAGATAGCGTGGGTGTTGACGGTTTCCGCTGTGACGTGGCCGACCAGGTGCCGGCTGACTTCTGGACAGAGTGTATCAGCACCCTGAGGGCTGCTGCCGCCCCCAAGCGGTTGATCATGCTCGCCGAGGGTGCCAAGAGTGAAAACTTCGATGCTGGCTTTGATTTGAACTATGCTTGGGAGTTTATGAGGGCGATTGCACAGGTGATGAAGGGCGATGCCCCCGTGAGCAAACTCGTCAATGTGGACAAGAATGAGTACAGTGACCTCGATTTCGGAAAATTCAAACTCCGCTTTACCACCAACCATGACGAGGCAACTAAGGCATCCCCCATCACGTTGTATGGAGGCGTGAGGGCTTCGATGGCAGCCTTTGTGGCCACTACCATGCTGCATGGCGGTATGCTCATCTACGGCTCACAGGAAGTGGGTTATCCCGAGACGATCAACTTCTTTAAGTATGTGCCGGTCGACTGGAAAGCCAACCCTGAATTGCGGGAGGAATACAAGAAGCTTGTCTCCATCTATAACGCCCACCCAGCATTGCGTTCCAGCGGTAAGGTGCGTGCCCTTGACGATGACGAGAACAACATCCTCTGTGTGGACCGAGTGCTCAACAACGATAACGTGCTTGTTGTCGTCAATGTGAGGGATATCCCGTGCAGTTCCGACGTGCCAGGTATGTGGGCTGGTAAGGACGTGGTCGATCTCATGACAGGCGAGAGGATGCATCTGGAACGTCGTTTCAACTTGAAACCCTATCAGTATCTGTTGCTCCACAACAATTGATTTACCTGATCGCTGTTCCCCTCTTTAGATAAACAGCAAATTACGCAAATTGGACCGATTGGGCGTTTGATTTCAAACGCGGATGCCAATGATTCCAATTTGCGTAATTTGTGTTTAAAAACGTGCTTTATGGCTTAAAAACTGGCCATAAATCTTAAATAATGTTAAAGAAATGCGTTTTCTTGCTCAAAAATTATGTTTAATAACATATTTAGCTTTACCTTTGCACCAGATTTTTCATCAAGGACAAAAAATCGATGTCGTGAGACATGAGATTATTGTTGATAAGGTTAAGATTTAGTTTTAAGGTTTATGTTAATGGTATTAGAGGTTAATTAGATTTTTTTAATGATCCGCGGCGAGAGTCGGGGATTTTTTTTATTCGGTGAAATCCTTGCCCATCAGTTCTCTCAATTGACCGTACAATGTGCGCTTCATGCCTTTGTGAAGCGGAGTTTGCAGTCCGTCGAAGTCGGGCCTTGAGTTGGCTTCAATGACCTCAAGGTCACCGTTCTCCAGGATGGCGATATCCCAACCGATGAAGAAATGCTTGACCTTGGGCGCGGCTTCCAGGCACAATGCCGTGATTTTGTCCCAGAATGGGATGGGGAACCCCTTGAACTGTATCTTGGATTCGGGATGGCACAGGTGGTGCTTCCCTTCGGTGTCGATGCCGTCGCTCTCGATGATACCCGTATTGATGTCAATCTGGGCATACAGACCGCCGGCATGGGTGTTGTCAACAACGGTGCCGCCGCATCCCACGCGCAACATCCCGCCAAACAGGAGCGCCCTGCCATTGTAGGACACGGTCATGACGCGGACGGTGTTCAGCGATGCGGGATGGAAGGCTTGGGTGACATGATACCCCTTGATGCACTCCTCCACCACGGTCAGTTCTTTGACACATTTTTCATACAGTTCCCTCACCTGGGGACCTTCCTGCTTGTTGACCTTGTAGATGCCGATGCCCCAGGATGTGTCATGGGGCTTCATGATGCAGTCATACGATCCGACCAGGTCGGCAAACTCCTCAAATGTGGATTCAGGGGCATAGAGCCACCTGCGGTGGCATAGGCCGATTGAAGTGGCGAAACGCAGGAACTTCTCTTTATCCTTGAGCAGATCCATGTGGTCATTTTCCGGACACTTCATGCGCAGCTTCAATACCAGGGCATGATAATCCACATAGGACAGGAACTCTTCCCGTTCGGCCTTGGACTTTTGATACAGGTTATACTGGTACAGATACTCAGCCAGGTTCATGTGTTGCGTGCGGTTGGCCTCGATGAAGCCGTCACGCGAAGCCCCTTCGGGCAATTCCATGCCTTTGTCAATGAGTTGAAGCCCTTCTCGCAGGGCATCTCTTGATTTCTTGACTTTTAAAAGGTATGCCGCAAAGGAAGGAAAAGTATGGAAAACCTTATCCACCAACCAGGAGGTTACTTTATTTTGCCTGAGACGTTGTACGTACTGCATGAACATAATGGTGATATTGTCTGATGTTATTCTACGCTGCAAAGATAGTGCAAGCCGAGCATAAAAAAAAGAAGTCATTCTTTTTTATTTGCTCTGATAGTTGCACCCCATATCTTCTCTACCCCCACAGCCCTGACGTTTTAACAATATATTTGTTAAATTAACGTCATTTTCACGCGGGGGTGTTGGGTAAAGATGTATTTTTGCACCTTGTAAATTAGCATTCAATAGACATTATATCAAAAAACAATAGTCTTATGGCAGAAACAGTCAATATTAGGGAATTGAATGACCTGATAGCAAGTAAAAGTAATTTTGTGAACCTTATCCGTCAGGGTATGGACAAGACCATCGTGGGACAGAAGCACCTTGTGGACTCGTTGCTCATCGCGCTGCTCGCCAACGGGCACGTGCTGCTTGAGGGCGTTCCCGGTCTGGCCAAGACCAAGGCCATCAGCACGCTGGCATCGCTGATCGATGCCCGCTTCTCGCGCATCCAGTTCACCCCTGACCTGCTCCCTGCCGACGTGGTGGGTACCATGATTTACAGTATCAAGAAGGAGCAGTTCGAGGTCAAGAAAGGCCCCGTGTTTGCCAACTTTGTCCTGGCCGACGAGATCAACCGCGCACCTGCCAAGGTGCAGAGCGCGCTGCTCGAAGCCATGCAGGAGCGCCAAGTGACCATCGGTGAGCAGTCGTTTAAACTCGACGACCCCTTCCTGGTGCTGGCCACCCAGAATCCCATCGAGCAGGAAGGCACCTATCCGCTGCCCGAGGCTCAGGTGGACCGTTTCCTGATGAAGGTGCTCATCGGATATCCCAGCAAGACCGAGGAGAGCGACATCATCAAGATGAACATCGCTCCCGACCCCGTCGAAGTGAGTCCCATGGTCACTCCCGCCGACATCGTTGACACCCGCAAGGTCGTTCAGCAGATCTACATCGACGAGAAGATTCAGAAGTATATCGTGGACATCGTGTTTGCTACACGCTTCCCTGCTGACTATGGCTTGAATGATCTCAAGAGCATGATTTCGTTTGGTGCTTCGCCCCGTGCGTCCATCAACATGGCATTGGCATCGAGGGCTTACGCATTCCTGCGCAACCGCGGCTACGTCATCCCCGAGGACGTGCGCGCCATCTGCCACGACGTGATGCGCCACCGTCTGGGCTTAACCTACGAGGCCGAGGCCAACAACATCACCAGCGACGAGATCATCAGCAACATCCTGGACAAGATCGCAGTGCCCTAATTTTCAAGCCATGCGGCTTGAAAAGTTTAGAATTTAGGGTTTAGGGTTTAGTGTTTAGGGTTTAGAGTTGCTTGTCAACTAGGGACTAGAAACTAGAAACAAAAAATGGATACCAATGAGCTTTTGCGCAAGGTCCGCAAGATAGAAATCAAGACCAAGGGCCTGTCGCAAAACATATTTGCCGGCGAGTACCACTCGGCCTTCAAGGGCAGGGGTATGACCTTCAGCGAGGTGCGCGAGTACCAGTATGGTGACGACGTGCGCGACATCGACTGGAACGTCACAGCCCGCTACAACCGCCCCTATGTGAAGGTCTATGAGGAGGAACGAGAACTCACGGTGTTGCTGCTGGTGGACGTGAGCGGCAGCAAGGACTTTGGTGCCGTGGGTGTTGCCAAGCGTGAGATGATGGCCGAGATTGGAGCTACCATCGCGTTCTCGGCCATTGAGAACAACGATAAGGTGGGCGTCATCTTCTTTAGCGACAAAATCGAGAAATTCATCCCGCCCAAGAAGGGCCGCAAGCACATCCTCCTTGTCATCCGCGAGTTGCTCGACTTCCAGCCCGAGAACACTGGAACCGACATCAATATGGCACTGGAATACATGACCAGCGCCTTGAAGAAACGCTGTACCACCTTCCTGGTGAGCGACTTCATCGATGAGCACGACTACAGCAAGTCCCTGTCCATAGCTAACCACAAACATGATGTGATTGCCGTGCAGGTCTATGACAAACGCGAGGCACAACTGCCCGATGTGGGCCTGATGCGCGTGCGCGATGCCGAGCGTGGCACGACGCGATGGGTCAACACGGGCAGCAAGCGTGTGCGCGACGCCTACAGCCGCTGGTGGTACAACCAGCAGCAGGCGGTCAACGGCACACTCCAGCGCTGCAACGTGGATATGGCGTCGGTGGCTACCGACGAGGACTACGTCACCGCTCTCATGGGCTTGTTCAAGAACCGAGGAGCCGCAAAATAATCAATAGAAAATCCTCAGGGTTTAACTATGCCGTGACTCCCGTCACGGCCAACAGAAAACAAAATAGCAACATGTCACAACAAGTGAGACATATCGTGATGACCGCCACCCTGTTGATGGCCGCAATGGCAACGGCGTGGGGCGGTAACGTCACTTTCAAGGCAAAACTCGACAGTGCCACCCTGCTCATGGGCAAGACCACGACGCTGCACCTGGAAATCACTCAGGACAAGGACGCGCGTGGCTTCTTCCCCGGCGAGCAACTCGACACCCTCAACGCGATGGTGGAGATTGCCGATCGACCTGCCGCCGACACGATAGACCTGGATAACAACCGCATCCAGATCAACCGTGACCTCATTATCCAGAGTTTTGACTCGGGCATGTGGATCATCAAGCCCATCCCCTATGTGGTGAACGGTGATACGGCCTACAGCAACCAGCTTACCCTCAAGGTGATCCCCGTTGACGTGAGCCAGATGCAGGACATCAATGACATCAAGCCTGTCGAGGAAGTGCCTTTCAGCCTGTTCGACTGGCTGCCCGACTACTGGTGGGCTTGGCTCTTGGGCTTGGCGCTCATCATTGGTGGCATCTGGGCCTACCGCAAGTATTACAAGAAGGGCATCAATCCGTTGAAACCCATCAAGAAGCGCCTGCCGCCCTACGAGGAAGCGATGATCAACCTGCGCAACCTCAAGGCTGCCCAGCTGTGGCAGCAGGGACAGGAGAAGGAGTACTTCACTGGTTTGACCGATATCCTGCGCGTCTATATCGACCGCCGTTTCCACATCAATGCCGTCGAGATGACCTCATCGCAGATCATCGACACCTTGAAGAAGAACGAGGAGACCAAGGCGGTAAACGAGCAGCTGGAGATGATTCTCGAGGTGGCCGACATCGTGAAGTTTGCCAATGCCCGTCCGCTGGCCGATGACAACGAAGTCGCCTACCAGCGTGCCGTGAATTTTGTCGAGGAGACGCGTCCCGTTGAACAATTTGATAAGAAGGAGGCCAAACGATGATGAACCTTGCTCACCCCGGATGGCTCTGGCTCTTGCCGTTGCTGATGATTCCCCTCATCGCATGGTATATCTATAGCCAGGACAAGAACGAGCCCGAGATGAACGTCTCGTCAACGCGGGCCTTCGACGGCATGGGCACGAGTTGGAAAGTGTGGCTCAAGCACCTCTCGTTTGCCCTCAAGCTGGGCGCGTTGGCTTGCCTGATCATCATCCTGTGTCGCCCGCAGACCAAGGACAGCTGGTCCACCAGCGACGTGGAAGGCACCGACATCGTCATTGCGCTCGATGTCTCCACCAGTATGCTGGCCCGGGATTTCAATCCTAACCGCTTTGAGAGTGCCAAGAAAGTGGCGACCCAGTTTGTCAGCGGGCGAGACCACGATAACATCGGTCTGGTGCTGTTCGCTGGCGAGAGTTTTACTCAGGTGCCCATGACGATGGACAATGCCACCCTGGTCAATGCCATCGGGCAGACCGAGATTGGCGCCCTTGAGGACGGCACCGCCATCGGTGACGGTATCGCTACGGCAATCAACCGCATCCGCGACGGCAAGGCCAAGAGCAAGAGCATCATCCTGCTCACCGACGGCTCCAACAACACGGGTGTCGTGGCGCCCAACACGGCTGCCGACATCGCCCGCAAATACGGCATCAAGATTTACACCATCGGCGTGGGCAGTAACGGCACCGCCGACTATCCTGTTGCCATCGACTATGCCGGTAACATCCAGTACCAGCGCATGCCCGTGGTCATCGACGAGTCAACCCTCAAGACCATCGCATCTAAGACGGGCGGCAAGTATTTCCGTGCCACTTCGGGCAGCGTGTTGCGCAGCATCTTCAAGGAGATAGACGAGTTGGAGAAGACCCACATGGACGTGCAGCGTTTCACCCACACCGAGGACCATTACGAGCCGTGGGCGCTGTTGTTGCTTGGCCTGCTCCTGTTGAGTCTGCTGCTGGATTACACTTTGCTAAGGCACATCCCTTGAGTTTTAGCCATTAGCTGACAACTGAAAACTAGAAACTAGGGACTAGAAACTAGAAACTGAATATGATCAATTTTGCTCATCCGCAATATTTCTATCTGCTGCTCCTGCTGCCTGCGCTGGTGCTGCTCTTCCTATGGAACCGACGCGACCGTAGCAAGCGCCTGCAGCGCTACGGCAAGCGCGCTTCCATCGAGCCGCTGATGCCCGAGGTGTCGCGCTACAAGCCATGGATACGTCTCGTGCTGGAATTGCTGTTGCTCACCATGGTCATCGTGGTGCTGGCCCGTCCCCGTGCCGGGTCGAGCAAGACAACGGCCAAGGTGCACGGCATCGAGGTGATGGTCGCTGTTGACGTCTCCAATTCGATGAATGCGTCGAGCACCGATAACCCCCAGGACGTGAGCCGCCTGCAGCGCTCCAAGATGATACTGCAAAAGCTCATCGACCGTCTGGATAACAACAAGGTGGGACTCATCGTGTTCGCAGGCAATGCCTATATGCAGATGCCTATGACCAGCGATGCCGCTTCGGCCAAGCTGTTCCTCAACGGCATCAACACCAGCATGGCCCCAACGCAGGGAACCGCTATCGGCGCCGCCATCAATATGGCGCTCAACGGCTTCTCGCAGAGCAAGAAATCCCAAAAGGCGATCATCATCATCACCGATGGCGAGAACTTTGAGGACGATGCTGTCGAGGCGGCCAAGAATGCCGCCAAACTCGGCGTTCAGGTCGATGTCATCGGCGTCGGCTCCACCAAGGGCGCGCCCATCCCCATGGATGGCGGTTATCTCACCGACGACAGCGGCAATCCCGTGACCACCTATCTCAACGAGAAGATGGCACAGGAAATTGCCGATGCCGGCAAGGGCGTCTATATCTCGGGTACGGCTTCGGATGCCGTCTCGACCCTGCAGGAGACACTCGACAAGCTTTCCAAGAGCGATCTGGCGGCTGTGACCTACACCCAGCACGACGAGCAGTTCCCCGTGTTTGCCACGCTGGCACTGCTGTTGCTCCTGGCACTGCTGCTCCTGCTGGAGCGCAAGAACCCGTGGCTCAAGAAGTACAATTTCTTCACTAAGGACAAGAAAGAGAACATCGTTAAAAATGATACTCAACAAGATAAATAATCAACTGATGGCTTCGGTGTTGGTCATGGTACTGGCATTGGGCGTATCCATGCCTGTTCAGGCTGGGGATAAAGGTTCCAAGATGAACAAGCGCGAACGCGTGTGCCTGCGCCACGGCAACAAGCTCTATGAGAAGAAGCGCTATGCCGAGGCCGAGGTCGAGTACCGCAAGGCGCTCCAGGCCAATCCTGCCAGTGAGAAAGCACAGTTCAATCTTGCTACAGCCCTCATGCGCCAGGGTAGCGTCACCTCTCAGCAGGATGACGACAAGAATCCGATGAAGCAGGCCGAGGGCATCCTCACCAATCTTGCTAAGGGCGCACAAGACAAGCAGTTGCGCGGCAAGGCCAGTTATGACTTGGGCAACATCGCCTACGGTCGCCAGCAGTATGACCAGGCAGTAGAGTTCTACAAGCACGCGCTGCGCTGCAACCCCGATGACGACCAGGCGCGCCAGAACCTGCGCCTGGCCCAGCTCAAGAAGCAGCAACAGGACCAAAATAAGGACAAGAATAAAGACAACAAGGACCAGAATAAGGACCAAAACCAAGACCAAAATAAGGATCAGAACAAGGACCAAAATAAGGACCAGGACAAAGACAAACAGGACCAAAACAAAGATCAGAACAAGGATAATCAAGATCAACAAAACCAAAATCAGAACCAGCAGAATCAGGATCAACAGAAACAACAGCAACAGCAGGGCGGCATGAGCCAGCAGAATGCCGAGCAGGTGCTCAAGGCCATGCAGGACCGCGAGCGGGCCACCCAGCAGCGCATCAATGCCCAGCAGGCCCAGCAACAGCGCCACGAGCGCCAGCGCACCAACAGGAAGTGGTAATCTAAGGTCTAAAGTCTAAAACCTAATGAAGCGAATCATCAACATAGCAATCCTGCTCTTGACAACGGTGATGGTGACCCATGCGGCCACGTTCACCGTCGAGGCGCCGCGCCAAGTTGTCGAGGGCAACAAGTTCAACGTCACCTTTGTGCTCAACAATGGTGAGGGCAGCAGTTTTACCCCGCCCGAGGTGACAGGCGCCAAACTCATCTATGGCCCCAGCGTGTCTCACAGTTATAGCTCATCGTGGATCAATGGTAAGGCGAGCAGCCATTCCAGTGAGGAATACACCATGATCTATAAGGCCACCCAGTCGGGAAAATGCCATATAGGCCCAGCATCGGTGGTGGTTGATGGCAAGCGAATGGCGACTAAGGCCATGACAATAGAAATCCTGCCAGCAGGAAGCAGTCAGCCCAGCCAACAAACACAGCGCACACCAGGCGCCCCAACGCCCTACAGCGACCCGATGACTCAGAGCGCCGATAAGGCGGTGAGCGGCAAGGACCTGTTTGTCCGCATCGAGATGTCCAAACCGCGCGTCTATGAACAGCAGGCGGTAGTGTGTACCATCAAGCTGTACACCAAGTACCAGATTTCGCAATTCATGCCCACCATCCAGCCTTCGTTTGACGGCTTCCTGATCGAGGAGATTCCCATGCAGCCCAGCCTCAACAAGGTGGAGACATTGAATGGAGAGCGCTACATGACGGCCATCCTGAAGCAGTGCATCCTCTACCCGCAGCAAAGCGGCAATCTCACCATCACGTCAGGCAACTATGACGTGAGCGTGGTGCAGTTCGACACGTTCAAGAGCATCTTTGGCAGCATCTCCAAGCCTGTCGAGAAGGACATCAAGGTGACCAGCAACAAGGCCACCATCCACATCCTGCCCTTGCCCGAACCCAAGCCCGCATCGTTCACTGGAGCGGTGGGCAAGTTCAGCGTCACGACCGACCTGAAACCAGCCACGGGCTTCAAGACCTACAGCGCCGCCACCTACCGTTATGTGATCATGGGAACGGGTAACATCAAGTACATCAAGGCGCCCGAGGTAAAATTTCCTGACCAGTTCGATGTCTATGACCCCAAGACCGATGTGCATGTCAACGATGCCGCTGGCGACATGAACGGTAAGGTGGTGATTGATTACACGTTCATTCCGCAGTATGCTGGCGAGTTTGAGATAGCGGCCAGCGAGTTTTCATATTTCGACCCGGAGTTGGGCCGTTATGAGACAATCCCTGTCGCTGCCCGCCACTTGACGGTGGCCAAGGGTGAAGGCCAGCCCAGCAACCATTACCGCATGAAGAACATGGACATCCGTCCCATCAAGGGCGGTGACTTAGGCCTGAAGAAGTCACACGGCTACATCGTGGACAATTGGGCTTACTGGCTATGGTTCCTCCTGCCGCTGCTGGCACTGGTGGCATTGCTGCTGTATTACCGCAAGCAGTTGAAGGAACGTGCCGACGTACGTCGCATGCGCTCCAAGAGGGCCAGCAAGGTGGCCCAACGGCGCCTCAAGGCTGCCCGCGGCTTTGCCTCGCGTGGCGACCGCAACGGCTTCTATGCCGAGATGCTCAATGCCCTCTGGGGCTATATGAGCGACAAGCTGTCGATTCCCGTGAGCGAGTTGAGCAAGGACAACATCAATGCCGAGCTGGAACAGTATGGCATCGACGAGCGGTTGCGCCAGGAGTCGATAGCGCTTATCGACAAGTGCGAGTTTGCCCAGTATGCTCCCGAATTGGCCTCTGGCGACATGAATGCCGTGCTCGACGAGGCCGCAGGCATCATCGACCGATTGGAAAGTGTAAAACGCAAGAAAACCATTACCGTGCAGTCATGAAACAGATCATCATCACCATCATATTAGCAGCGCTGACATTGCCCCTCGTGGCAGGGAACGCCAACATCGACCGCGCCAATCAGGCCTACAAGCAGGAACTGTATAACGAGGCGCTGAAGCTCTACCTCCAGGAGGCCGAGCAGACGGGCGTGTCGTCGGCGCTCTATTGCAAC
The DNA here is from genome assembly GCA_947306175.1 of uncultured Prevotellaceae bacterium. Lineage (GTDB taxonomy): Bacteria > Bacteroidota > Bacteroidia > Bacteroidales > Muribaculaceae > Sodaliphilus. The sequence continues at coordinate 87,463 of CAMZFV010000003.1, forward strand.
ATCGGCGACACCTACTACCGCCTCAAGGACAACGTCCATGCTGTGCTCTACTACGAGCGGGCATTGCTGCTTGACCCCTCAAATAGTGACGCGCGTTTCAATCTGGAGTTTGTGCGCGGCAAGATGCAGTTGCCCGACGATGCGGGCGACTCGTGGTTCAGCAACTGGGTCGATCAGACGGTGAGCCGCCTGTCGAGCAACACCTGGGCCATCATTGCCATCATTACCTTCCTGCTCTTCCTGGCTGGTGTGGCGGCCTACCTGTTCATGGACAACGTGCTGATCAGGAAAATCGGCTTCTTTGGCGGTGCTGTGCTGATAGTCGCCAGTATCCTGGCCAATATGGCCGCTTTCCACGTCTATCACAAGGCGACGGGTGGCAATGGTGCCATCATCATGCCCGAGAATGTCACCTTGAGCACCGCGCCCCGTGAGCCCCGCGACAAGAAGGAAGAAGCCTTCAGCCTCCAGCAGGGCACCCGTGTTGAAATTGTCGATTCTATCGCCGACAAGACCCAAGGCAAGTGGCTCCAAGTCTCCACCGCCGGCGGCCACAAGGCCTGGATCAACGCCAAAGACGTCGAAATAATCTAATTATTGTAAATGTAGAGACGCAAAATCTTGCGTCTCCCGATATTAATGATTGAGTTCCTGAACGACATAGATACCGATGCCCTGTTGGCCGTGAACGGCCTGCATGACATCTTTCAGGATGCCTTCTGGTGGACGGTTTCCGCCAAGTGGTCTTCGGCATTGTTGGTGCTCGCATTGCTATGGATTCTCTTTCGCCAGAACCGCCGCCATGCCCTGCTTGTGCTGGCGATGCTTGCCCTTGCCGTGCTGTTGGCCGATCAGGTCTCATCGGGTCTCATCAAGCACCTCGTCGAGCGTTTGCGTCCCACCCATGACCCCTCGCTGGAATCTGCCGTTCACGTCATCAACGGCTACCGTGGCGGCCTGTACGGCTTCGTGTCGAGCCATGCCGCCAATTCCTTTGCCATTGCAACACTCCTCTCCTTCGTCATGCGCCACAAGGCGGTGACATTCTCGTTGTTCACGTGGGCCCTGCTGCAATGCTACAGCCGTGTCTATTTGGGAGTGCATTATCCCGGAGACATCCTCGGCGGTATCCTTGTCGGCGTGCTCGTTGGCTGGCTTGTCTGGAGGCTCATGCGCTGGATTCAGCGCCGCTACCGCCTCCCGCTGGGTCATTACACCCGTACTGATGCTGTCCTCATGGCCTCGTCGTTTACCATTACCGTCTTCACCATTCTCATTATCAGCCTCGTCCAGGTCTTTTGATACGTGGTCACGTGGTTATTTCAGGACGCCTAATTTCTTGATGTCATTGGCCAAGCTGTCTGAGAACACCTTGGAGCCTCTATAGTTGAGGTGCATCGCGTTATAGAAATAGGTCGAGTCGCTGCAGATGTCCATATTGGTATAATCAAGAACCGGGATATCGTATGTTTTAGCGATACTATAGTAAAAATCGTGGACCTCCTTCAGACAGGTCATCTTTTGGGTCGCCCCGACGTATAGCGGACAGAAAACAAACACCATCTGAACATTTTCGGCTTTGGCCTCCGAGATATAGTCTTTAAACGCCTGTACGCAGGTGCTATCAACCAGGAAAGGTATCGAATCTACCGCAGCCAGCGCACTGCCGTCCCATGGCCTGTCCAAACCCCTGTATCCCTTTGTCAACTTCTTTTGGCCGTCAGGCAAGAAGAACTTTATTCCTGGCATGTTGCTACGGAAGTGGACATTCAGGTACCGATACATGGGCATATACTTTTCCCAGAACGTGAAGGGCTCTTCGGAAAAGAAGTATTTCCTTATGGATTTGTCCCAGAAAAACGGGAAAAACTGCGTTTTGCAGATACCCAATCTCTTGATCATCGAGAAGACATCGACGTTCTGAATAATTACCTTAGGCTTTGCATTGTGTTCCCGATACACGTGATACTTCTTGATCTGGCTGTAGATAGCTCGGCCGTCCATCCCCAGTACATAGGCATTGGTCTGCAGGACGCTGTCAAGGACCAACGGATTGACATGTTCTGTCACGCGTGAACTGCCCACGGCCACCACATCAGCGTCGATATTGCCATTCATCAGTTCATTCCATGATTCAATGGAGTAATCGCTTGAATGCTTGGCCACCTGACTGAACAGGTAGTCCACCCCTGTCAGCAGCAGATAACAGGGAACGGTGAACAGCAAGCAATATTTGATGAATCTTCTCATGTGAATCAGAACTGGAAATAAATGAAATTCTGCCCTGTCCCTGCAAAGATGTAGAGAAGCAGAATCATCAGGTAATACACGCCCCAGCGCACGGCCCGATAATTGAACGGCTTAGTGCTTGGGAATTGCAGCGCATGTTGCTTGTCGCGCTGTAGCCACTCGATGGCTAGCACCGCAAAGCACGACAGCAGATAGGTCCCTCCCGTGAACGCAGAACTGTTGTAGAAATCATTCGTCACCATCGCTTTCAGGAAAGAGGTGGCCTGCTGCATAGACTCGGCACGGAAGATGATCCACCCGATGACCACAAAGAAGAAGGTCAGCAGTATCTGCAACAATTCCTTGACGCTGGGCAGGTAACGTCCCCATGCCACGTCATGCTGTTGTTTGCCCTTGACGCCAAGCAGATTGTAAATAAACAGCAACGTACCGTGGTACAGACCCCAGCAGATAAATGTCCAGTTTGCCCCATGCCACAAGCCGCTGATGGCCCACACGATGTACACGTTGCGGATGGCTTTCGGCTTGCTGCAGCGGCTGCCGCCCAGCGGGAAATAGATGTAGTCGCGGAACCACGTCATCAGCGAGATGTGCCAACGGCGCCAGAACTCGGGGATGCTCCTTGAGAAATAAGGAAAATTGAAGTTCCTCATCAAGTTGAAGCCGAACAGTCGCGCACAGCCGATGGCGATGTCGGAATAACCCGAGAAATCACAGTATATCTGGAATGTGAACAACACGCCCAGCAGGAATAGCGACAATCCCGGCAGGTCCTGAAAATGGTTCCATCGTTCTTCGATCAACAAGGCACAGTTGTCGGCAATCACCAGTTTCTTCACAAAGCCCCACAGCATCTGACGCATACCGTCAACAGCCTGTCCATAGTCAAAACGGCGTTTCCGTTGGAACTGGGGCAGCAGATTGGTCGCCCGCTCGATAGGACCCGCCACGAGCTGGGGGAAGAAACTGATGTAGGCAAACAGCTCCACGATATCGTGGGTGGCCCGCACCTTCCGCTGGTACACGTCTATCGAATAGCTGAGCGCCTGGAAAGTATAGAAACTGATGCCCACGGGCAGGACGATGTTCGAGGTCACCCAGTCCATCTGATAGCCGAATAACGACATCAGCAGTGTGCCCAAGTTATCGACAAAGAAGTTGTAATACTTGAAAATGAACAGAACGGCCAGGTTTGACACGATGTTGGCCGCACTGACGGCTCGCTGTGCCCTGCGGTTGCCGTCAAACCTTTCGATCAACAGGCCGCTGCCATAGCTCATCAGCGAGGTGAATGCAATCAGCAACAGGAAACGCCAGTCCCACCAGCCATAGAAAACATAGCTGGCTGCCACAATCAGCAGATTTTGCCACTTTGCCCTGCGGAAGACAAACCAGTAGAGCAGGAACACCAAGGGACAAAATACCAGGAACTCTAAAGAATTAAACAGCATCTGTCGGTCGCGTTCTTAACTTTCTCGGAACATTTATCAGCCGCAAATTTACATTTTTCTACCCGAACAATCACACAATTTGCCAGATTTCTCGACTAACCACCCCCCCAGTCAGCCCTCATGTTGTAGTAGTGCGAGCCACAGGCTCGTATCTACCACCGCCCGGTCCCCCGTGTCGAGGCTCCGCCTCGGCATTTTTCCAACAACCGTGTTGTCCCGTATTGCGAGTTGCCAACTCGCACCCTCTATAGCATCTATCCCGCAGCTCTGTTTTTTGACATGGACATGCCTCTCCCCGTTCTGTACCTTTGCTGCAATATTAACCATTTAAAAACAACTATTATGCATTACAACAGACAACCCATTGCACCGTGGATTGAGGAAGACCCCTGGTCGCACCTCTGCCTCAACATCGAGAACGACTCCCTGCAAGAGAGCAGGCCGCACCCCATCGTTAACATCGCCGGATCAACCATTCTGCACCAGCACGAAATCACCTTCGCAACGGGGACTTCCCACTGCAGGGCACACGCCTTCGCCAAGATGCTGGCCGCAGCCGTCATCGACGGCAAGTACCAGCCCATGCCATCGCTCAAGGTCGCCAGACCCGAGGGACAGGAACAGGACTCCACGGGCAGAGTCCTATGGATAGACTCCGTCCATTCATTCTATACCTGCTGCGGCATCATCGAGGACATCAGGCACTCAGTCACCACGCCCCTCAACAACAGCAATTTCAAGTTTATCTGCCTCGACGACCTCGGCATGTAGAGACACAAAATCTTGCGTCTTCAAATATGCAGTAGCCCATCCCACGACAGGGTCAGTGTTAGCAGCGATTTTTATCGCTGATTCCACTGACAGGGTCTTTCTATGCCGCGACTCCCGTCGCGGCCCCTCCAGTAATTCCAGTAATTCCCGTAATTCCCGTCTCTCCAGCGACCCCGTGCTTTGTCCTGCCACAGGCTCGTATCTACCACCGCCACCCCGGTCCCCCATGTCGAGGCTCCGCCTCGGCATTTTTCAATAGCCGTGTTGTCCTGTATTGCGAGTTGCCAACTCGCACCCTCTATAGCATCTATCCCTACTATCAATACTATAAAACAGAAGACAATAAATACTATAGCATCCGCCATCTAGCTCTATTTATCTTACCGACGGAAAGAAGAATCAAAAGGGTAAATCATTCATAGTATTGTTCTCACAAACAAGTCCAGCCTTTTCAGTTTCCTCACTCAACTTGATGTCCTTTATCTTATTACGATAGGCATGACGCAGGCGATAATCTTCCAAATCTAATCGACGTTTTTTACTCAGTTCAACATACTCTAATTCCCGTTCAATACCCAAAAAACGTCTATTAATCAAATTGGCCGCGATACCTGTAGTAGAGGAACCCGCAAATGGGTCAAGAATCCAAGCCCCTGGATTTGTGGAGGCCAGAATAATGCGTGTCATGAGTGCAAGGGGTTTCTGTGTAGGATGCTTACCATTTGATTTCTCCCACGGAGCAATTGCAGGCAAGCGCCACACATCGGTCATTTGTTTGCCACCGTTAAGGCGTTTCATCGTCTCATAATTATAATGATGAGGTCGTTTCGCCCACTTGCGTGCCCAAATGATAAATTCTGTGCTATAAGTGAAGTATCTACATGATACATTGGGCGGTGGATTTGTTTTTGCCCATGTGATGACATTGAGAATCTTGAAACCAAGGTCAGTCAGGCTATTGGCAACAGCGAAAATGTTATGATAGGTGCCACTTATCCATATCGTACCGTTATCCTTTAGTTTCTCGCGACATAGCGCTATCCAATCATGGTTGAATTCCCTAATTCTCTCGGGTGTGCCTCCTTTGTCCCACTCTCCTTTGTTCACACTCACGATTTTCCCTGCCTGATAACTAATGCCGTCATTAGACAGAAAATACGGTGGGTCCGCAAAAATCATATCAAACTTGAATTCAAACTGCGGCAACAATTCAAAACAATCACCATGTAGTAGATTGAAGTCATGAGAAGGGGATTTATAATAAGGTTTAATCATCGCCTACTTCTTCAGTAACTTAATAAAGTCTGTAATAGTAGTAAGGTTATATACACTTGGTATTTCCCTATATGCCTCCTCAAGTTTGTTGCGTGCCGACTTCCAACCAATACCATCAGTTATCCACACAAATTCAAAGCCTGGCACCGCATTAACCCGTGGAGCTAATTCAGTATAAGACCGTGCGGTTTCATTCAATTTGCTCCCTCCACCGCTATAGAAATTCACTTCTATAAGATACTTCTTCGTAGTGGTATTTATATAGAAATCAAAACGTTTCTCATCAGTTCCAAGTACTGACAGTTCAGGGAATTCCGATGAATAGACCTCTTGTCTAAAGGATATACCATTGTCCTTAAAAATGCTCGCTACTGTATTTTCCATAATGTGCCCGCTGCGGTTTTTGCGCGCATTAGTGTCAAGGCCAGTTTCAATACCGAAAACATAGTCCACAAGATTCTTTATGCGACGTGAACTAAATACATCGGCTAGACTAGTTTCAACAAGGAATTCAACCACTTTTTTTGCTGATGTGAAATAGCTTTTCAACATGACTACATTTCCTTGGCTATCAACAACGGGCTTGTTGCCTTCTTCTCTCACAGCAATCAAGATGCCCATGACTTCAAAAACTTTGGGGTCACGCTCCCAAATTTCAGCTACGGCCTTTGACAAGTCTTCTTTACCAATGAGATAATTTAATGTATTTAGACTCATCTCAACTTGTGCTACATTCGCTGAGATCTTATCGAAATCACAGAAGAAATCCAGTGTCTGGTTGGTCTTCTGTAGTTGAGACATAAATAAGTTGAAATCTTTATTCATAGTTCTTGATGAGTAGTTCTGTTAGTTTTCCTCGTTTACTTGGATTAGCATTTATGGCTCGGGATGCCTGTACCCTGCTGATATTGAAATCACAATAGATTTCCTCAAAGAAAGTGTCCTTGGGATTCTTGGCCGAGCAATCAGAATTACTAAGCATCCATTTAACATTGGCGTGCTTACTTAACATCGTACAAAAATCACGAAGCCTGATTTGCTCGCTATCATCAAAGTCTTCTTTGACATAGGAGTTGAAGCTTGAGGTAGCGTTGAGCGGACGATAAGGAGGGTCAAAATAGAAGAAATTAAGGCCATCATCAAGGTGATTTAGTGTCTGTTTATAGTCACCATTCAGTATCACCACTTCAACTTGATTCAGTAATTGGCTATCGGCCTTGAGCAATTCAGTATTGCATATAGTTGGATGCAAGTACCGACCGAAAGGTACATTAAACTTCCCTTTAGCATTCACTCGGTAAAGGCCGTTAAAACATGTGCGGTTAAGGAAAATCAAGTATTTAGTACGGTCTATATCGTCCAGCTCATTCTCATTAAATATAGTTCTAGTTGTCAGAAAGAATGATTTCTTGGCTTCATCATCATCCAATGCAAAATACTGTTTCTCTAGTTTGGTCAGTCGTTCAATTAGTTCATTGGATGATTCTTTAATGACACGATAAGCAGTAATTAAATAGGAATTGATATCATTGATGATGGCTCTCTTGATATTGGGAAATCGTTGGAGCATGTGGAATAACATCGCCCCACCACCCACAAATGGCTCAATGTAAGTGAAATCTTGTTTTTTAAGGTCCTCAGGCAGATGGTGTTCAAGTTGTGACAATAGTTGCCCTTTACCTCCAGCCCATTTAAGGAATGGTTTCGCCTCTGTGTTCATCGTCGTTTTGTCCTTTTGCCGTGGGCAAAAAGAAAGCGCACCGCCTTCGCATTCCATCCCCTAACGAAGGCTGTCCGCCACAGATGCCTTTACACAGAGATGAAAGGAAGGGGTACGCCTATACAGGATAGGCGTATCCGCATTCCTTGAGACTCTGTGTAACAATAATTAGTTTTGGCGGACTATTTTCGTTAAAAGTCTCTTCGAATTTAGATACTGCTATCTAATTATCCACGATGTCAATTGCGCTTACGACGATTCATCATTAGCGAATGCAAAGTTAAGGAATTATTCTCGTAAACAACAAACCTTATTGTGATTAATCGTCTTTCACGCTGATTTCTGTTAGCACATAATCAGAAGCATCCAACACGATATCACAATTTTGATACATCGCTTTAATTGTTGTGATAGCACTTTCTTCATCATTAGCATCTATCTCGACAATACGGCTCAGTAACTCTGTAACCTCTATGCGGTACTTCTTCATATAGTATGCAAAGTAACAGAAAACGCATGAGAAAAACAGGATTAGATCATTTCTTAACAAACATGATCAAAAATGATCAATTTGAATAACATGGTTATATTTGCCCCGGTCACCCCTCAGAACATTCAGACAATTCAGTTGTTTTAAAAAGAATCGCGTCAATCCTTCGCTCAATTCGTGTAATTCTCAGGCAATAAAATCTTCACCCATTAACGCTCAATGTATACCATCCCCCAATCCCTATAGCATCTATACCTACTATCAATACTATAAAATCTTCCAGCAATGCTGTTCAAGTAGTGCGAGCCACAGGCTCGTATCTACCACCGCCCGGTCCCCCGTGTCAAGGCTCCGCCTCGGCATTTTTCCAACAACCGTGTTGTCCCGTATTGCGAGTTGCCAACTCGCACCCTCTATAGCATCTATAACATCTATCCCATCTATCCCGCAGTTCTGCTTTTTGACATTGACAAGCCTCTCCCAGCTCTGTACCTTTGCTGCTATATTAACCATTTAAAAACAACTATTATGCATTACAACAGACAACCCATTGCACCGTGGATTGAGGAAGACCCCTGGTCGCACCTCTGCCTCAACATCGAGAACGACTCCCTGCAAGAGAGCAGGCCGCACCCCATCGTTAACATCGCCGGATCAACCATTCTGCACCAGCACGAAATCACCTTCGCAACGGGGACTTCCCACTGCAGGGCACACGCCTTCGCCAAGATGCTGGCCGCAGCCGTCATCGACGGCAAGTACCAGCCCATGCCATCGCTCAAGGTCGCCAGACCCGAGGGACAGGAACAGGACTCCACGGGCAGAGTCCTATGGATAGACTCCGTCCATTCATTCTATACCTGCTGCGGCATCATCGAGGACATCAGGCACTCAGTCACCACGCCCCTCAACAACAGCAATTTCAAGTTTATCTGCCTCGACGACCTCGGGGCATTCAATGAACGTGAAATTTATGTGCATCAGCACATATTCAAAGCAATAGAAGACTTCCAGCCCACGGTCATCATTTTCGATGACCTCGATCACCTCACACCCGAGTGCGGCATGATTCACGCCGACAATTTCTATCTCATGCTCAGGGAATACCTCGATTTTCATCAGGCAGCGGTGCTTTGCGTCGCCTATAACCTGCTCGGCAGAGCGAAAGGCACAGCAGGTTATATCGGAAGAAGGATTTTCCCCGTCGCAAACAGCGTCTTCCGCATCTCCAACCGCGGAACAACCGCTGTCGTCCAACGCGTCAAGGGGATTGCTTGCGATGACCAGTTCGAGTGCGCTTTCAATATCAACGACAACAACATGCCGCAGGAAGTCATTCTCGAACCCGAGACCGCAACGCTCGCCCAACGGTTTGTCGAGGCAAATGCCGTGCAGGACATTTTCACCGCCGTCATCCCGCAAAACCAGTCGCTCACGCCCGACCAACTGGTCGAAAAACTCAACAAGCGTCAGGAGCAGATGAACCGCGTCAGCCGCAATAGGCAACTCATCGCCAGCGCCCTCGCCCAACGGGTCATCCAACGGGAGCCCAACGGCAACTATTCCGTCAACCCCGACATTTCCAAATCACCTTCAGCCACCGCTAACCGCTTCGACTCAGACCTCATCAAGAACTACGTCGATAAACTGCAGAAAGCCAACGCTATACCCTACATTCCCAAGCAAAAATCCATCAGCGTGTTAACATATTTTAACCGCCCCGCACACCCCTTACACAAAACCACACCCACCCCAGCCAACTTGGCTAAATTGGCGTGATGTGTAGTTAATTACTTTTTCTTGGGGGTGTTTTTGTGGATTGGGTTTAATGTTGTATCTTTGTTGGGATTACTGAGATACCAGTTACTCAAATGAATCATTGATAATGAAGAAGATATTTATATACCTGATTATGGCGTTGATGTCGCTGACGACTGGCTGTCAACGGCGGTCACCTGAGGAGGTCGCTCAGATAATAGGCAGTGCAAAGATCAATTCGCTCGAGAAGGATGTTGAGTCACGCGTTCAGAAGATGACAAAGAACATGCTCATACACCCCGAGAGCTATGAGCCTATCAGTACCGAGATGTCTGTTGTGACCAGTAACATGCTTCTCTACGATTCTCAGGCGTTTGTCGCCTTGCGTGATCTGAACCGAGCCTTAGAAGACTTTCAGGAGGAGTATGGCGATGACACGACCTCTCAGGCGGTTCGCAATGAGCTGGACGTCATTCAAGCCATGGCGGGTGTCGTGTATGACAGAATTGTTGCTGTCACCAAACGCCCAGTCAAGTTTGAGGCTATTGACGCCTACCATCAGTTCTATGTCAATGACAATCATGATAACAAGGTCAAGAAGGGATATCACTTTGTTATCCACAAGAACAACAAGATAACTCTGCTGTGTGATCATGATGAACTCTTGCGTGTGGAAGCATTCGCCAAGCGATTGTTTGATTACCCGCCTTATCGCACTGACGGGAATTCAATTGAGCATTGGCTCATGTCGCCCGATGAGTGAAATTTCTTTGGGTTTTATTTTGTGATTTGGGTGAAATGTTGTATCTTTGTAGAACTTCCAATAATCCGCATTTTTCAATCAACATAATACTGCGAATTGCTTATGTCGAGGACCATCACATTCAATGAATTGAGGCGGATCAAGAATCGTCTGCCCGAAGGCTCTATTCACACTATCGCCGACAAACTCAACCTGCCGGTTCAGTCGGTGCGCAACTACTTTGGCGGGTCCAATTATGAGTTCGGGACCAATATGGGTTTCCATCTGGAACCTGGCCCCGATGGCGGTCTTGTCGTGCTTGACGACCCTAAGATACTGGATATGGCTCTGGAGATTTTAGAGAACAGTTAATAGATATCAGGAAGCCAAATCCAGTTAACTCTTGACTTCTGACTCCTAACTCCTAACTCAAAAGCCCTATGGATTGCAATAAGAATAACAATAATGACCCTAACAGACTGATTACTGTCGCCATCCACACGTTTGACCGCGCGGTGGATCTGAAGAATACCCTTGAGGAAGAAGGCATCGAGGTGAAACTGCACAACGTGAACCTGGATGAGAAGGTGCTGGGCTCGGGCGTGAGGGTGCGCATCCGCGAGCGTGACCTGCCACAGGCGTTGCAGATCATCGAGTCACCCGAGACCGTGACCAGCGACAAGCGCACTGTGCTGCTGCCGGTCGATTTCGGGAAATATTCGCTCAAGTCGGTGAAGTTGGGCATGGAGTATGCCCGTCGCAGTCGTGGCAAGGTATTGCTGCTGCACAGTTACATCAGTGAGCGTCATACGATGTCGTTGCCCTTTGGCAGCGACCGCTACGAGAGCCCCGAGGACAACTTTAAGAACATCAAGAAGAATGCCCATGAGCGAATGGACGAGTTCAAGAAGATGCTCATGGACAAAATCGCCGCTGGCGAATTGCCCAAGGTGAAAATTGAGACCAAAGTGACCGAGGGCATCCCCGAGGAGCGGATCCTGCATTATGCCCAGAAGAATGACGTGTCGCTGATCGTGATGGGCACCAGCGGCACCAACCGCCGCCGTCAGAACCTCATCGGTAGTGTAGCGGGCGAGGTGATGGATGCCTGCAAATTCCCGATCTTCACTGTCCCCATTGGCATGCCCGACTGGAGTCTGACCGACATCACCCGCGTGGCGTTTTTCTCCAACCTCATCCAGCAGGACTTGATTTCGTTTGACCGCTTCGCACGCCTGTTCAACATGCGCGGGGTGGAGGTCACCATTATCCCTGTGGTCGATAAGAAGGAGCGCCGCTTGGTAGACCAGTCGCTACAACAGCTGGTGCAGTATTGCCGTGAGCATTATCCCGAGTGCACCTTCAAGACCAAGCGCATCGCTGCCAAGACCTTCATGGAGAGCTTCGCTCAGTTTGCCAAGGACGAGGGCATCCAGCTCATCGCCGTCCCCAACAAGAAGTCAAGCATCTTCTCGCGTCTGTTCAATCCCAGCATCGCCCACCGCGTGCTGTTCCAGACCGACACTCCCATGCTGGTCGTTCCCGTGTGAAACCAGACCTATTATTAACAAATATCCTGTTATCTTAATAAGTTTTGAAAATGTGTACACATTTTTGTACACATTTTCTTGCATATTTGATTTGACAGTGCTACCTTTGCACAAAACTTAAAATAGTAAAAGAGATGACGACATTAACAGTCAGAAATTTCAGGAGCAATCTGGCAGCATCGCTTGACCGTGTTGACCGGGGTGAGCAGATTATGGTGCGTCGTGGCAACAAGATATATGCCATTATTGTTGTAGAGGATGGAGATCTTGAAATAACTCCTCAATTAGCCGAGAAGATTGATCAAGCTCGCCAAGAGTATCGCAATGGAACCACATTGGAGTTTGAAAATGCATCGGCGGCTCAACAATGGATGGATGAACTATGAGTTATAGAATTCAATTTTCGGAGGAGGCTCAACGTGTCATCAAGAAATGGAAGAAGTCTAATCCAAGATCTTTCAAAAAACTCTATAGCTTGCTTCCCGAGTTGGAAGCCCATCCAAGAACAGGCACTGGTCATCCCGAGCCTTTGAAGGGCTGTAGCGGTATCACCTATTCGCGGCGATTGTCAGGACAAGACCGCATCATCTACGATATCTATGATGACGTGGTCACCGTGCTGGTTATTTCAGTTGAAGGCCACTACGATGATAAGTGAGTGGGTCTTGATAGTTGTTTAAGGAGTTTTTCGATTAAGCGGGGCTGGGCGTAGTTGTCCAGCTCCTGCTCTTTTATCCAGATGTATTCATCGGGCAGGATGGGGCGCGTGTGTGGCTCGGCGAGATAGAAGTCGGCGAGAAGGATGCGGTGGGTCAGCACGTGCTTGACGCCGCTGGCCAGCAGTGTGAGGGGGCATCCCAAGTCGGGTAGGGGGGCGTCCTCGATGAGCAGGGGCTCCCACAGCCCTTGCCAGATGTCCCCGGCAGGACGGCGGCGCAATGCCGTCATCCCCTCATGGTGGATGTAGATGTAGGTCAGATGGCGCTCTTTTACCGTTAGTTTCTTTTCCTTGACAGGCAATTGTCCGACGCGGCCCGTCCGCAGGGCGTCGCAGGTCTCGGCAAAGGGACAGTCCAGGCAGCGTGGCGAACGGGGCGTGCACCAGGTGGCGCCAAAGTCCATCATCGCCTGATTGAAGGTGCCTGCATCCTCCTTGGGCAGCAGATCGGTGGCGAGTGCCTCAAAGGTGTGTTTCCCTCTAGCCGTGTTGATGGGCACGTCGATGCCGTAGTGTCGGGCAAGGACACGATAGACATTGCCGTCAACGGCAGCGGCCGGCAGGCCGAATGCCATCGACCCCACCGCGGCAGCAATGTAATCCCCCACACCCTTGAGGGCACGCAGTCCCTCTATGGTGTGCGGGAAACCGCCCTGCTCAACAATCTGGCGGGCGGCGGCATGCATGTTGCGGGCACGGTTGTAGTAGCCAAGGCCTTGCCACAGCCTGAGCACTTCGTCCTCGCTAGCGGCAGCGAGCGCCTCGACCGTCGGGAAGCGTTCCATGAAGCGGTGCCAGTAGTCGGTGCCCTGGTCGATGCGTGTTTGTTGCAGGATGACCTCGCTCACCCAGATGCCGTATGGGTTGCCGATGCCACGCCACGGTAGTTCGCGCCCATATTGCGCAAACCACCTCAACAACACTGCTGCAAATGATGACTGCTCTTTCAACTTTATCTTATAACGTTACTCAAGAGGCAGGATGTTCTTGAAGTTCTTCCAGTTCTTGGCGCTGCGATAGGCATTGACCGATGTGGCGGGGACATAGAGTTCCACCTTGTTGTTGCTCTCCTTGTCGAGGGTGGGCGGCAGGATGGCATGGCACTCGATGCGCGTGAGGTTCTTGCACTTCTCGGCCGCCTTCTTACCGATATGGGTCACGGTCTCGGGGATGATCAGCACCGGGATGGCGGTCTCGCGTAGGGCGTTGTCGCCGATGGTGAGCAAGCCGTTGTTCAGGTTAATCTTGGTGATGGATGAACACTCGCGGAAGGCTTCTTTGTCAAGCGTGGTACACAAGTCGGGCAGGGTCACATTCGTCAGTCCCTTGCAGTTCTTGAAGGCGCGCTCACCGATGGTCACCACACCCTCGGGCAAGTCCAGGGATTTCAAGGCGCAATTCTCAAAGGCCTCCTTGCTGATGGTGGTCAGGTCTTCGGGCAGGGTGATATTTGCCAATGCCTTACAGTTCTTGAAGGCATGTTCTCCGATGGTGTTGATTTGGGAAGATAAGTCAACCCAAGTCAGAGCCGTGCAACCCTCAAAGGCGGACTGTGGAACTTCATACAACCGATTGGCGGTCACCGATTCAAGGGCTTTGCAGTCACCAAAGGCCCGCTTGCCCAGCTTCCTGACGCCAGGCAGATCCACCTGCTGCAGCTGTGAACACTCATAGAAGGCACATTCTCCAATCTCGACGACACTTGCCGGGATGGAGATAGCGGTGAGTTTAGCGCATTTGTTGAAGGCATAGGCACCGATATGTGTTACTCCGTCAGAGATGGAGATTCTTGACAGTTGGGAATGGGTGAAAGCCCTCTTCGCAATGGCATCCACATCGTCGGGGACCATAAACATGCCGGTGCGTGCGGCGGGACAGAGCAACAGCACTTTTCCCGTATTGTCGTACAGCACACCGTCCTCGAAGGTGTAATAGCGGCTGCCGTTCTCTACGGTGATTTCCTCCAGTTTCTTCATGACGCCCAGATTGTCGTCCACAATCTGGGTCGAGGCAGGAAGGTCGAGCAAGATGAGTGGCGTGTCGTCAAAGGCCTCGGCGCCGAGGGTCAGCAGGCCGTAAGGCAATGTCACGCGCTGCAAGCCAGTGCCCTTGAAGGCCTTCTTGCCAATCTCGGTGAGTGAGCGGGGCAGGGTGATGGATTTCAGATTGTAACAACCCTCAAAGCACTCTTCGCCGATGTATTCCAGGCCCTCACTCATCATGATGTATTCCAGCTTGTAGCAGTTGTTGAAGGCGTTATCACCGATCGACCTCACGGTAGAAGGCATGATGACCTCTTCCAGGTCGCCGCAGCCCCGCAGGGCGTTATTGGCGATGCGCTTAGTGCGCTCGGGCAGCACGATGGAACGCAGGTTGCTGCAATAGGACAAAGCGTCGCCCAGAACATCACGTTCGCCGTTGTTGCCGAGCAATCCTTTGGTGCCGGCGCTCATGATGCGGGCTCGTTCCAGCTCCAAGTCGATGTAGTTGTCAATCCTCTTCTCGCGGTTGTCGTAACAGTGTGACCGTTTGCACAGTTTCTTGATGAACTCAAAATCTTTGGAATCCATAGGTCCCTCGATGCGCAACAGGCGCACGCGCTCCATCATGTTGGCGGGCATTTTTGCCTCAAGGGTGCCAGGGTCATTGAGGCGAAGCTCAACAACATCGCCGTAGGTGTTAGCACGGCTATAGCGGTCACGATAGCGCCTGTCACCACGGCTGCCATATTGTGCGCCAGCGGGCAAGGCAATCGCCATTACCAGCAACAACGTGGCCATCCATCTCAAGAAGTGTCTGGTTCTCATCTTAATCAGTTATTTGGTTATTCACCGCAAAGTTATACAATATCGTCCACAACGGCAAATCCTTGTCAGAGTTTACACTTTAACGGGATGAATATGGCATCGTTTTCTCTTGTATGTTGACATAAAAGCAACCGTTTTCAAATAAAAAACGGTGATTTGATTGATTTTTTAAAGAATTGTAGTACTTTTGTAAAAAATGATTAATAAATAACCTCTAAAAATGATTTTTGATGATGAAGAGACTATTCTTGACCCTATTTGGATTGATGCTGCTGCTCCCCATGTTTGCCCAGGGTGACGGCAATAATCCGATTTTCACGAAGCCCAAATTCAGCGGCTTTGCCATGGCTTCTTATCAAGCGACGTTCCAGGACGGCAACAACAGCAACTCGTTTGACCTGAGGCTCGTCAGGGCTTCAATCGAGGGCCGCATCCTGAATGACTTCTATTACAAGATTCAGGGCCAGATTAACGGCAACACCACGACGCTGGGCAGCAGCCCGCGCCTGGTCGATTACTTCATGGAGTGGCAGAAGTTTGACTTCTTCCGCGTGAAGTTAGGCCAGTTCAAGCGCCCGTTCACCTACGAGAACCCGATGAATCCCATCGACCAGGGCTTTATGGGCTACTCGCAGCCCGTGAGCAAGCTGGCTGGCTTCAGCGACCGCACGGGTATGCATGCGAGCAACGGACGTGACATCGGTCTGCAGTTCCAGGGTGATTTCCTCAAGAATGGCAGCGGCCGCAACCTGTTGCACTACCAGGTGGGCGTGTTCAACGGCCAGGGCATCAATGTCAAGGACGTGGATGAGCGCAAGGACATCATCGGCGGTGCTTGGGTTATGCCCATCAGTGGTATGCGCCTTGGCGCCTTTGGCTGGGAAGGTTCCTATGCACGCAAGGGCGGTGGCCAGACCGTGAGCCTGCGTCAGCACCGTTATGCCTTCAGTGCCGAGTATAAGAAGGGCGACCTGCAGCTGCGCACCGAGTATATCCACTCGACAGGCCGTGGGTTTGCTACCACCTACCAGAATACCGCTAACGCCAGCGACCTCACCATCAAGACCTATACCGACAAGAACGGCAACGAAGTCGCCAATGACAAGTCCGACGGTATCTATGCACTCGCCATCGTGCCTGTTGTCAAGGACAAACTAATGGCCAAGGCACGTTATGACCTGTACCGTCCCACCGCCTCCTCGGTGGCCGCCAAGACCAACTATGAGGTCGGTTTGAACTACCGCTTCTGCAAGTACCTTGAGGTGCAGTCCGAGTATTGCTTTACCCACGACCGCGCTCTTGCCAAGCCCGACTACAGTTCCATCTTCCTGCAAGTCTCCATCCGGTATTAGACTGGATGGTCTGGAAGAACTGGAGAGACTGGACAAGGGATTGATCCGCATAACGCGGACGCCAACTATTATCTATTCACTGTTAACTATTAACTAAAAGATACGATATGTCACTTATTATGATTTTGCAGCTCCTCATTGTGCTAGGAGCGTTGTGGCTGGGTTCCCGATATGGTAGCCTGGCGTTGGGAGCCATCTCGGGCATCGGCCTCGCCATCCTCGTGTTTGGCTTCGGTCTGAAACCGGGTACACCACCCACCGACGTGATTTACATCATCATTGCCGCCGTCACCTGTGCGGGTATCATGCAGGCCTCTGGCGGTATGGACTGGCTGATTCAGTTGGCCGAGAAGATGCTGCGCAAGCATCCTGACCGCATCACGTTCCTCGCTCCGCTGTGTACCTTCTTCCTGACGGTGCTCGTCGGCACGGGTCACGTGGTTTACACCTTAATGCCCATTATCTGCGACATCGCCATCAAGAAGGGAATCCGCCCCGAGCGTCCTTGCGGTATCGCCAGCATCGCGTCCCAGATTGGTATCACCTGTTCGCCCATCGCGGCAGCTGTGGTAGCATTCATCACCATCTCGGGAGCCAACGGCTACAACATTACCATCCCGCAGGTGCTCATGGTGACCATTCCCGCCTGCTTGTTGGGTATTATCATCGCATCTATTGCTTCCTACAAGCGAGGCAAGGATTTGGATAAGGACCCCGAGTTCCAGAAGAAAATTGCCGATCCTGCCCAGCGTGAGTACATCTACGGCGGCAACGCCACCACCCTCGACAAGAAGATCGCCCCCGAGAGCAAGCGTGCCGTCTATATCTTCTTTGGCGCCCTGCTGGTCATCGTGTTCTTCGCCATCTTCCAGGAACTGTTACCTGCCTACGATACCATCAAGGCCATCGATGGTGATGCCACCGTCGAACTCCTCGGCTCGCGCGTGACCATCACTGCCGACCAATTGGCCAAATTGGGTATTGCTGTAGAGGGCGTGACCAAGATTCATACCGCACCCCTGAAAATGAATCTTGTCATCCAGATCGTGATGATTACTGCAGCCGCATTGATGATCATCTTCTGCAAGGCGAAGCCCAAAAAGGCTATCGCTGGCCCCGTTTGGCAGAGCGGTATGGTAGCCGTGGTTGCCATCTATGGCATTGCATGGTTGGCCGATACCTATTTTTCCAACTATCTGCCAGAAATCCAAAATATGCTTGCAGGCATGGTAGAGAAGTACCCGTGGTCAATTGCCTTTGCCTTCTTCCTCGTGTCGGTGCTTGTCAACTCTCAAGGTGCTGTGGTAGTATCCATGCTGCCGCTGGCCTATGGACTAGGTATTGACGGTTGGGTGCTGTTGGGTGTGTTGCCCTCGGTTTATGGCTACTTCTTTATCCCCAACTACCCCTCGGACATCGCCACGGTGAACTTTGACCGAACGGGTACCACCGTCATTGGCAAATACCTGCTGAACCACTCGTTCATGATGCCTGGTCTGGTTCACACCGTTGTCGCCTGTGTTGCCGGCTACCTCATCGCCTTCCTTTACCACTCCATGGGTTGGATCTAAAAGGCAACAACTGATAAATCTGATATTTCTGATTGCACGGGTCGGTTTGCGGCCCGTGCAATTTGTTTTATCCGGGATCAGCATTCATTCCTTGTTGAGTGTCAAGTTCACGTGGGTGGGAGAGGGAAAAGTGTCTAAAAATTTGACATTTTTTTGAGAAAAAACGGATGATTGCCATCATTCTGCATAAAAAGACTTGACAGTGTTTTTCTATTGTGATAACTTTGTGATGCCATTGGAACCATTACCAAGTTGCCATGGCATCTTATTGTCACTAAAAAGTTGAATGTTATGAGAAATAGAATACTGATTTTAGTCCAATTGCTTGTATGGACCGCTATTGCTGCTCATGGAGCAAACATCAATACTGAAAAGGCACGTGCGGCCGCAGCCGGTTTCTTGACATCAAACGGCAGCTTCAAGGCCAGCACGCCAGCGTCAACGCTTCGACTGGTCCACAGTGAGTCGTCATCAGTCGATGCACGGTTAAATGACTATTATGTTTTCAACACGGGTGACAACAGCCGCTATGTGATTGTTGCCGGAGACGACCGCGCTGAGACTATCCTGGCCTACGGCGAGGGCGCTGTTGACATGGGCAACCTGCCCGAAGGCATGCAGTTCCTCCTTGAACTCTATAAGGGGCAGCTTGATTACCTGCACGCCCATCCCGAGTATGTCGTCAACAAGGCTCCGCGGTACGCGTCAAGCAGCGTTTCTCCTCTACTTAGCACCAAATGGAATCAAGGTGAGCCCTATAATTGCATGTGCCCTATGGACAATGGCAAGCGCAGTGTGACGGGTTGTGCCGCAACTTCAATGTCGATGGTGTTCCACTTCTGGCAATATCCTGAACGCATTAACACGACAATTCCAGGCTACACCACCAAGACCAAGCATATTGAGGTCGAGGCACTGTCGCCCACATCGTTTGACTGGAGCTATATGCTCAATAGCTATACCAATGGCTCATACAATAATGTCCAGTCAAATGCAGTGGGCAAGTTGATGCGTTATGTCGGTCAGGCCGAAAAAATGGATTATACTTCACAATCAAGCGGAGCCAGTATCGTCAATATGCTCAATACCGTTATGCTCTTTGGTTATGACCAGGATGCGTATGTTCATATGAAGATGGACGACGAGACGGGAGACGTGTATTTCAACGACGAGGAATGGGCTGCCAATCTCCAATATGAGCTCAAAGCGGGACGGCCGATTGTGTATGTGGGCAATTCGGCTGACGGTAGCGGTCATGCCTTCAATGTTGACGGCTATGATGCGGCTCGAGACGCTTTCCATGTCAACTTTGGCTGGGGTGGAAATTACAACGGCTACTATGTTTTAAATGCCTTTGACGGCGCTGGCTCGGTGTACAATCTCTACCAGTGCTATTTTTCCAACCTGCAGCCGCCCGTGACCACCCCGACCATCAAAATGCTGACCGACAGGATCTATATTTACGGATATACCCATACCGAGACGGTCAACTACTTTTCAGTTAAGGGCAGTAGCCTGATCAACGATGTCAACATCACGCTCAACGACCAGAGCGGCAGCTTTACCATCACCAAGACACATCTGAGCCTTGATGAAGTCAAGGAAGGCTTCCACGTGCCTGTGATCTATAATCCGCTCTTTCCCGGCACGCAAACCGCTACGGTGACCTTGACCAGTGAGGGTGCCCAGCCAGTGACCTTAACACTCATAGGTAGAGCCACGATGGAAAAGCACGACCCTGTCATGTTGCAGCCCATCCAGCTGTCGGGATCTTCCTTCAAGGCCCAGTGGCAGGACAGCACGCCATCGAGCAATGTGAAGTACTACCGCATGGAATTGAACTATTGGCCGCCCACCAAACTGTTACTGGAACAGTCTTTTGAGCACATAACTGCTGGTGCTGGCACCACTGATGTGTCGCTCAGTTTGGACGAATACACCTCAGTGCCGGGTTGGACTGGCTTTAGGGTGTATACTGGCAACGGATACCTCAGCATCGGATCGGATGTCTTCTCGGGCCGACTGACGACCCCACCCCTTGACGTCAGCGACAGCAACGGGCAGTTAACGGTACGCATCACGGCCAAGTGCCCTGATATTATGCTCATGAGCAATCTCACAGTCTCCTTTGGCGAATACGACACGACAATTGTAATCACTCCTAATGGATATGAAAATGTGGTTTCGCTGCCGTGCGGCACCAGCGGCACGGAAACTGTCACCTTCAGCAAGAAGGTGAAGGGACAATCAGTCATGCTCCACAAGGTTACCATTGTGGCGGGTAATGACGTCTATGACATCAATCCCGATGAAGCGACCGTTTATGGGAACATTCGCGGTAAATCTTTCGACGTCAAGGGTGTTGAACCAGGAAACTATGCCATGCGAGTTCAGGCCGTGTACATCGACAACACCGTCTCGCAATGGAGCGAATATCAGCGATGGCAACTTAACGCGATCAGTGGCGACGTCAACCTGGATCAAGAAGTCAATATCGCCGACATCAACATGGCCATCAACATGATTATCGATGATAACCATGACTCGGTTGGCGATGTAAACAAGGACGGCGAAATCAACATTGCCGATATCAACGCCATCATCGACATCATCCTAGGAAAGTAACATCTTATAAACTACTGAGAACTCTGATATTTCTGATTGCACGGACCCACTCCCGGCCCGTGCAATCTGTTGTGTAGTATCATAGACCTGATAGGCAAGAACGATACCTCGTTTCCGTACTTCAGCAGCAATGAGTTATTTTGCGCAAAATTGTTATAAATAATGTAAAAATGCTATTATTGTTGAATTAAATGTAATATCTTTGCAAAAATGTTCGTTCGTTATGAAAAAGATTGTTTTATTTCTCGTCGTGTTGATGCCGTTTGTTTTGTTTTCGCAAAGCAAATCTAAGAACGTGGACATTAAAAAGCCAATGCCCTCAAATATCGTTATTTCTCCACAATCTTCTGAAAATGTACTTTCAGTAAATGCTCTCGGCATAGAGGTACATTTAAAAGATGAGAAAAGAAGTAATGAGAAAGAATATTCTATCAGATTGTCTGGACTTCGATCCAGATTAGATAGAAGGCTACTTTTGGTAGAAGCACAGCCCATTTTACTGACATTAAGTAATGGAAAAGTATTGGAATTTAATACTGTTGGTGCGGGCATTAAAGAAGTCAACGATTCATTTTCAGAATCTCACGGCGTTGATGATGACCTCGTCTTTTTTGTTTCTCGTGAACAGGTCAACGAAATCATACAAGGCAAAATTGTAAATGTACGTTTCGCGTTTAACGGTACAAAAATGATAGACTATAAGGTCGAGAATAATCGTTTCTCGGAAGTCTTGAGTCAGCAACTCGAAGTTCTTGATGGTAACACACAGCTGACACATGGTGACTATGACCGATACTTTGTGCCATTACAAGTTGCAACCCACGATAGGTGATGCGCAAAACCTCACACCCGTTAAAGCGTCGGCAGACCTATAAGAGTTTTTAGATTATTCTCCTCTGATTTTTAATGGGCCTAACGGCCGAGAACCTCTAGCTCATCGAAGCCAAATCCTCTGTTTTAACCAATAAAGAAGTACGGTGGGCAACAAATATGCCGACTTCTAGAAATCGTTTTTGGTACACAAAACGAGAAAAGAGCTTTAGACCTTATTTTGGATGACCGACGTAGAGCACTGCGGCATCGCTTTTGCGAAGTCTTATCATTGCACAGCCTCCGATCTTGCCTTTGGGCAACGAGCCTTGTACAACCCATACCGTGTCGCCTTCAAGTTCAGCAATGAAAGGCCGCTCATTATATATCTCTGACCCGTAGATGGGATACCAGACACTTTCGGCTATCTTAATGGCCGTTTCCTTGTCTGGCACCATGCCACGGCTCTCAACCGCGTATTCGCCCTCAATATAGGGCCGGATGCGAGGCTCATAGCTAGTCCATGAATCTTCCTCCACTATGATATACAATCCTGATTCGTCGAACTTTATATTGCTGGGTCGCTGGCATCCCAGCAATCCCAATGACAGGGCCACACACATCAAGTACACAAGTAAACAAGTATTCTTCATAATGACTATGTTTTTATTGGCAGTTTTTAGTACTCATGGCGAGAAAAGTGCTTTAGACCTTATTTTTCATGAATGACGTAGAGCACTGCGGCATCGCTTTTGCGAATTCTTATCATTGCACAGCCTCCGACGTTGAAGCCTTCGGGCAACGAGCCTTGTACAAGCCATGCCGTGTCGCCTTCGAGTTCAGCAATGAAAGGCAGTTCAGTATATATCTCTGACCCATAGATGGGATACCAGACACTTTCAGCTATCTTAATGGCCGTTTCCTTGTCTGGCACCATGCCACGGCGCATAGCCTCTTCTTCTCCATAGCCCTCAATTTTGGGCTGGATGCGAGGCTCCAGGCGAATAAATGTATCTTCTTCCACAAGGTTATACAATCCTGATTCGGTATACTTTATATTGCTCTTTATATTGCTGGGTCGCTGGCATCCCAGCAATCCCAATGACAGGGCAACCCAGATTATGCACACAAATAAACAAATGTTCTTCATAATGACTATGTTTTAATTGGCAAAGATACTTGTTTCTGGCAGAAAAAACAAGGGGAATGAAGTTTTTTTCAATCGGTTGAAATACAGCGGTTCGCAAAAGGTGAAATGAACTGCGATTATTTGCTGGGTTCGCTTCACTCCTTAGGCCTAGTCCAGGCCTTCGGTCCTAGATCGATTGCGACTTTTACCAGACACCAATATTTCTATATCTATTCGGGAATATTATTAGGCGAGGTAAGATAATGATAACACACCTTATGTGATGAATATTGACCTTAATAGAACGGTGCAAGGAAAAGGGCTCGACTGGTAGGGTGAAAACACACCAGGCGGGCCGTTGTTGTTCGGTAGTTGCAGGGATTGGAGAGGGTTAGTCGTCGACGATGCCGTGGGTGACGATGGGCTTTCCGTTCTCGTCGATCAAGGGGGTTAATCCTGCACCGTTACCGTAAACCACAAAAAGGTAGTTTACACCAGTCTCGGTGTCAACAATCACTGATGCCTCTCGGCAGAGCCCCTTCATCTCCCGGTCTGCCCAAACGAATCTTTTAAGTCCTCTTCCCATAATGTCATGAATTAATGTGATTACTATTTGGATGCAAAAATAGTATCAAAGTTTGTATTGACCAATATGATCAGTACAAATTTGTCACACGTCCTAACAAAGGTTGTGTACCGCTATTCGGTAGTTTTTGAATGAATTTGGGATAAATCTTTAGGAAATTATAAATAAAATACTCATTTTTGTATAAAGTTATAGTACCTTTGACGCCTCGACATACTATAGCTATCTGAAATAATAACACTATGAAGAAGAGAACAAATAACTTTCTTTGGACGTTGGTGGGAATCATCGTCGCCATCGTCGTTATCGGTGTGGCCGCCTTGCTGATAGACGGACGTTCGCCGCAAGCCATCATTGTCAGCCATGCCTTAACCAAGTCAACCATGGATGACTATAATCAAGCCAAGGGCGACAAGACCGACAAGAGCACAGTAGAGATACCGAGCGATGTGAACTTCCCTCGCGAGATGCGTCAGTACAGGGTGGGGGGCATGCAGGTATTCCACATGGAGCCCCTGGACGACAGCAAACCCGTTGTGCTGTACATCCATGGCGGAGCCTACCTGCACAACTTCAGCACGCCGCATTGGGATGCGATGGCCAAGTGGGCCGAGGCAACGGGCTGCGGTATCGTGACGCCTAACTACCCGCTGCTTTTCAGTTACACGGCCAAGGATGCCCATCCGCTGATGATGCAGCTCTATCAGCAGCTCATCAAGCAGTACCCCGCAAGGCGCATCGTCATCATGGGTGACTCGGCTGGAGGCGGCTTCACGCTCGCCTTGACTCAAGAGTTGCGCAACGACTCGATCGACCTGCCTGCACACCTTGTGCTCATCTCGCCTTGGGTTGACGTGCTGGGTGGCGATGATGCGTTACAAGAGCATGATACCTTCCTCGATGCAGAAGTGTTAAGGAAAGTGGGTGCCGACTGGGCAGCAGAGATGGATCCGCATGACCCGATGATTTCGCCCATGTATGGCGACATGCAGGGATTGCCGCCTACTGACCTTTACGCTGGCACATGGGAAATCTTCTATACCGATATCGTCAATACTTATGAGAAGATGAAGGCCGCAGGCGTGGATGCCCGGCTGCATGTGGCCGAGAAGATGGGTCACGTTTATCCTCTCTGGCCCTGTCCCGAAGGCAAGAAAGCCCACGAAGAAATCGCAGAAATTATTAAGGCAACAGAGCATAATTAGGTCAAACTAATAGAGAGGAACTCTTCCATTCTCGATAATTTTACAGGCCACTTCTCATTATTGGGATTTTGTAGTATTTTTGTGAGGATTAAATACAGGTAATATGGAATTGAAAGCGTTTATTGAGAGTTATCGTGAGGCCTTCGGCGAAAAGGCGCCGTTACCGTTGTTGTTTGGCTATAGCGACACGCCTGTGGCACAGACTGCAAAGATCGGCGGTTGTTTCTTTAAGGGTCTGCAAGCAGCGCGTGAGGGCACTCCAGTGGCGCTGAATGCCGATGTTATCGGTTGCGGGGGCGGCAAACTCTACACAGGTTTCGCTGATATGCCCGAGCGGGTACCCAGCTTTGTCTCGCTAACCGAAAAATATAAGCGGACGCCCGAAATGGTGGAGGATTATGTGAAGAGTCTGGAAATGCCGCGCTCCACCAAGGCTTATTTGAACTTTGTCAGGGCGGATCAGGCGGAATCGCTGGACGGCTTTGAGGGTGTGATGTTTTATGCCACGCCCGACATGTTGTCGGGACTGTGTGGCTGGGCCTATTTTGACAGCAATGCGCCCGACGCCGTTGTTGCCCAGTTCGGGTCAGGATGCAGCACGGTAGTTTCGATGACGGTAGTCGAGAATGCCCGTGGCGGGCACCGCTGTTTCCTCGGGCTGTTCGACCCATCGGTGAGACCGTGGGTAGGCAAGGACGAATTGAGTTTCACCATACCTATGAGCCGCTTCACGGTGATGCTGGATACGATGCGCGAGTGTTTCCTGTTTGGTTCCCACGCTTGGGAACGTATCAAGGCTCGCCTGTAAATCATGTTATAGAATGTGAATTGCCCCGTATTCATTTTGGATTACGGGCGGATTGGTGTATATTTGCACAAACTTTTAACCGATGTTTGATATGAGACGTCAATTCATTTTTCTTGTTGCGCTCTTGGTGATGACATTGACCGCCAGCGCCCAAGGGTTCTTTGCTCCTTCGGTCAACAGCCCCGACATTGCTAAGGATGGGACGGTGACTTTTAAAGTGAAGGCACCGGGAGCCGACACCGTGAAGCTGATCATCGACACGCGTGTGGATACGTTGATGAAGCGTCAGGGTAACGATTCTTGGAGCATTACCTTGCGGGACCTGGAGCCCGACCTGTATATGTACTACTATGTCATTGACGGGATGAAGGTGCTGGACAATGAGAATGCCCACACGCTGCGCGACGTCAAGAACGTGATGAATATCTTTGTGCTCGACCCTAAGGGCAACTGCCCGATGGCGGTTCATGACGTGCCGCATGGCGAGGTCAGGGCCGTGTGGTATGACTCCCCGACGTTAGGAACCAAGCGCCGCATGATGATTTATTTGCCGCCTGGCTATGACCAGAGCCGTCAGCGTTACCCGGTCCTGTACTTGTTGCACGGAACGGGTGGTGACGAGACGGTGTGGCTGGAGCAGGGCTGTACCGCCCAGATCCTCGATAATCTCATTGCAAGCGGCGAGGCTGAGCCGATGATTGTGGTGATGCCTAACGGCAACGTGGATGAGCAGGCGGCGTCCAGCATGAGCGAAAAAGGCAATGTGCAGCCCTCTTTTTCCCACAAGAACTGGATGGACGGCACCTTTGAGCAGAGTTTTAATGACATCATGAACTGGGTGGATAACAACTACCGCACCCGTGCTGCCAAGCGTTATCGCGCCATTGCGGGTTTGTCGATGGGCGGTTACCATTCGCTCTACATCAGCGCCAACCAGCCCGATGATTTTGCCTATGTGGGCTTGTTTTCGCCCGCCATCAGCCGCATGGATCAGGGCAAGAGCAAGATCTATGACGACCTTGAGGCCAAGCTGGTTGCTCAGTTCAAACAGCGTCCCAAGTTGTACTGGATGGGCATTGGCGACAAGGACTTCCTCTATAACGACAATGCTGAGTTCAGGCAATTGCTCGACAAGAACCGCCTGCGTTACACCTACCACGAGAGCGGTGCAGGCCACGAGTGGGCCAACTGGCGCGACTATCTGGTGATTTTTACTCAACTGATATTTAAATAAGTTTTGTAGAGACGCAAAATTTTGCGTCTCGTATGCTGGATGGAGACGCAAGATTTTGCGTCTCTACAAAAAGAAAGACCGAATGCTTGACGCGCTTATCCATTTCTTCACCCAGTGGGGCTACCTCGGACTGTTTCTGGGGTCGTTCCTTGCTGGTAGTGTCATCCCGTTCAGCAGCGAGGCGCTGGTCATCGCTTGTGTGGGACCATTGCACATGGATCCTGTCACCAGCATGTTTGTGGCGCTGGCGGGCAACGTGAGCGGCGGCATGACGTGCTACTGGATTGGCCATCTGGGCAAAATCGAGTGGATTGAGAAATATGCCCATGTGAGCGAGGAGAAACTGAACCGCGCCCTGCACTTTATGCATAACCGTGGTGCGTGGATGGGCTTCTTTGCCTTTGTGCCCATGCTGGGCACCGCTATCAGTGTCGCCTTGGGTTACGTGCGCTCCAACGTGTGGATTGTCCTCGTGACCATGACCATCGGCAAACTCCTCCGCTATGCCGCCATCATCTGGGGCTCCCTGAAACTCATCAACATCCTCACGTTCCTTCCTGCCTAATCAACTCTAAACACCTAACCAATAAATCCTAACAAATATGACACCTATTGAAATTCATAACGAACTGCTGGCGGGACGTATCATCAAGTATCTGGAACGCCGCAACTTCAAGGCGCACTATTGTGCCACTGCCGCTGAGGCTATCGAACTTGTCAAATCAATCATGCCTGAGGGCAGCAGTGTCACTTGGGGCGGGTCGCAGACCATCCGTGAGATGGGGCTGACCAGCGAACTCATCGGCAGCGGAGCCTATAAGGTCATCGACCGCGACAAGGCGGTCACCAACGAGGAAAAGCGCCAGTGCTACCTCGATGCGATGGATGTGGACTACTTCCTCACCAGTGCCAACGCTATCACCCAGGATGGCGTTATCGTCAACATCGATGGACGTGGCAACCGCGTTGCCGCCATCACTTGGGGACCGCACAACGTGATACACATTATCGGGTTGAACAAGGTAGCGCCCACCATCGAGGCTGCCCTTGCCCGTGCCCGCAACGTTGCCGCTCCCATCAATACTGCTCGCTTGGGCTGCGACACACCATGCCGACTTGACGGCGTGTGCCACAACTGCAACTCCCCGCAGTGCATCTGCAACTACGTCCACTTCACCCGCAACAGCTTCCCCGCCCATCGCCACACCGTTATCCTTGTGGGCGAGAACTGGGGCTACTAACCCAAGAAGGAAAACAATAAATACAACAAATACAATCAATTGGTTTTTTAAAAAAAACAACTTGAACAACTCAAACAATGATATTGAATAAAACAAACGGCATATTATTGTCATAGTTGTTTCAGTTGTCTTCTTTTCATATTGACGATGGAAAAAGAATTGAGTTTTATTGGGATTATACCGGCGAGGTATGCCTCGACGAGGTTCCCAGGGAAGCCGTTGGCGATGCTGGGTGGCATGACGATGATTGAACGGGTTTACCGCCAGGTGGGCAAGGTGCTTGACCGTGTTGTGGTCGCTACTGATGATGACCGTATCATGGCGGCTGTAGCGGCTTTCGGCGGCAAGGCCGTAATGACGAGCACGGAACATCGCAGTGGAACCGATCGCTGCCAAGAGGCATACATAAAAAATGGAGGTGGTGAGGATGTCATCATCAATATCCAGGGCGATGAACCGTTTATCCAGCCCGACCAGTTGCAGGCCATTATGGCGTGCTTTGACGACCCGACGACCGACATTGCGACGCTAGTGCGCCCGTTTGACTCCAGCCGTCCCTATAGCGAGTTGGAGAACCCCAATTCGCCCAAGGTGGTGCTTGACAATGAGATGCGTGCCCGCTACTTCTCGCGTTCAGTGATACCGTATGTACGTGGTCATGAAAGAGAAGAGTGGCCCAAGTTGGCCCAATACTATACCCACGTGGGAATGTATGCCTACCGTGCTGCCGTGCTTGATGCTATTACGCGTTTGCCGCAGTCGCCGCTGGAATTTGCCGAATCACTGGAGCAACTACGCTGGCTTGAAAATGGTTATACCATCAAGGCGGGCGTGACCACTACAGCTACCATCGGCATCGACACGCCCGAAGATTTGGAAAGAGCTAATTTGCTCTTGAGAGTAAATTAGGTGTATGTTATATTAAATTGATTAAAGATAATGAAGCCGTCAATTTTCACGATATTTTGCCTGTCATTGGCAATGTGGGCTTCTGCCCAACCTGTCGGTAACGAATGGATGAACCTGCAAGTGAACGAAATCAACCGTTTGCCAGTTCACACCTCGTTTTTAGCTTATGATAACGAGTCCACGGAATCAAGCCGCTACTTGTCGCTTGACGGTGACTGGAAATTCTATTGGGTTGCCAACCTGGACGAGCGCCCCACCGATTTCTACCGCACCGACCTTGACGACAGAGGCTGGGCAACAATGCGCGTGCCTGGGATGTGGGAATTGAACGGCTACGGCGACCCCGTGTATGTCAACATCGGTTTCCCGTGGCGGGACAATTGGCATAACGATCCGCCTCATGTGCCCATTCAGGACAATCATGTGGGCACTTACCGTCGCCACATCACGCTGCCTGCCGACTGGAAGGGCAAGCAGGTCATCGCCCATTTCGGGAGCGTAACCAGCAATATCAACCTGTGGGTGAACGGTCAGTTTGCAGGATATGCCGAGGACAGTAAATTGGCGGCTGAATTTGATATCACGCACTTGTTGAAGGAGGGGGATAACCTGTTGGCATTCCAGGTAATGCGCTGGTGTGACGGCACCTATAGTGAAGACCAGGACTTCTGGCGATTGTCGGGTGTGGCGCGGTCGAGTTATCTCTATTGCCGTGACAAGGACAACCATATCGACGACCTGCGCGTGACCGCTGGCTTGACTGATGATTTCAAAGACGGCACGTTGATGATTATTCCGACGATTACGGGCAAGGGTACTATGAGTTATCAGCTCTTTGATGCTCAAGGTAACGAAGTGACGATGACACCCGCTGGCGAAAACCGCTGGATTGTTTCTGACGCTCACCAGTGGACAGCCGAGACGCCTTGCCTTTACAGACTTGTCGCCACGCTCAAACCTGCAGACAAGAAAGTGAAAGGTGAGAATACTACCATCATGGTGGGGTTTCGCCGTGTGGAAATCAAGGACGGGCAACTGCTGGTCAATGGCAAGGCCGTGCTCATTAAGGGCGCCAACCGTCATGAGTTGGATCCTGACGCTGGCTATGTCGTGTCGCGTGAACGCATGATTGCCGACATCAAGGAAATGAAGCGCATGAACATCAACGCCGTGCGCACCTGCCACTATCCTGACGACCCGCAGTGGTATGACCTGTGCGACGAATACGGCCTGTATGTCATCGCCGAGGCTAACCAGGAAGGTCACGGTTTCCATTATGACCCAAATACCGCACCTACTTACAAGCCGATGTTTGCCCAGCCCATACTTGAGCGCAACCAACATAATGTGAGTGTGCAGTTCAACCATCCCAGCGTCATTATCTGGTCGCTGGGCAACGAAACATGTGATGGCCCCAATTTCACGGCTGCGCGAGACTGGATACGCGCGACCGACCCCTCGCGTCCCATCCATTGGGAACGTGCCCTTGGCGGCGAAAATACCGACCTGATGTGTCCGATGTATGCCTCCCCTGCGTGGTGTGAGCGCTATGCCAGCAATCCTGAGAGCACAAAGCCGCTCATCCTGTGCGAGTATAACCACACGATGGGCAATTCGGGCGGTGGTCTGATGGAATACTGGGATGCCGTGCGCCGCTTGCCCAAGTTCCAAGGCGGCTTCGTGTGGGACTTTGCCGATCAAGGATTGCGCGTCAAGACCAAGGACGGCAAAGAATACTATTCCTACGGTGGCGACTATAACACGCACGACCCCAGTGACAACAACTTCAACTGTAACGGCCTCGTGAGCCCTGACCGTGTTTGGAATCCCCATGCCTATGAGACTGCCTATTACTACCAGAACGTCTGGGCCGAGGACGTGAACGTGCGTCAGGGTGACATCGCCGTGAGGAATGAGTTCTTCTTCCGCGACCTGAGCAACGTGAAGATGCGGTGGCAACTGCTCGTTGACGGTCAATCGGTACTCAACGGCGAAGAACTGAAGCTCAATGTGGCACCGCAGGGCCGCCAGACGCTGCATTTGCCCATTGCGAACGCCATTGCGGCCACCGACCGGGGCAGCGAAGTTATGCTCAATGTGGACTTCTCGCTCAAGCAGGCCGAGCCGCTGATGGATGCAGGCCAACGCATCGCCTTTGCCCAGCTACCAGTCAACGAGGTCCTGCATCAAGCTGTTGCTGTGCCTACAGATAATGAAAAATTGAAGGCAAAAAAGCAGTCTAATGGCAATTTGACGATAATTGGTAATGATGTAAACATAGACTTTGACGCTCAGACTGGATTGATGAAGTGCTATATGGTGAATGGTGTAAACCAGTTGGGCGAAGGGGGTACCCTGAGGCCTAACTTCTGGCGCGCAGTGATCGACAACGACATGGGTGCCTGGTTACAGCAGAAACTGAAGGTATGGCGCAATCCCGTGGTGAACTTGACCTCACTCACGGTGGACAAGAAGGCATCCACCAAGTCACAGGTTACCGTTGTCGCCCGTTATGATATGCCCGAAGTGCATGCGAGGCTCTCACTGACCTACGAAATCCACGGCGATGGCGCCCTGTGTGTCACTCAGGGCATCGCATTTGATGATAGTTACACCGAACTACCCGAGATGCTGCGTTTCGGTATGGTGATGGAGTTGCCCTACCAGATGGACAAGAGCGAGTTTTACGGCCGCGGCCCCATCGAGAATTACGCCGACCGCCGTTACTCTCAGCGTCTGGGCATCTATCGTCAGACTGCCGATGAGCAGTTTTATCCCTACATTCGTCCGCAAGAAACGGGCACTAAGGGCGATATCCGTTGGTGGCGTCAGACCGATGGGACAGGTGTGGGTATCAGGATTACTGCCGACAAGCCTTTCTACGCCAGTGCATTGCACTACGATATCGCGACGCTCGACGAGGGCGATGAGAAACACCAGCGCCACCCTTCGCAGTTGACCAAGTCGACATTTACAGTTCTCACCTTCGACGGCGAACACTGCGGTGTGGGTGGCATCGACAGCTGGGGTGCCCGTCCTTTGGAGCAGTACCGTCTCCCGGCCTTCGACCGTACCTGCTCCTTCACTATCATGCCTATAACGAAGTAGATATTCAGAAACTTATTGATTATCTTTTGGTTGCCAGAGGTATAGTCCTGTGGCAGAGGCCAGTTTTTGGACAAGTCGCAACAGGTCGTCTGAGGGGTTAAAGAGCGTTAAGCAGGTGTCGCCGCCACTGGCCGTGATCAGCGAGTCGCTGTCGTCAACCAGGGCACACAAGTGGCCGTGCTGCAGGGCTTCAGTCAACCATTCGGCCAGCGATGCGGGCTCGGGGTTCTTGACCCACTCGTCGACGTGGCTCACTGTCAGGTCATGGTAGCAGTTGAGTTTCAGCAGTACGTCGGCAAACTGGCGGCACAGGTGCTCATGCCGCGACTCTTCAAGATAATACCGCTCCACCGCAAAGAACTGGCCGCGGCTATCTTCAGGCACCTGGTACGGCAGGAAGTCCACCACCCAATATGGCTTCTCTAGCAGCCCCTCAACTATTGTGTCATTTTCTTGCTTCATACAATCTGCAAAAATAGCATTTTTGGTGAAAATAATCTTCAGGTCGCCGACTTTTATAGATTATTATGCTTATCTTTGCAGATTGGAACTAAAAATTTGAATCACCGTGAGCAATAAAAACGACAAAAATAGTGGCGGCTTTGAAAGCTTTCGTGACCGCCATCCGATTTTGGTAAACTCAGCGTTGATGGCGCTGGCACTTGTGGCATTGGGCTATATCGCCCTGCTGTTTATCGATGTATTCACTTCTCATGGCCAGCAGGTGCAGGTACCTGATGTGCGTAATATGCCATTGGAGAAGGCCATTGAGATTCTCGATGATGCAGGTCTGCGTTGGGAAATCAGCGACTCGACCACGTTCTATGAGAATTACAAGCCTGGGGCTGTCATTGATCAGGATCCCAAGGCCAAGTCCTATATCAAGAAAATCCGTATCATCTACTTGAGCGTGAACGCGATGCACGCTCCCATCATCCCGTTGCCCAAGCTGGTTGACCTGCCTGGACGACAAGGTGTGGCCATGCTGAAGGCGATGGGCTTCAAGCATGTGGACCTGGATAGTGTGCCCAGCGAGATGGGTGGCTTGATCCTGCAAGTGACCGTTGACGGGCACAACGTGGCTCCCAACACGGGCGTGAGCGTGAACAGCCAGATCAAGATTATCGTGGGCGACGGCTCCATCGTGGATCTCAACCCCGAGCAGCTCATCGATCCTGAGTTGATGGACTCCATCGACGAGGCCAACTATAAGGATGCTCAGGAGACATACGAGCAGGAGATGAAGGAGGCTCGGGCCCGTGCCGAGCAGGAGCGCAAGAACCAGTCCACACAAGATAACCAGGACAATAAGAAAAAAGAGCAAGACAAGAAGTCCGACAACAAGGATAAGGACAAGAAGAAAAATAATTAGCAGCTAGAAATTAAATAAATGGCGCTGGACGACGAGCTGCTCGATGCCGAACTGGAGGCGGGTGGCCACGAAATTCAATACGACTATAGCGAGCCCGACTTTACCGAGGATGGGCGGGACTACTGGGAGCACTACCACTATGTGGTGGAGCCCGGCCAGGTCTTGCTGCGCATAGACAAATACCTTGTCGAGCGTATTAAGGGTACAAGCCGCAACCGCGTCCAGAACGCTGCCGAGGCGCAGTGCATCCGCGTGAACGGGCGCCCCGTCAAGAGCAACTACCGTGTGCATCCCGGCGACGTCATCAGTGTGGTGATGGACCGTCCCCGCTATGAGTGCGAAATCGTCGCCCAGGACATCCCGCTGAACATCGT
This sequence comes from uncultured Prevotellaceae bacterium, assembly GCA_947306175.1. Taxonomy (GTDB): domain Bacteria; phylum Bacteroidota; class Bacteroidia; order Bacteroidales; family Muribaculaceae; genus Sodaliphilus. Next base: position 121,319 of record CAMZFV010000003.1, read on the forward strand.
CTATGAGGACGCTAGCCTCATGGTTGTCAACAAGCCCGCTGGCATGGTGGTGCATCCCGGGCACGGCAATTTCGACGGCACGTTGGTCAATGCCCTCGCCTGGCACTTCAAGGATAACCCCGACTATGACGTGACGGACCCCCGCTTGGGCCTTGTCCACCGCATAGACAAGGACACCAGTGGCCTGCTCGTCATCGCCAAGACCCCCAACGCCAAAACCTCGCTCGGAGCCCAGTTCTTTAAGAAGAGCACAAAGCGCCAGTACATTGCCGTGGTGTGGGGCGAGATGAAGCAGGAAGACGGTACCATCACTGGCAACATCGGGCGTGACCCGCGCGACCGCGTCTTGATGAAGGTCTTTCCTGACGGCGACCAGGGCAAACACGCCGTTACCCATTGGCACACCGTTGAGAACCTCGCCCATGTGGCTGTTGTGCGTTGCCAATTGGAGACGGGCCGCACCCACCAGATACGTGTACACATGAAGCACATCGGGCATCCCCTGTTCAACGATGCCCGCTACGGCGGTGACCAGATTCTGCGCGGCAACCGCTCCTCCAGCTACGCCCAATTCATCCACAACTGCTTTGAACTGTGTCCGCGCCAGGCCCTGCACGCCAAAACCCTCGGCTTCGTCCACCCCGAAACCGGCCAACAGATGGACTTCGACAGCGACCTCCCCGCCGACATGGCCGCCCTCATCACCAAGTGGGAAGACTACGCCAAGGCCATCGCCAACAAGTAACCGCCACGACACATAGAAGGAAGACAATAAGTACAATAAATACAAAGGCTGACGCCTACATTCATTCAAAACAGATTCATCAGATAGTTCTGAATGTCATGATAAAAAGCGGTTGTTCACTGCAAAGGCTGAACAACCGCGTATGACTTGAAAAGACAGCATGTATTCTATTTCCGGGATGCGCGCACAGCACGGATAGTGTTGCCTTCGTACCGACTGTCGTACCAGATTTCCTGATCGCCCCATTTATTAAAGAATAGAATATAGGCTTCGCCCTGGTCTGCCGCCTCAATAGTTAGCTTTTCTTTGGAACAGAGCGTGCGCGACCAATAGTAGGCGCACCAACCATCATTATAGAGATCACTTGAGCGGCCGCCTGAAGCTGGCATGAACATGGAATTGCCATTGAGACCAGTTACCAAATAACCATTCACACCGTTTCTCTCAGTCCATTTCCAGTTGCATTTTTCTATCAGCTCTTGTAACTGTTCAAGTGTCGGCATGCGCCAGTTTGAACCCATGTTCATGTATGCGGCATCGTCTTCAGGTTCCAGTTCCATCTTGCCATCTCCCTCGACAGTACCATGATTTGTCCAATTCCATTTATAGTACTTATACCACGTCTCTTCCAACACTTTATAAGAATGTTCGCTAATGGTGTCATAGACCCAATGCGCCCACTTATAGTTGCGCCAGTCATAAACATCCTTGGGCTCAGTCTCGCCCCACGAGAAGTAGTCACCATATTCTTCAGGGTTGTCGGCTCCAATGTTACACGTCGCCCACAGTGTGCCGCTGGGCAGACCCAGGTCAACATACTCGTAACCATCGGGAACCACAGGTTCATCTTTATCGTCATCACATGAGATGAAAACAAAAGGCAATGTCAATGCAACAGCCAACAGCAACAGATAATTCTTCATAGTAAAATCCATTTTTTGTTTGTGTTAAATTAATAATGATTCTTCTCCTAGATATTCAAGTTATTTATTTGAATAACGAATCGTATCAAGAATTATTATGAAATAGTATCCAAAATTCTTCATGTTTACGATGCCAATATCTGTCGCCATATACTGGTTTTCTCATAGATTTTAAGAGATGAGATAACATAGATTGGAGATGGAAGCAATCAATTAATGGTCACAAGGTGTGTCCTGGCCGTTGGAGGAATGGTTATTTCCTCTTAATTCTTGGGTTTTCTTGTAAAAATTGTGATGGGGAGGTGCATTTGTTGTGGAAAAATGTTATCTTTGTGGGTTAAAGAAAATTGAAACTAACCTGCGGGACGTTGAGGCGTCTCCACTAAACCACTCAAACCACTATGATAGAGAACGAGAACATACCCATTCCAATTGAGTATCAGGACATATGTCCGATTCCTGACAAGGATTTTCAGACGGCGATGACCATTCTGGTGCAGGAGCCTGGTTTCCAGAAGATCGTGGCCATGGCGTTGCCCAACTACAAGTACTCGGAGTTCAAGCACGTGCTGCTGAGCATCAACTCCAAGCATGAGTTCCAGGTCAAGGTGATGAAGCCCTTTATCGAGGGGCTAATGGCCAAGACGGGCACCACGCTCACCACGAGCGGCAAGGAGAACCTTGACAAGGAAGTGCCCTACACCTTCGTCACCAACCATCGCGATATCGTGCTTGACTCGGCGCAGTTGAGTTACTTGCTGTTGAAAGGTGGCCGCGATGCCTGCGAAATCGCCATCGGCAACAACCTGTTAATCTATGACTGGATTACCAAGCTGGTGCGCATGAACAAGAGTTTTATTGTTAAGCGCAATCTGGGTCGCATCCAGACCTTGACTGCCGCCGTGCAGCTGTCGGGTTACATGCATTTTGCTGTCGAGAAGAAGCGTGCCTCGTTGTGGATTGCCCAACGTGAGGGCCGCTGCAAGGACAGTAACGACCGCACTCAGGAGAGCCTCATCAAGATGCTCGCCTATGGCAACCGCGACAAGTCCTTCATCGAGAGCCTCAAGGAACTGAACATCGCTCCCATCTCCATCAGCTATGAGTATGATCCCAACGATTACCTCAAGGCCAAGGAGTTCCTGTGCAAGAGCAAGAACCCCAACTGGCGCAAGGCACCCGAGGATGACCTCATCAGCATGAAGACGGGCATCATCGGCCACAAGGGCGAGGTACACTATGCCTTCACCCCTTGCATCAACGAGGAACTCGACAAGATCCCCGAGGGTCTCGACAAGTTCCTGGAGGTGGACCGCGTGTGCGCCATCATCGACCATGCCATCCATCAGAACTATAAGATCTACAAGACCAACTACATCGCTCACGATATCCTGTTCGACGACAAGGCTTTTGCCGACAAATATACCCAGGAGGAGCGTGAGGCATTCGAGAAATACCTGTCGAGCCAGATTGACAAGACCGAGGGTATGAAGTTGAGCGAGGCCGACCGCTTCTACATGTACAACAAGATGTTGCAGATGTACAGCAACCCGCTGAGCAACTATCTGGAGGCAACGAAGTAAAGGTATGTAGAGACGCAAAATATTGCGTCTCCTTGTGAATGACGAAACCGAGACGCAAGATTTTGCGTCTCTACAAGGAAACTTGAAATGAAGATTCACTGGTTAGGATTAATCGTCGTGGCGGTGCTGTGCATCGCCATAGACGTTTTTATTTGCCGACGGCTGCGTCGCAGCGGCTACCGCTGGGTGGCGTGGTTCAACGGTGCGTTGGCGGTGCTGACGGCAGCATTTGCCACTGCTGTTGCTGTAATGCCGCTTGGCGAAGCATCGACTCCCAATAGCACCTTTGTCGCTGGCCAGTACATGCTCTACACCTTCTTCGCCCTCGTAGCGCCCAAGGTGCTGGGTTCGCTGGTCTATGGCCTCGGCCGGCTCATCAAGCAGCGCTGGATGACCATCTGTGCCTTTATTGTGGCGGCCCTGGTGTTCGGCGTGATGTGGTGGGGGGCCGTTGTCACGCCCGGCAAAATCGAGGTGAAAGAGGTGGAAATGGCCTTTGACAACCTTCCCGATGCCTTCGACGGCTACCGCATCGTGCAGTGGAGCGATGCCCACTTGGGAACCTACAACGGCCGCACTGCCATCGTTGAGCGCCAGATTCAAGCCATCAACGACCTGCATCCTGATGTGATCTGCTTCACGGGCGACCTCGTGAGCCGCAAGACCGAGGAGGCTGTTCCTTACTATGGCCTGCTTTCTATGCTCCGTGCCCCAGACGGTGTGTTCTCGGTGCTCGGTAACCATGACTATGACGACTATGTGCGCTGGGACGACGAGAAGGCGAAACTGGATGACCGCAAGGCCCTGTGCGACATGCAGACCGCCGCAGGCTGGAAACTGCTCAACAACAGCCATGCCGTCATCCGTCGCGGCGACGACCAGATCGTCATCATCGGCACAGAGAACTATGGCGACCACATCGGCGACAAGCGCGGCAACATCACCAGTGCCTATAGCGGAGCCCGTGACGGCAATTTCAAGATTGAGTTGCAGCACAACCCCTATGCTTGGCGCGCCAACACGCTGCCCAACAGCAATGTCGATCTGATGCTTGCTGGCCACACCCATGCCTGGCAGCTTATGCTCAGCCTGGGCAACTGGCGCTGGTCACCGGCAAGCCTGCGTTATCCCGAGTGGGGTGGGGAATACCGCGAGGGCAATCAACGGCTGTATGTCAACATCGGCACCGGCATGGTAGGTCCCCCAATGCGCATCGGCACCACCCCCGAAATCACCGTCATCACCCTCAAAAAGAAATAACAGATATTTAGTTGTTACGAAAACTAAAAACTAAGGACTAAGGGCTAGAAACTAGAAACTAAGATAAAATGGCAGACAAACTTTCAACGCTCATTTCACAGGAGCTGAACATCCCCATCAACCAGGTGGCAGGTACCGTCAACCTGCTGGACGATGGCGCGACCATACCTTTTATCAGCCGTTACCGCAAAGAGGTGACGGGCAACCTTGACGACTTCTCCATCCAGTCTATCGACCAACGCCTGCGCTATTACCGCGAACTGGAGAAGCGTCGTGCCACCATCCTCAAGACCATCGAGGCGCAGGACAAGCTCACGCCCGAGCTGGCCGACCGCATCAACAATTGCTGGGACGCCAACACGCTGGAAGACATTTATCTGCCCTATAAGCCCAAGCGCAAGACCCGCGCCGAGGCCGCCCGCCAGTTGGGACTGGAGCCGCTGGCCAAGATCATCATGGCGCAGCGCGGCGGCAACATCGAGGAGCGCGCCCGTCAGTTCGTCGATGGTGACAAGGTGCCCGATACCGATGCCGCCATCATGGGTGCCCAGGACATCATTGCCGAGTGGGTGAGCGAGAACGAGGCGGTGCGCAACGCTGTCAGGCGCGGCTTCAAGTATGACGCGCGGCTCGTGTCCCACTTTGTCAAGGGAAAGGAAATTGAGGGCCGCAACTATGAGAACTACTACGATTTCTCGGTGCCCCTCAAGCGCGTTTCCTCCCATCAGTTTCTCGCCATCCGCCGTGGCGAAAAAGAGGGTTTTCTCAAGGTTGGCATCGAGATCAACGATGACCGCACGCTCGACAACATCGCCCGTATTGTGGTGAAGGGTAACGGCGAGGCGTCACAACTTGTTGATGAGGCAGCCGAGGATAGTTTCAAGCGCTTGGTCAAGCCGTCGATTGAGACGGAGTTCGCCTCGGCCGCTAAGGAAAAAGCCGATGACGAGGCCATTGAGACTTTTGCCCAGAACGTGCGCCAACTGCTGTTTGCGCCGCCGTTGGGCCGCAAGCGCGTGCTGGCCGTTGATCCGGGTTTCCGTACGGGCTGTAAGGTGGTGTGCCTTGACGAACAGGGCAACCTGTTGCACAACGACGTGATTTATCCCACCGCGCCCCACAACGATATTGAAGGCGCAACCAAGAAAATCCACACCCTCACCGAGTCCTACAAGATTGACGCCATCGCCCTGGGCAACGGCACGGCCAGCCGCGAGACCGAACGTTTCCTCAAGCGGATCCGCTACCGCCGTCCCGTCGACGTGTTTGTCGTGAGCGAGAATGGCGCGTCGATCTACAGTGCCAGCAAGATTGCCCGCGACGAGTTTCCCGACAAGGATGTCACCGTGCGCGGAGCCGTTTCCATCGGGCGACGTCTGCTCGACCCGCTGGCCGAACTGGTAAAAATTGACCCCAAGTCCATCGGCGTGGGCCAGTACCAGCACGATGTGGACCAGACGAGGCTCAAGGAGGCGCTCGACTTCACCGTGCAGAGTTGCGTGAACAGTGTGGGTGTCAATGTCAACACCGCATCCAAGGAACTGCTGACCTATATCGCTGGCCTGGGCCCCACGCTGGCACAAAACATCGTGGACTACCGTGCCGCCAATGGCCACTTCACCTCCCGTCAGCAACTGTTGAAGGTGCCCAAGTTGGGCCCCAAGACGTTTGAGCAGGCAGCGGGCTTCCTTCGTGTGCCCGAGAGTGACAACCCGCTGGACAACAGTGCCGTGCATCCCGAGCGCTATGCCCTGGTGGAGCGCATGGCCAAGGACTGCGGTTGCAGCATTGCCGACCTGATCAAGGATAAGGCGCAGCGCGACAAGATTGAGCCACAGCGCTACCTGTCACAGGACGTGGGCGAGCCCACCCTGCGCGATATCATGAGCGAACTGGAGAAGCCAGGCCGTGACCCGCGCTCCACAGTGCAGGTGATGGAGTTTGACGACAACATCAACGACATCAAGGACCTGCGCGAAGGCATGGAACTCAACGGCATCGTCACCAATGTCACCCAGTTCGGCGCCTTCGTTGACCTCGGTATCCATAAGGACGGCCTCGTGCATGTCTCCCAGATGCCCAAGCGCGGCCTGCCGCCCGCCAAGCAGCTACACGTCAACCAGCACGTGCGCGTCGTCGTCACGAGCATCGACATGGACCGCCAGCGCATCGCCCTCTCGATGAAGGGTATCGAACAACCAAAGTAAATTAGGAATTATGAAAAATAAAGAGAATCAAGTGGAAGTGAGCACCGGTATGAAGGTGTGTCGTGTGATTGGTATCGTGTTGTTGCTGGCTGCCGTTGGATACTTCGTATGGCGTGGCGACTTCGACAGCAAGGGCATTGTGGGCTATGTGGATGACTGCTTTATCTTTATGGCGGCCTATATGTTTACCCGCGGTAGTTTCTGCCGTCCCGAACGCCGCTACATCCGCCGCCAACTCTATATGCTTTCCTCCCTCTTTGCCCTGTTGGCCCTCTGCTGGATCATCCTGCTAGCCTTCATGCAACAATAAATACGGTTATAAAACAACTCTAACAACTTGAACAATAATTAATTAAAAAAGATTGTTCAAGTTGTTAGCCGTTGTTCATGTTGTTTGAAAAAACCGAGCGCGGATGCCTCTCTAAACTCTAAACCCTAACCTCTAAACTGCTCGCAAAGCGAGCATATTTTGAATACTATTCTTCGACGTCGGAGGCGACGGAGTTGATGTCATAGACGTAGGTCTTGAGGGTAAGGTTTTCTTTCACCTGGTCGCCTTTCTTGACGGCGCGCACGATGTGGAAGAGACAAGTGAAGTGGTCACCATAGCCGCGATACATCTCCACGTAGGTCTCATACTCTTTATCACAGGCGGCGAGCACAGCCTCGTCGTTACCGTTGAGATTGGCCTCGGGATAGGCCTTACGGATGGCATTGCGCATGCGCGTGACGGGGTTCTCGTAGCGGTCGGTCTTGTCGGTCGATCCGTTGATGAGGAACTGCTCCTCGACGCTGACGTAGTAGTCCACTACCGTACCTTTGGGGCCGTCATCGTCTCCACACGAGATCAAGGTGAACATCGTGCCGACAAGCATCAGTGTGATGGCAATCAGATGCCAAGGTCTGAAAAATCGTTTCATGACTTATAGATTTGTTATACATCACACCCCACACGACGATGCCGCTTTGGCTTCATCGCAGTGTGGGGCTGTAGATGATGGCAGCGGGTTGCTGCTTACTGTTGTTTCTTGAGGTTCTTTTCAATCACTTTGTTGACCTCCTCGATGTCGGGCTGACCGGTAGTGGTCTCCAAGGCCTCGTTGATAACGGTCTGAACCTTATCATTCTGGGTCTGCTGGGCAGGGGCACGGTTGGCCTTGGCCTCGATGTTGCGGTCGATCATCATGGTCAGGTCAACGACAGAAATAATGCCATCGTTGTTGAGGTCAAAGTTAGCAGCCCTGGTAGCGGTGGGCTGGTCCTGGGTCAGCAGCAGATTGATGCACTCGTCAATCATGACTTCATCGTTGGCATGAGCGGCAAAGCCCAAAGCAACGATACAAAACAGGAGTGTAAAGATCTTCTTCATAATATTATATCCTTTCTTTTTAGTTAATATTCATTTGATTGACGCAAAGATACAGCAAGCAAATGATACATGCAAGAAATTTAACGTTTTTGTGCCCGCTTTGCGAGCAGTTTAGTGTTTAAAGGTTAAAGTTTATGGGGGTATCCGCGTGCTTTGACGTTCTTTGAAGGCGATGTCTGGGTTTTTATGATGTTTTTGGTGGGATTTTTCGAGGGAAATGCTTAACTTTGCAGGTTAAACCAACAATTAAGATAGCAAGGATATGGAAGAGACAATCAAGTATGCAGTGACCGACTATGGTCTGGTGCGTGTGGCAGCAGTTGTGCCTCAGGTCAATGTAGCCGATGTCATGGGCAATGTGGAACACATCATCGAGGGCGTGGACAAGGCCGTGAAGGCAGGAGCACACATCGTGGTGTTGCCCGAGTTGTGTGTGACGGGTTACACCTGTGCCGACCTGTTCGGCAACGAGCTGTTGCTCGATGCCGCCGAGCAGGCGCTGGTGACACTGAGTGAGCACTACATCGACATCCCCGTAATGATTGTCGTGGGCGCCCCGTTGAGATGCAGCGGCCACCTGTTCAACTGCGCCGTGATCATCAACCACGGTGGGATGTGGGTAGTGCCCAAGACCTATATTCCCAATTATAAGGAGTTCTACGAGAAACGCTGGTTCACCACGAGCAATATCACGGCTATCGCTGGCAAGGACAGCATCGTGGTGTGCGGTGAGGAAGTGCCTTTCGGCACCCATCAGATCTTTGAGGCGGGCCATGCACGCGTGGCTGTCGAGGTGTGTGAGGACCTGTGGGTTCCCACTCCGCCCAGCAGCATCGCCGCCATCAACGGCGCTAACGTGATTGTCAACCTGTCGGCCAGCAACGAGCTGATCGGCAAGCACACCTATCTGATGGACCTCATCAAGCACCAGAGTGCCCACTGCATCGCTGCCTACGTGTATGCCTCCTGCGGTTACGGCGAATCGACGACCGACCTTGTCTTTGGCGGTAATGCTGTCATTGCCGAGAATGGCAAGATGCTCGCCGAGGGTATGCGTTTCAGCACTGAACCTCAGATGTCCGTTGCCGACATCGACATCGCCGCCCTAGAGAACGAGCGCCGCATCAACGGCAGCTTTGCCGACAGTATGGTGCAGTTCGGTACCCCGTTTGAACACATCACGATGGTCGTGGCTGGTCCGCTTGACTATGAGTGCAACGATTTGAAACGCCCTGTGCGCCGCTTGCCTTTCGTCCCCAGTGAGGATGACCGTCTGAACAGCCGTTGCGAGGAAATCATCTCTATCCAGACCGAAGGCCTGATGCGCCGCCTGGAATTTACGGGCATCAAGACGATTGTCGTCGGTGTGTCGGGAGGATTGGATTCGACACTGGCCCTGCTGGTGGCAGTGCATGCCTTTGACAGCATGAAACGTGACCGCAAGGACATCCATGCCATCACGATGCCGGGCTTTGGCACGACCGACCGCACTTACACCAACGCCTGCGCGATGGTCCGCTCCCTGGGTGTGACCCTCCACGAAATCAGTATCGCCGCTGCTGTAACCCAGCACTTCAAGGACATCGGCCACGATCCTGACAATCATGACGTGACTTACGAGAACAGCCAGGCGCGCGAGCGCACTCAGATATTGATGGACTTCTCCAACAAGGTGAACGGCCTCGTGCTGGGCACAGGCGACCTGTCGGAACTGGCACTGGGCTGGGCCACCTACAACGGCGACCACATGTCGATGTACAACGTCAACGTGAGCATCCCCAAGACGCTGGTTCGCCACTTGGCCCGCTGGTTCGCCTCGTCGCTCGATGACGGTACCGCTGAGGGTAAAGCCATCCATGATACCCTGATTGATGTGCTCGACACGCCTATCAGCCCCGAGTTGACACCTGCTGCCAAGGATGGCACTATCCTGCAGGTGACCGAGGACATCGTGGGCCCCTATGAGTTGCATGACTTCTTCCTGTTCCACATGTTGCGCTACGGCTTTACGCCCGAGAAACTCTACCTGCTGGCCCGCAAGGCGTTCCAGGGCGAGTATGACACTGAGACTATCAAGAAGTGGCTGCGCACCTTCATCAAGCGCTTCTTCAGCCAGCAGTTCAAGCGCTCGTGCCTGCCCGACGGTCCCAAGGTGGGTAGTGTCTCGCTCTCGCCGCGTGGCGACTGGCGTATGCCCAGCGATGCCTCATCGCGGTTGTGGCTGGAGCAGTGTGACCAATTGCCAAGTTAGGAGTTAGGTGTTAGGAGTTAGGAGTTTCGTTGAATTGGCATTGGATTTGCAGTATAGGCGCTGAGAATAATCGGACATGAACGCCTCGAGAAGGACATATAACGTGGTGCGCAGTGTGGTGGTGACCGCACTGGTGCTGGTCGTTGCATTGTTTGCCCTGCTATATCTGCTCCTGTTGTTGCCGTCGGTGCAGCAGCGGTTGTGTCATGAGGGCGAGAAGGCGTTGAGCGAGTATCTGAACACGACTGTCAATATCGGTTCGGTCTCCATCACCCCGTTCAATCAGCTGGAACTCAACGATGTGCTGGTCAATGACCAGCAAGGTGACTCCCTGCTGACTATCGGCAAATTGGGAGCAGGCATCAGCCTTAAGGAATTGATTGCCGACCGTCGCATCGTCATTACCCATGGAGAAATCATCGGGCTCGATGGCCATGTGACGCGCCCCGACAAGGACAGCCCCACCAACCTGCAGTTCATCATCGATGCCTTCAAGCCCAAGGAGGACAAACCGCCCAAGCCTTTTGACGTGGAGGTCAAGACGGTGGTGGTGCGCAAGTCGGCGCTCACCTACGACGTGCTCGATCAGCCCGCCAAACCTGGTCGATTTGATCCCAATCATTTGGCGATAAGCAACCTGCGTGCCGATTTGTCCTTGCCACAGTTGAAGAATAACGACTTTGATGTCAAGGTGAAGCGATTGTCGTTTGATGAGCACAGTGGACTGTCGCTCAAACACCTGTCCACCAATGTCCACGTGACAGACAATGCCCTTGACGTAAAGGATATCAAATTGCAGCTGCCGTCCAGTGACATTCGCCTGGATGACATTCACCTGGAATACAGCTCTCTCAAGAATCTGGGCAGCGAGTTGGCTCAGATGCCGCTGACGTTGAGCACCAGAGGTAGCACGGTTACCCCGTCTGATTTTGCGGTGTTCATGCCACAACTCAAGAAATTCAACACGCCCATGCGTCTCGCCACGACCGTGATGAGGAACGGGTCACGCATCGAGGTGCCCAATTTGAACCTGCAAGCTACCGATGGTACCTTGTCGCTCAACACTCACGGCAGTTTCACCCTGCCGACCAAGGGCGGCTATCAGGCCATTGACTTGGACCACATCGACTTGAAAGCGTCTTCCATGACCATGTCCCAACTGGCCGACTTGATGCCAGGTTTGTCCCCGCAGGCCCGTAACCTGATAGCCCAATGCGGTAATTTGGGAGTGGATGGCGAAGTCTATGTGAAACCCAACCACTTGACCATCAACGGCTCCGTTTTGACCTCGATGGGCAATGCCGACTTAGATGGTACAGTATCAAAGCAGCAGGGTTTGACCCATGTGGCAGGACACATCAAGACCGACGGCCTGCATTTGGGAACCTTGCTTGACAAGCGTGACCTGATTGACCAGGTGGCGCTCGATACCCAGGTCGATCTCGTCCTCAACGGCCAAGACGTTTCGGGTCACCTTGAGGGCTTGATCCCCTTTGTGGACTTCAAGGGCACCCGTTATCACGACATCAAGGCCGATGTGGACAAGCAGGGCCGCGATTTCAAGGGTCGCTTGGCGATGAACGACCCCAATGGCCGTCTCGTTGTCGAGGGCAATGCCGTGATTGATGGTGAGAAGTCGGTCTATGAACTGGAACTGACGGCCGATGGAGTTAATCTCGCCAAACTGGGAGTGGCAGGTAAATACCCCAACCACAACTTGTCGGCAACAGCCACTGCCTCCTTCTGGGGCAACTCGCTCGATAACGCCACGGGGCATCTGGAGGTGAATGGTTTGTCATTTGTTGATCATCAAGACAAGGGCCTCAGGGTCAATCACATGGAACTGAATGCCGATAACGATGGTTACGAAAAAGTCCTTGATGTCAACACCGACCACATCAGTGGCTACGTCAGAGGACAATATGACTTCAAGACCATTGTGCCCACGGTCAAGCACATGCTGGCTGGCACCTTCCCGCAATACTTCGGGGATTACGCTGACTATGGTCATGGTGGTTTGCCTAATGATGTGAAGTTCAAGATGGTCGTGACCCCCGACGATCAACTGAACGAGATGCTCAACTTGCCCGTCTATCCCTTCTACACCTACACGGTCGAGGGCGACATGAGCGAGAGTGACACCACCTTCAATGTGGTGGTCGATGCTCCCTTCATGAAGCACGGCAGCAAGATTATCACCAATACCCACCTCAGCGCTGCACTCGATAATGTGAGCAACAAGGTGATGTTGGAACTCAATTCAGGTTATCCTATCAAGAATGACAAGGTCGTCGGCCTGAAACTCAATGCCACGGGCCAGAACGACGTGATCGACACCCACCTCGACTGGCAGGTGCAGGATGACATATTGGCCATCAAAGATACTTGCGTCAAAGTCGATCCCCACTTCTACGGCAACTTTGATATGGGTGCCCATTTGGGCCGTGGTGACGACGGCAAACTCAAGGCCCTGATTGACATCAGGCCCTCTCAAATGGTAGTGAACGATACCATTTGGGAGATCGAGAAAGGACAGATTACTGTCGATAACGGCACCATCATCGTCGAGAATGTCGCTGGTGGTCACGGAAACCAGTACATTCATGTGGATGGTAAGGTGTCGAGCAATCCCGATGATGAGCTGTGCCTGACCCTTAATGACGTGAACCTTGACTATCTGTTCGGGACCCTCAACATTGATCATGTGGACTTTGGCGGCAGGGCGACCAGCAAGGTCTATGCCAGTGCCTTGTTGTCGGGCAATCCGCGACTCCACACGCCGAGCCTGTTCATCAAGGACATATCCTACAATGGTGCTGTGATGGGCAATCTCGACATTGAGGCAAATTATGATAGTGACACGCAGGGTGTGATGGTGAATGGCGACATTGCCCAACCCAATGGTCGCCGCAGCAAGCTTGACGGCGGTATCTTTATTGCCGATGACTCATTGCACATCGTGTTTGACACCGACCATGCCAATGTAGCCTTCCTGCAGCCCTATATGGAAGCCTTTACCAAGCAGGTGGAAGGTGAGATGTCGGGCAAGGCCACCCTGTTCGGTAATTTCCACACGATTAATTTGAAGGGAGATATTGTTGCCGATTCGATCCGCTTCCTGCTCGACTTTGTCAACTGCTACTACACGGCGTCTGATGTGCCCATACACATCGTCCCCGACACGATCACCTTCAACGATATTCCCATCCATGACCGTGAGGGACACGAGGCGAAACTGGGCGGCTGGCTCATCCACGATGCTTTCCACAATCCGGTGTTTAATTTTGCCATTACCGATGCTCATGACTTCCTGTGCTATGACACCAATCCGTCGATCAATCCCGACTGGTATGGAACGATTTATGGCAACGGGTCCTGCTTTGTGGATGGAGGACCAGGCATCGTGACGGTGCAGGTCAATATGGTGTCGGCGCCGCGCAGTAAGTTCACCTACGTGCTGAGTGACTCCAAGCAGGCCGACAGCTACAATTTCATCACATTCCGCGACCGCGAGGCCAAACCCGAGCCACTCGAGCCTGCGACGACGCCTTTGATGATGATTCATCAGATGAAGCAGTCCAAGTTGGCCGAGATGAAGAAGGAGGAATCCGAGCCCAGCGTCTATTTGATTGACTTGCAAGGCGACATCACGCCCGACCTGGCCATGACGGTGATTATGGACCCCGTGGGAGGCGACAAGATCAAGGCCACGGGTAGCGGTCACCTGCGCATGACCTATAACAACAACGGCGAGTTGCAGACTTTCGGCAAATACACCCTCGACAAGGGAACCTATAACTTTACCCTGCAGGATCTCATCCTCAAGGACTTTACAATTCGCGACGGCAGCAGCATCAGTTTCCAGGGTGACCCCTATGCGGCGGTGCTTGACCTGGAGGCGGTCTATTCGGTGAATGCCAATCTCCGCGACTTGGACGATAAGTTCGGTAATGACCCCGACCTGAAGCTGAACCGTACCAGTGTGCCCGTTCACGCTTTGTTGCGTGCCAAGGGCATCATCAGCCAGCCCGAAATCTCGTTTGACCTTGAGTTCCCGTCACTCACCACTGATGCCTATCACAAGGTGAAGAGCATTATCAGCACCGACGAGATGATGAACCAGCAGATTATTTACCTGTTGGCACTTAACCGCTTCTATACACCCGATTTGGGCTCCTCGACCAACCAGAACGAGTTGATCACCTCGGTGGCTTCGTCCACCATCGCGGGCCAGTTGAGCAATATCCTGGGCAAGATGACCGACAACTTGTCGATTGCACCTAATTTCCGCACCGACAAGGGCGACTTCAGTGACATGGAGGTGGATGTGGCGCTCTCGAGCCAGTTGCTCAACAACCGCTTGCTGCTTAACGGTAACTTTGGATATAGGGACAATACCTATAACATGAGCAACACCAACTTCATAGGTGACTTTGATATCGAGTACTTGCTCAATAGTAAGGGCACTTTCAGGCTCAAGGCTTATAACCACTTCAACGACCAGAACTATTACCAGCGCAGTGCGCTCACGACCCAAGGTGTGGGCATCGTGTGGAAACACGACTTCGACCGCTTAACACGCAAAAAGAAGAATACGGCTCAGGTCGAGACCGACAGCATTCCCCGTCGTGAGCCATCACGTGAGCACGACGATAGCGACAGCACCTTGAGGAAACCTGTCCCGATGGTCACCATGCGTCCAGTGTCACCACGGGTTAATCATCCAACAACCGATAAATGATTAGGCGGTTTCTCATATTGTTGTTGCTGGCATGGTGGGGCTACTCAACATCGCTTGCCGACGACATGCCGCTCATCACCCCTCTCGACTCAGTAGAAAACATAACGACAATAGATACTATAGCAACAATAGCATCTATTGCATCTATGGATTCCATCATCCTCCAGGATGTGGACGTGAAGAATGTCTGGAAAAAGCGCATCTTTCGCCACGGTTGGAGCATCAATGACACAAGCATCGTTTATCCTCCTGTGCTGGATTTCGGTGTCAAGACCTACCGCTGGCTCAATCATGCCCTCAACTATTATGACACGGCCTATGTCGTCAATCCAGGCAAGACGAGTGGCAAGAAATGGAAAGTCATGCTCAAGAACAACAACTGGATTGACTTCTATAGCGGTCACTTGAGCAATTGGAAAACCCCCGTGCAACTGAACAGTGATGTCACGTCATTGTTCGGTTTTCAGATTTGCGGCATGGGGCTCAGTTTTACTTACATGATCAATGTGCGCGACCTGCTGGCGGGGAACTTTATCCGTAACAGGCGCCTGCAGTTCTCGTTCACCACATCGCGCATCTTTGTCGAGGCCTATTACCGCAAGAATGACGAGAGCACGGTACACATCAATCGGCTGGGAAACTGGATGGGCAGCAAGATTTTTGCGGGCCTCAAGCGTGAGGGATATGGATTTGATGCCTATTATATCTTCAACCACACTCATTATTCCCAGGCTGCCGCCTACTGCTTCTCCAAGTATCAGAAACGCAGTTCCGGCTCTCTGCTTTCTGGTATCTATCTGAGCCATCAGGACGTGGTCATGGACATGAGCAAACTGGATGAAGAGCTCAAACCTTATCTGCCGAACAGGGATACTGACTACCGTTTCCGTTACAGGGATTTCGGAGTGCTCATCGGTTATGGTTACAGCTGGGTGTTCCATCATGGCTGGCTGTATAACATCACTTGTGCTCCGAGCATCGGTTATCGCCATAGTTTTCCCAATTCGATTGACGGCAAGCGGTCGTTGTTGTCCACCAATCTGACTTCCAAGATGGCGCTGGTGCGCACTGCTGGCAACTTCTTCTATGCCTTTACTTTCAACCATGAGGGCCATTGGTACACTAGCCAAAAGCACAGTTTCTTCAACAGTTACAATAACTTTGACTTGACGGCGGGCTTCAGGTTCTAGAAAAATGAGTACCTTTGCAGCCGATTTTAAAAGGAGGGATCAATCGTGAGTGTAACGATATTAGGAATAGAATCGTCGTGTGACGACACGTCGGCAGCGGTGTTGCGAGACACTGTGTTGCTGAGTAATGTCATTGCCAGCCAACGCGTGCATGAGGCCTATGGTGGCGTGGTGCCCGAATTGGCGTCACGTGCCCATCAGCAGAACATTGTGCCCGTCGTGAGCGAGGCCATCCGTCAGGCAGGCATCGACCGCAAGGATATTGATGCCATCGCTTTTACGCGTGGTCCCGGCTTGCCTGGCTCGCTTCATGTGGGTACCTCGTTTGCCAAGGGGTTGGCCTTGGCGCTTGATATTCCATTGGTCGATGTGAATCACCTGCATGGCCATGTCCTCTCTCATTTTGTCAAGGAAGAACCCCAATCCGAGGTGCCTGAATTCCCTTACCTATGCCTGCTTATCAGCGGCGGCAATTCCCAGATTATAAGGGTGAACTCGCCGCGCGATATGGAGGTGCTGGGACAGACCATCGACGATGCCGCTGGCGAGGCCTTTGACAAGTGTGCCAAGGTGATGGGCTTGCCATATCCTGGTGGCCCTATCATCGACAAGTTGGCTTCTGAAGGTGATTCCAAGGCATTCAAGTTCGCCAAACCTCACGTTGATGGCTACAATTACAGCTTCAGCGGCCTCAAGACGTCATTCCTCTACACCCTGCGCGATGCTCTCAAGGAGAACCCCAATTTCATCGAGGAGAATAAGGCCGACCTCGCCGCTTCGTTGCAGCGCACAATCATCGAGATATTGATGGATAAGTTCGGCAAGGCCATCAAGGCTACGGGTATCAAGACCATCGCCATCGGTGGCGGTGTGTCGGCCAACAGCGGTATGCGTGCAGCTGTCGAGGACTATGCCCGTCGTCATCGCCTCAAGGCCTTCATCCCCAAGCGCGTTTTCACGACCGACAATGCCGCGATGATCGCCATTGCCGGCCACTACAAATTCCTCGATAAGGAGTTCTGCGACATCACCGCACCTCCCTTCCAGCGCGTCATCATTTAGGACTCACTCTCAACAGCGGGTTTTGCCCGCTTGATGGCGCGGATTCGTTGCGCCAGGGTGGGGTGGGAGTAGCTGAACCACACCACCAGGGGGTGCGGCGTGAGGTTGCTCAAGCCATGGGCAGCGAGTTTCTTAAGCCCGCTGATGAGCGTCTCGCCGTGGCCGTGTTCAGCGGCAAAAGCGTCGGCGCGGTACTCGGCACGCCGTGAGATGGCGTTGCTGGCAGGATTGAGCACCAGGTCGATGGGCGAAAGCAACAAGGAGAACGCCACCATCGCGAGTATGAATGACGGGGCTGTGCCGCCTAGGGCCGCAGGCAGGTCGGGATTGTCCACCAGCAGGGAGAAGATAAACAGATTGACTGCCACCATCGCAATCGAGATGAACATGTTCTTGAACGTGTCACGGTGCTTGTAATGACCGAACTCGTGGGCGAGCACGGCGACAATCTCGTCGTTGGTCATCTGGTCCTGCAAGGTGTCATAGAGCACAATGCGCTTCTTGGGGCCGAAGCCAGTGAAATAGGCGTTGCCCTTAGTGGAGTGCTTGCTGCCGTCGATGATGTAGATGTCCTTGAATTTGGAGCCGAAATTCTGCAGTGCAGTCGTGATGGCGTCACGCAGTTCACCCTCGGGCAGGGGTGTCTGCTTGTTAAAGAGGGGCACAATCAGGTTGCTGTAGAACATCGAGAAGAAGATGATGAACACGGCAACGACCAGCGTTGCCCAAATCCAGAACTGCTGCCCAAAGGTCTGGTACAGCCAATAGACCACAGCCATGAGCACGGCACTCAGCACCGTGGAGACAGCAAAGGACTTGATGGTGTCGAGCCAGAAGGTCTTATGTGTCGTGCGATTGAAACCGAAGCGCTCCTCGATGACGAAGGTCGAGTAGTAGGTGAACGGTAGGGCGATGACGGTGTTGAACAGGTTGTAAATGACGAGGAAAAGAATGACTTGCAGGACGGGCAGGTCGGTCCATGACTTGCACTGATTGTCGAGCCATCCGAGCAGGCCGAAACCCAAAATCACCAGCGTGAGGGCAAAGGACACGCAACGTGCGATGAGGGACACGCGCTTGTTGGTGCGCATGTAGTCTTGCTGCTTGCGGTATTTCTCGTCGTCATACAGCCCCTCCAACTCGGGCGGCACGGGGTGTGTCATCCACTTGGTGTTCAGCCACGACAACACACTGCTCACCACAAACTCCAGCGTCACAAACGCCACAATCAACAATAACAACGTCCTCGCCATAATCATCTAAATGAATCCGTTTTACCCCGCTAAATTACAAAGTTTTTCCCAATCTTCAGTAAAAAGTCAAAAATCCTCTTGCTCAACAATGAGTGTTCGCTTTATTGGACTTTTGTTTCCCGTTGATAGTGAGTATCATAAAAAAGCGCGGTCGATTTACCTTTGTGGAAGTAAATCAACCGCTTATAGCTGTAAGAGTGAGGCTATTCAATCGTTGTATCCCCTTGTTCAAACAGAAATACAAAATCGGAATCATCAGATCCATCCCACATCTGTACCCAAACATCCCGCTGATTAGACTCGCCAGATGCTGTCTTTATTGGGGCAAATTCTATGACCCAAGTGTGGTCATCATTGTTGCAAGTGATGGTGTAAAATGAACCATGATAAGTCATATCTTCAATAATTTTAAAATGGTTCATTGGATGGGAACAACAGCAATTGGAATGTGTATGAGGCCTTGGCAAAGGCATCGTGGTGTCCAGAACTTTTGAAATATAAAACTGGTCATCAGCACATTCAAATTCATAGACGCCTCCTTTTTCAGGAATATGAAATACGGCATTATAGACGATAGTATTCGGATCAGGGATTCGGTGATGCCTTGGATGATGGATTGGACTTGAAGCAAGAAGTACGCATGAGGAAAGAAGTGTGCATGCTGCTACTGATACTAAAAAGTTTGATATGATACTAAGAGTTTTCATAATATTTGTATTTTGTGTCCTGTTCATTAAAATGAAAAGGGCTGGTGAAACACAATCTTGTTTATTTATTAGATATAAAAATGTGCATAAAGTTAAATAGTGTTTTGCTCACAATAGACTAACACGATGATTTAATAGACCAAACTTTTTGACGTAAAAGGAGAGGCTAAAAAACATTGTTGCCAACAAATGCCTAAAACTTAATGCCTGAAACCTAAAATAATGCTATCTTTGTAGCGTTACAGAAAAACTAAGTTTTATAAGAGATATGAAGAAGATGAAATTGTGGATGATGGCCGCCATCCTGTTCTGCGGCGCTGGTTGTTTGACTTCTTGTGGCGGTAACGCTGAAAGCGATAAGGCCGCTGTTGCCGAAGATTCGATTGACCTTGTAGAAGAAACTGGCAACTTTGATTTCATGCCCGTGTTGGACCAGTATCTGGTGGACTCGATCGGTGCACACTATGCGCCAGGCGAGATGTGTATTCCTTGCGCCACGGTTGTGGCCTGTGAGCAACCGACCTCCGATAGTGTTGTAGTGTTGGGCGACTTCTGGGTATTTAATTTCAATGTGGCTGGTGATACCCTGAAGACCGTTTCAGGCGGTGACCATCCAGGCAAGATGTGTCTCAAGAAGAACGAGAAGGGCGAGTATGAGGTCATCTCGTTTGAGCAAGTCGAGGACGGCCATGGTAACGAGGCAAGCGCCAGGCGCATCTTCGGTGACATGTATGAGGCATTCCATGGCATCAACAGTGATGAGGAGACGCGTGAGGAAGCCCGCAGTCTGGCCATTGCCAGGTATGTGAAAGCCAACAACCTGCCTGTGAAATTCTATCAGGACTTCGGCTGGCCCGCCAAGGAAATCCCCGCCAAGCTGATGAGACCCAAACACTAAAACGATTACAATTATTCAGTGAAATATAGTATTATTGCCATCGGCGATGAATTGCTGATCGGGCAGGTGACCGACACCAATTCGGGCTGGATCGCACGGCACATGACGCCACGCGGCTGGGATGTGAACACGGTGCAGGTCGTACCCGATGATGCCCGTCAGATAGAACTTGCCATCGACCGAGCCTTTGCCCAAACCGACGTGGTGCTGATGACTGGTGGCCTTGGACCTACCAAGGACGACATCACCAAGCCGACGCTGTGCCGCTACTTTGGTGGCGAGATGGTACTAGACAAGGAAGTGGAGCGCAACGTCATGCAGGTGATGGAGCGCCGCCACCTCAAGCTCAACGAGTACACCCGCCTTCAGGCCATGGTGCCCTCGTCGTGTCGTGTCATCCAGAACGAGATCGGTACGGCGCCGCTAATGTGGTTTGAGCGCGAAGGCAAGGTGTTGGTGAGTATGCCTGGCGTTCCCTTTGAGCTGCAGGGGATGATGGAGCGTACGGTGATTCCGCAGTTGCTCGCCCGCTTCAACGATGGAGAGGACATCGAGTTCCGCACCTTTGTCGTCACGGGCATCATCGAGTCGGCGTTGGCGATGGAGCTGGATGAGTTTGAGCGTAATCTGCCTCACGGCATCCATCTCGCCTATCTCCCTGAGGGTGGCATCATCCGATTGAGGCTGACCGGTTCTTCGACCGATGCCTGCCAGATCAATGAAGATATGGAGCGCCTGTCGCGTGAGCTGCATGAAATCCTGGGAGGGCACATCATAGCCGATGGTGACAAGCGCTTGCCTGAGATACTGGGCGATCGCTTGCGTGAGAAGGGGCTAACCCTCTCCACGGCCGAGAGCTGTACTGGTGGCAACATTGCTCATCAGATTACCAGCATCGCAGGCAGCAGCGACTATTTCAAGGGCGCTGTGGTGAGCTATGCCAACGAAGTGAAGATGTCGCTGCTCGGTGTCAACGAGCAGGATATCATCGACAATGGCGTGGTGAGCGAGCCCGTTGTGCGCCAGATGGTGGAGGGTGCTTGCCGAGCATTAGGAACTGACTGTGCCATTGCCACAAGTGGCATCGCCGGCCCCGGCGGCGGTACCCCTACCAAGCCTGTGGGTACCGTGTGGATGGCTGCCAAGTGTGGTGACCGTGTGGTGACCCAGTTGAAGCAGTTGCCTGGTGACCGTGACCGCGTGATCACCCGCGCCACGCTTGAGGCACAGTTGTTATTGCTGTCGTTGTTATAGGTTATAGGTATGAAGAGATATATTTTGTTGTTGATGGTTGTGTTGATGGCTGCTCCGGTGGGGATGGCGCAATCGTCACGGGACGAAAATAAGACGCCAAGCCAACAGCGCGAGATACGCCGCTTGCATCCCGAACGTGAGCGGGCCAAGGCGCAAAAGAAACTGCAGGAACAGATGTCCCGAAAGGCCGATCCTAATGCCGACCCATGGGACACGAGCGAAGAGGTGTGGGGCACAGTGGATTTGCCTCGTGAGACTGTCAAGGATGACAATGCCGTAGAGGGTCGCCGCTTGCTGCACACGACCAAGTCGCCTGCCGAACAGGCGATGCTGGACTCCCTGTTGAACGTTGACTACTCAATTACCGAATATGGCTACCGACGCATGAGGTGGCGCGACCTGCCCGTGACTAAGACCATTGACCAACTGCTGCCGTCCTTCGTGGAACGCGATTCGGGGGACTATGTTTCCAAGTATGTATCCTACGAACTTACCAGCAACGAGGTGTTCTTTACTTTTGCAATGGATGAGGTTGATAGCCTGCCGGGGCCGTTGCGCCTGTGTGTGCACTATTGTGCCGATGATCCCATCGACTTCGATCAGTTGATATTCAGTATCGATGGCTATGATTACCCGTTCTATCCTGGAGAGACCATTCACGGAGAGTTGGACGACGGATTGTACTGGCAATGGAGCGACGATGTGCTGAAGGCCCCTTACAAGGATTTGGTCTATGCACTTGCCCACAGCCATTGGGCAGCCATCAAACTGATGAGCACCCGTGGCATCCATCACGTGAAAATGCTTACCGACGGCCAGCGTGCCGATTTCGCCGCCACCCTTGACCTCTATCGCCTCTTTGGAGGTGACTTCCCAGATAATAGATAACAGATGTAGTTTAGGACTATAAACCTAAAGCCTAACGCCTAAACACTAATTGCTGAGCATCAGGGATTTGCATTGTTTGTTGCATAACTTTTTGACTGATTATTTGGGTCGATATTCAAAATGTGCTTACCTTTGCAGCGATTTTATGTAATTATTGATTGTTTTATTAAAGGTTTAATTTTATGAACGCTGAAAACATTGGTACTTGGGCTGGTCTCGTGTGGAACGCCCTGAACGATTCTAAGAAGGGTCTTGCAACCAAGGACTTGCGCAAGGCTGCTAAGCTGAAAGTGAACGAAATGCATTGCGCTCTGGGTTGGCTCGCCAAGGAAGGCAAGCTCAACTTCGCCGAGGGTAAGGACGACATCATTGTATCGCTGCGCTAAGCACTTTACATTACCAGTCCCTGGATTATAACATATCCCTGATATAACAGCGATGGTGTGGAAATCAATTCCGCACCATCGCTGTTTGTTGAAGTACACGACTTTTGGGGCGCCTTTTTTGTTTTTCTCAAAAAAATGGTTATATTTGCGCATCATATTCTATTGACCTCTTTACTCTGAAGACTAACGATTATTAACCATAAATGATTACTATTATGAGAAAGATTCTATTACTGTTGTTTGCCGTATGGCTGACCGCACTGAGTGCAAGCGCCTACGACTTTGTGTACAACAACATCTACTACAACATTACCAGTACGACGAGCAAGACCGTCGAGGTGACCTACAAGAACACCTCCTATAACAGCTATAGAGGTAACGTGAGCATCCCTTCTTCTGTTTCCTATAACGGCACGACCTACACTGTCAAGGCTATCGGTGAGTGTGCTTTCCGTTTCTGTAGTTCATTGAAGCGTGTGACGATCCCAAGCAATGTGACAACTATTAGCGAATATGGTTTTTTTCATTGCGATTCATTAACAAGTATCTCGATTCCCAACGCTGTGACAAGCATTGGCAAATACGCATTTGCTTGTACAGGTTTAACTAGCATAACGCTCCCTAGTTCGTTGACCGCCATTAGTGAGAGATTGTTCTGGGGTTGTTTAGATTTAACGAGTGTGACGATAGGCAATTCGGTGACCACCATCAATCAATATGCATTTGATGAATGTTCTTCTCTTGCCAGCATAACGATACCTAATTCTGTGATTACTATCGGCGACAGGGTCTTTTATGAATGCCATGGTTTGACGAGCGTGACGATTGGTAATTCGGTGACCAGCATCGGAGATTTTGCCTTTTATGACTGTGATGCTTTGTCGAGTGTGACCATTCCCAACTCAGTGACCACTATTGGTATTAGCGCATTCTGTAGTTGTAACGGTTTGACAAGCGTGACCATCGGTAGTGGGGTGACTTCTATTGGCAGTAATGCGTTTAATGGAAGCCCTGATTTGAGGAGCGTGACCTGCTTGGCCATAACACCCCCTACCATGCCAAGTTCCACTTTTCAAAGCAGCACTTACATGAATGCCACTCTCACGGTGCCTCGTAATTGCCGTACTGCTTATCAGGCAGATGCAATTTGGGGGCTGTTCAGTACAATCAAGGAATCATTCTACTCTTTTGATTACAACGGCATCTACTACAACGTCACGAGCAGTAATTCTGTAGCTGTGGCACGTGGTAAAGCTGCTAATAATTACAGCGGCAGCCTCACCATCCCCTCGACCGTTCCCTATGGCGGCACGACTTATCGTGTCACCTCCGTCGCTGACAGTACTTTCTATAATTGTATAAACATGACTGCGGTGTCACTTCCTAACTCGATTGATTCCATTGGCAGTTACGCTTTCTATAATTGCTCCAAATTGGCCAACATCACTTTGCCCAATTCAGTGACAAAAGTAGGCAATTATGCCTTCGGCAAGTGTTCTGTTCTTGTCAGTGTGGTACTTTCGAACTCGATGACTGAAATTCCCAGAAACATGTTCAGGGAATGTACCAAGCTGTCGAGTGTGACCAATTTCGCTTCGGTGAAATCCATCGGAAACAGCGCATTCTATAATTGCAACAGTTTGTCGGACTTTACCCTTCCGAGCGGGCTAACCACGATTGAGGGTTATGCATTCTATAAATGTACCAGTTTGACGAGTGTGAACCTTCCCAATACGCTAACCAGTATTGGTGGTCATGCATTTGCCAATTGCACTGGTTTGACAAGCGTGACCATTCCAAGATCAATGACCTCAATCGATAAAGGGGTTTTCATTGAATGTTATGGCTTGACGAGCGTGACCATCCCCAATACGGTAACATCCATTGGCCAGTCAGCATTTTCAAGAGACTCATCGCTTGTAAACATTACTATCCCCAGTTCTGTGACTTCGATAGGAAGTCAGGCGTTCTACGGGTGCAAGAGAATAACAAGCATTACCATTCCTGAAGGTGTCACTGAAATCGGTATGTACACATTCACTGGTTGCTCCAGCTTGAGTCGCGTGACATTGCCCAGTACGCTCATCTCGATTGCAAATACTGTGTTCAGTAGTTGCGTGAGCTTGAAGAGCATTACGATACCTGCATCGGTCACCAGTATTGGTGGTCATGCATTTGCCAATTGCACTGGTTTGACAAGCGTCACATGTTTGGCTGTCACCCCGCCCGCAATGACTGGCGATGAAGAGTTCAGCAACTCAACTTACAGCACTGCTGCCCTCATGGTGCCCACGGAATCAGTAACGAATTACCAGACGGCAACTGGATGGAAAAACTTCACCAATATCCGTGGCATTCCCACCTATGACGAGGTGCTCAACGTGGATGGTGGCACCCTCCACTTCACCAGCGAGGGCACTTATCCCTGGATATTTGCACTTAATGAGTATGGCGACTTTCAAGTCCAGTCGGGCAATTCCGGCATCCTTAGCAGTTCTTCGAGTTTGAAGACGACGGTCACTGTCGATAGCCCCTCCATGCTGATCTTTAACTATAAGGCGCGATGCAATGCCGATCACAGGTGCAGAATCTATATTGATGGAACGTACTCGGGCACTTATTATAACGGAAATGAAGATGTGTGGAAACTTGGTTATGTGGAAATCCCTGTCGGGACGCACACGATAGAATGGAGATACTTAAAGAATAGCGCAAGCACTCAACCCGAGGGCGACTTCTTTGCTCTGGATGCTGTGAAATTGATGACCAATTTTACTGTATTGGATTACGCGTTGAATGTTAACTTCTCCAAACCCATCCACTTTACCACTGGGGGCGACTATCCCTGGAGTGTCACATATGGCGGAGTTCTTTATGACGAACCCGGTTCTGACCTGTGTGCCCTCAGTAGCAACAGGGGCATAGCCAACAGCTCATCGGTATTAACCGCAACGGTCAATGTGCCTCGTGGCGGCACGTTGTCCTTCTACTACGTGGCACGGGGCGAAGGCGGATTGACGCCGCTCGATAAGTGCCTGTTCGAGATTGACGGTGTGCAGCAGTTCTGCTATGGGGCCCGCGAGAACTACTGGTTTGATTATGAGGTGGATTTGACCCCCGGCACCCACACTCTCACCTGGAGCTACATCAAGAACGGCAGCAACGATCCCGAGGGTGACTATTTCTGCCTGGATTATGTTTATATCGATGAGCCTGAAATCACGACGGGCGATGTGAATGGCGACGGTAGCTTGAGCATTGCCGATGTGAGTGTCCTGATTGACTTGCTGTTGAGCGGCGGTGAAGTTTCTGATGTAGCAGATTTCAATGGTGACGGCAGCGTGACCATCGCCGACGTGTCGGCCTTGATCGACTTTTTGCTCACAGCCCACTAAATAAAAAAGTGAACGCTTAATTGTGCATAGTTGACATCCGCATTCATTTCCTTGGGTGCGGATGTCTTTTAGAAACGAAAAACCCAGGTCATCAAGACCTGGGTTATCGTTCTGTAAAACAAACCATTACTAAGCACTTAAAGTCATACGCCTAGCTTCACAGCTTGCGATAAACAATATTACATTCCATAGCTCATGAATTTGCTTGAGTGCACAAAGGTAAATACTTTTTTTGAATTTACAAAAGAAAATGATGAAATTTTCAAAAAAAAATTATTTCGTTCTGTAAATTGTGGGTGTATAGTGGGCCCAATGGGGCTTCTGTCTATTTTTTTGACACTTTAGTGTATAAAATTTTTACAATTTGGAAAATATTTCCTGAAACTCTTGCCAAGGCTTTCCTCTGTTGAGTAAGTTTGCATCAGCAGAACCGATCATCGTTTTTGCTAGGAACAGTTTATCATATTACAAACATAAAACCTGAATGATTATGGATTACTTGAAATCTTTATTGTTAGCAGCGTTGGTACTGCTGTGTGTGGCAGGATCATCGGCTGCGGATGTGGATGCTTCGAGTGCTAGAGACTATGCCATGCGATTTGTACAGTCCCGGAACTCGGGCAAGTATATGGCTCCTGGCAGCCTTGATTTGCGCCTGGCTCACACCGAGTGGTCGGTAGCGCGTGCCGGCAGCGCCGATTACTATGTGTTTAACGACGAGGGCGGCAAGGCCTTTGTCATCGTGGCGGGAGATGACCGCGGCGAGCGGATATTGGCCTACGGTGACCACACCTTCGATGTGAGAAATATTCCTATTAATGTGCAGTGGTGGCTCGACCAGTACAAGGCTCAGATTGAGTGGCAGGCCAGTCAAGCCGTTGAGGACAACGTTGGCATCGTTTCCCCGCAACTGCGCTCGCCGTCCAGCGATCTAACCATTAGTCCCCTGGTCTCTGCACGCTGGAGTCAGGGAGTTCCCTACTGCAACCAATGTCCGGTTTATAACGGGGAGTATTGCGCGACCGGCTGTGTCGCCACGGCGATGGCTCAGGTGATGTACTACTGGAGGTTTCCCAACAGGTTGCCTGCATTACCCGGTTACGTGACAAGTTACTTGAACATCAGTTTGCCGGATTTGCCTGGCACGAGAGTGAACTGGAAAAACATGCTTGACAACTATAATATGAACTATAACGATGCTCAAGCCGATGCCGTGGCAACGCTCATTCGGTATTGTGGCCAGGCGTGCTTCATGGATTATTCCCCCGATGGGAGTGGAGCCTATGAGATGCAGCAGCTTGTGGCATTGGTTACGTTTGGTTATAACCCTGAAGCTCAATGCCTGTATCGTGACGAGATCAATGATGACGAGAGATGGGAGGAGATGCTTGTGGAGGACCTGTCGGCAGGACGTCCCATCCTGTACTGCGGTAATGACATGTCGTCGGGTCATGCTTTTATCCTTGACGGTTGTTCAGGAGGCATGTATCACGTGAACTGGGGCTGGGGCGGATACTATGACGGATACTATGCCCTTGATGCCCTGGGCGGAGGAGACTGGCAGTTTAATTATGGTCACTCCATGCTCTATCATCTTTATCCCAATAGTGATGGAGATGTGACACCGTTATATGATTTTGAGGCCGCTGGTATCTATTATAAAATAGATGGTGATGCTGTCAGCGTGGTGAACAGGGATATGACGATGAATTCCTATAGTGGTAATGTTGTGATTCCTGAGTCGGTAAGCCATGAGGGCAAGACCTATGCGGTCACTTCCATCAAGCCCAACGCATTCATGAACAGCCTGGGACTGACATCGGTGACGGTGCCTGCCTCCATCAAGAACATCGGCAGCTATGCGTTCTACAATTGTCCTTCATTGAGTGAAGTGCGCATTCATGGAACCGGCAAGACTATCGCTGACGGCGCTTTCAGTGGTTGTGTGCAGTTGCGGGCGATGTATATTGATGATATTGAGTCGTGGTGCGGCATTACGCTGACATCATTCTATTCCAATCCTATGCTGTTTGGAGCCTTGTTGTATGACCAGACCGGTCAACCGCTGGAGGATATCGTGATACCCGCCTCGGTGAAGCACATCAGTGATTATGCTTTCACCTATTGCCCCAATTTGCGTAGTGTCACGCTGGCCGAGGGCATCACGTCGGTGGGCTATTGCGCATTCTACGGAAGCCGATCGATGACTAGCCTTAGTGTTCCGGGTTCTCTTCAACAATGGGGGGAGTTTGCTTTTAGCGATACCGGCTTGAGGTCATTGGCGCTGCATGAAGGCATCACCACCATTGGAGAAACCGCATTCTGCTATTGCGATCAATTGACCCATGTGGACATCCCCAACTCGGTCAATAGGGTTGATTTCTGCTCGTTTGCTTACTGTGATGGATTGGAATCAATCAATTTGGGTCAAGGTTTGACAAACATAGGCGATTATGCATTCTACGATTGCACGTCGCTGCTGAGTGTCACATTACCTAACAGTGTCACCTCTATGGGCTTTGGGGCGTTCGCTATGGATGGGGCGCTGACTACGGTAAACCTCAGCGATCAATTGGCTTATATGGCTGATGCTGCGTTCTATGGTTGTAGATCACTGACCGATATCACCAGCCCTGCCATTGTTCCACCCACATTGAATGACAGAACCGCCTTTAATGAGGCGACCTATAGCCGCTGCACACTTCACGTCCCCCTCCAGTCGATGGAGGCATACCAGAAGGCCGTAGTGTGGGGCTACTTTACAAGCATCGTGGGGATCAATTCTGCTGCCGCTCAGGCCGATGTCAATGGTGACGGAACTGTCAATATTGATGATGTGAGTGCCCTTATCGATCTTTTGCTCTTGGACGGCAGACCGACATGTGGCGATGTGGATGGTAGTGGTGAAGTGGATATCATGGACGTGAGCGCTCTCATCGAATACCTGCTCACGGCACCCTAACTGATGAAAAGCAAGCCCTTGTCATCACCATTCATGGGCTTGCAGGAAAGTCAATTTGGAGAAAGTGTAAAAAAATTAGACACTTTACTGTCTAATTTTTTTACACTTTTGGAATTTGTGCCTAAATAATAAGGTGTACTTCTGGGTTTTTGTATAAGTTTGTGACAAATACATTCAATAACTAGCAAGTCATATGAAAAAATTTACTTTATTTATCACAATCTTAGTGCTTGCCGCGATGCAGGCATGGGGCGAGTCGGTCGATGCGACGACGGCCCGTTCAATGGCTCAGGACTTTCTGAGCGATATGTCAGTTTTTAGTCCTCAAACAATACCTAACTCGGGTGGCGGCCCGTTACAGCTGATCCATGCCGAGGTGAGTGACGTCGGTGTGGCCCAGAATGCCTATTATATTTTCGGCTCTGCGTCGGGTTATGTCATCGTTGCCGGCGATGACCGTGCCCAGCACATTTTGGGCTACGGCAACGGTAGTTTTAACATGAACAAAATACCCTGTGCCCTGCAGTTCATGCTCGACAGCTACAAGGAGCAGATTGACTACCTGCTTGAGCATCCCGGACTGGAAGTGGAGACAATGTCCCTCAGGTCGGCCTCGACTGGAGAAACGAGCGTTGCTCCATTACTCACTGCCAAGTGGAACCAAGGTGTGCCCTTCAACAACCTGTGCCCGCGCTATGATGATATGTCCTGCTATACGGGTTGTGCATGCACCTCGCTGAGCCAGGTGATGTATTATTGGAAGCATCCGTCGGGCATCTCATACACTCTTCCGGGTTATCTCTCCAATACCCTTGGTATTGATGTGTCGGAATTGCCTCCCACTGCCTTTGACTGGGACAATATGATTGATTCCTACAATGGCTCATATACCGAGGCTCAAGCTAATGCTGTCGCTAAGCTGATGCGCTATGTCGGTCAGGCCGAGTATATGGACTATGGCCCCAATGGCAGTGGTGCCTACACCTCTTCTGTCGCCACTGCTGCTTGGAACTTAGGTTATAGCAAGAATTCCCAGCATGTCATGAAGACAAATTATTGGAGCAACAGGCCATTGTACTCCGATGAGGAGTGGGCCGAAATGATTCTGACGGAACTTTATGCCGGTCGTCCCATCGTTTACATGGCGCAAGCCGAGGATGGCAGTGGCGGTCACGGTTTTAATCTCGATGGATATGATGCCCTGACCCAGATGTATCATCTCAATTGGGGCTGGGGTGGATACTATGATGGTTATTTTGCGCTCAATGCATTTTCATTGAGTGAAGACGGCTCCTATGCTTTCACCCGTCAGCAATCGATGATTATTGGGCTGGAGCCTGAAGAGCCTGAACCTGAACTGACGGTGACCCCGTCATCTTTGGACTTCAGCGTAGCGCTGGGCGAAACCGTGACTAAGACATTCACTGTTATTGGATTCAACTTGGCAGAGGATGTGACGTTGACGCTTTACGACCCTGAGGGCTACTACTCCATTGACAAGACCCGCATCAGTGCCAGTGAGGCTGAACATGGAGCCACGGTGACAGTAACCTATGATCCCGCTGAGGTCGGTTCAAGCTATGCCGAAGTGAGAGTCAAGAGCAGAGGCGTTCAGCTTCAAAAAGTGAGCCTGAATGGCGAAGCTTGGCTGAGCAGCACTTCTATTGAGGTGGATCAAACGAGTATCGACTTCGGCAGGGCTTATAATGGCTATGGTGAGACCAGGCGGCTGTTTGTCAAGGCTCAGGGCTTGACCGGCAACATCTCGTTGCGTGTTACGGGACGTGACAGCATTCACTTTGACTGCTATCCCAGTACAATCACGCCTGCTCAGGCTGCCGAGGGTGTTTATGTGCCCATTAGGCTCTTCCCCTATTCCGAGGGTTATTTGAGTGCTACACTCATCCTGTCAGCTCCCGGAGCCGATGATGTTCAGGTGGCTTTATCCGGCATCGGTATTAAGACATCAGCCTATATTTATGTCGATCAGGACACGATGACGATGGCAAGCAGTCCAAATGTGATGACCACCAAGTACTTGCAAGTGGTGTATCACCGTTTCAACGGTTGGATTGCCTCGCCCAGACCTGTACACGTCATTGACAGTCTTAGCTTCGATCCGATAGATTTTTCGTATAACGTTGCTTTCTTGACCAATATTGATGGTGATGACTGCTTCACGGTTACTCGCACATCAGTCATTGCCTCCGATGGAGTCACCGATACATGTCTGGTGAAAGTTTGTTATAAACCGACTAAAGAGGGCCACCACAGCGCGCAGCTGAAGTTGTGGAGCAATGTTGCCTATCCTGTAATCGTCCAATTGGAGGGAACATCCATCCTGTCGCCTGATGGCATTACCGTGGGTGACGTGAACGGTGACGGAGTGGTTTCGGTGAATGACATCACCTTCATGATTGACGCCATCTTGGAAGGTGAACAAGTTTCGCCTTATGCCGACGTGAACGGTGATGGCCAGATCAGCATTGGAGACATCACGTTGCTGATTGACCTTATGTTATCACAATAAGTCATTTATTAATTAAAACTATTGGTGTCCGCCTTTAAACATTTTTTTGAAAGGACACCAATAGTTTTTTATAAAAAACTTACAATTTTCATTCTGGGATGGGGTGATTTGGTGCAAGAATAAAACTTTTTTTTTATTTTTGCAGTGATATTGAAAGAACACTTCTCTCAATATCGATGGTTTAACCAGTTGAAGGCAGCATTTTCACATTAACCTCGTGTGCTTCCTTCTTGCCAACCTCTATTGCCAAGGAGAATATTGTAATCTAATTAATAATACGTCTTATGAAAAAGTTTGTCTTTACATTACTATTGTTGCTGGTTGTCGCGCTGACTGTGGACGCGCAGCAAGAATTCTGGTACGAAGGTGTCCATTACCGTGCTCTCGACTACTATAATGTCGAGGTCATCCAGGCCAATGACAGCATCTACAGCGGTCGGGTGGTGATTCCTCGCTATGTCCTGTGCGAAACAGTGGATTCGCTGGGCATCGAGCATGTCGAGGGCTTTGAGGTGACGGCCATTGGCGATAGCGCCTTCTTCAGGTGTTCCAACCTGACGGGTATCGTGTTTCCCAAGTCGTTGCTTTACATTGGCAAGCGCGCATTCTACTACTGCACTGGGCTGACGTCGCTCGATTTCCCGCGTTCGGTCACCAATATTGACGATTATGCGTTTTATCACTGTTCCGAACTGGTGAGCATAAACCTTTCCAACACAATTCAAAGGATCGGCCGTTCAGCGTTCAGTTTCTGCGGAGCCCATGAGAGTATCGACCTGCCCACTTCGATAACGACCATTGAGCCCTATGCATTCTCTTCAACCCGCATAAGGAATCTTGTTGTCCCTGGATCTGTTGAAGTTCTCAATCAAATGGTTTTTGCTGATTGTGACATCAAGGCGGTGACGATTTCCCATGGAGTGAAAAAGATTTGCGGCGGCGCTTTTGATTACGCCTCGTTCACAAGCGTTGAGTTGCCTAATTCGGTTGAGTTGCTCGAAGGCGATTCATTTAGCAATTGCCGCGATTTGATAGACGTTAATTTGGGTGACTCGGTCAAGCGCATGACAGGCGCCACCTTCAACGGCTGCTGGGATCTGGAATACGTTGAGATTCCTAATTCGGTAACCTATATGGGTGGAATGAATTTCCATTTATGCAAAAAACTGAAAACTGTAAAGTTCGGCAATCGCGTGGATACCATCGGTTACGGCGTCTTTTACGCGTGCGATAGCCTCCGGAGTGTTGTCTTCCCCAATTCGCTGAGAACCCTCGGTGCCTATGCCTGCTATGCCTGTCCCAAATTGAAAACGGTCACCTTTGGCAAGTCTTTAGAGTTCATTGGGAACGACGCTTTTGATGACCATGCCCTTGAGAGTATTGTCAGCTTAAACAAGACACCTCCTGGCACTTACCCCTGGTCATTCCGCCAGTCCTACGAAACAGCGACCCTCTATGTGCCCAGGCAAGCTGTGGAAGCCTATCAATCGGTAGAGCCATGGAGCAATTTCATCAACATCGTTGGCATAGATGTGGAACCCGACCCGGGTGACGTCAATGACGATGGCAGAATTGACGTCAGTGACGTGACCGCCCTCGTTGACCTGTTGCTCGCTGGTGGTGAGCTGCCGTCCTATGCCGACTTCAACGGTGACGGCGAGGTGGGCGTCAACGACGTGACAGCCCTTATTGATATGTTGCTCAGCAGCAAATAATTAATACTAACCAAAATTGATTTTAATATGAGACCTTTTTTCTGTAAATTATCAGTCCTGTTATTGGCCATGGGATACTTCATGTCTGCGGCAGGACAATCGTCCACGTTTTACGTTACAATAGATTATGTGCGTTACGCCTCTACCAGCGATTCAACCGCTTGTGTTAGCTATAACGGCAACTATGAGGGCGATGGGAACGTGGTGATTCAAGAAACAATTACCGACGGTGAACGAGTCTTTGTAGTTAACGAGATTGCGGATTACGCGTTCAATGGCTGCTGGAGAATGCAAACTCTGGAATTGCCCAATACGATTAAAAAGATTGGACACGATGCATTCTATTCATGTACTGAGCTGAAAAGCGTTGACCTCCCCAATTCGGTCGTCTCATTAGGCAGTGGCGCCTTTAGCTGCTGCCGCAAACTGGAGCATCTCACACTCAGCAATTCCTTGACTTCGCTGCCCTATTATTGTTTTCAAGCATGCGCTATTACAAGCGTTGACATTCCCAACTCGGTTGAGTCGATGGATTATGGCGTTTTCTATTTTTGCGATAAACTGACAAAGGTGAGGATTTCTAACTCGCTCAGGGAAGTCGGAGACCGTGCGTTCTATAATTGCAACATTGATTCGTTGTATATCCCTGCGTCGGTCACCTCCATCCCTGCCGAGGCATTTGCCGACAACAGTAATTTGAGTTATATCAAGGTTGACGATGACAATGCCTATTATGACTCACGCAACGATTGCAATGCCATTATTCACACGGCTAGCAATAGGCTGGTGACGGGCTGCCAGAACACAGTTATTCCCTACGGAGTTGAGTCCATTGGTAACTTCGCGTTCTATTACTGCACTAAGATGACTTCAATGGCAATTCCACCCACAGTTAAAACAATTGGGTACTATTCCTTCTGGAGCTGCAGTTCATTGGAAAGCATTGATTTGCCCGAATCGGTCGAAACTGTTTATGATGAGGCCTTTGGCTGGTGTGAAAAACTCACGTCGGTAACCTTTGGCAGCAATGTGAAGTATCTTGGTGACTCGGCCTTCTATTATTGTGGTAAACTTGCTCAGGTGCAATTGCCCGATGGCTTGGAACACATAGGCAAATTCACGTTCTACTGTTGCTGGGGCATGACAAGCCTCAAGTTGCCGAGTAACCTCAAGACCATTGATCGTGCGGCATTCTATGATTGCATGGCTCTGACCGAGATTGAGTTGCCCGAGACATTGACCGAAATCGGAGATCAGGGTTTCTATAATTGCGACAAGGTGCTCGCATTGGAATTGCCTGAATCGCTCACAAGCATTGGCCGCGAGGCTTTCTACCATTGGGCTGAGATCACAAGCCTTACAATACCCCGCAATGTGGCTATCGTCGGAATCAATCCGTTTGGCAGTTGCCGCAAGCTGGAATCAATTGTGGTGGATCCCGCTAACCCCTATCTCGACTCGCGGGAGAATTGCAATGCCATTATTGAGACCGCAACCAATACCTTGCTATCAGGTTGCATGAACTCTCATGTCCCTGCCACGGTGACCTCCATCGCCGAGTCGGCATTTTGCTATTGCACGGGACTGCAGCAACTCGACATTCCCCAGTCGGTTTCTTCTATTGGCCGATACGCATTTGAGGGCTGCTCCAGCCTAAGCCAGATGGTGTTCCCCGAGGCGGTAACAACGATCAGCGACCATGTGCTCTATCGATGCAAGTTCTACATGGATATGGTTGATCTGGGCTCACAAGTCACTCTCATCGGGAACTATGCCTTTGGCGATATCCGTCCTGCGGTAATCTATTCGCGGGCAACTGTGCCTCCAGCTTGGGGTGGTAATTCGGCCTTCACGACTTCGGCACTCAAGTACTCTACGGTGTATGTGCCATTTAATGCGCTCAACGCTTATAAAGCCGACGCCAAATGGGGCCAGTTTGTTACCATCCTGCCCATGACAGCCGATCTGAACGGCAATGGCTCAATTGAAGTGACTGACGTGACCATATTGATTGATCTGTTGCTCAGTGGCGACGAGATGCCAGCCAGCGCCGATGTCAATGGTGACGGCGAGGTGAATGTCCTGGATATCACTGTACTGATCGAATCGTTGCTTTCGGGCGATTAATACAGACAACCACATTTAAATAAAGGAGGCGCGCTTGAGAGTTGGCGTGCTTCCTTTGTTTTTGCATTCACCCTTCAACTGGTATGATGCTGAAAACCTTGTGCATGAGAGGGCTCTAAATGAGACAAGTGAGCAAAAAATCGGGAAAAAGTGTTGTGAATGTGTTGTGTAGTTCAAAAAAAGGTTCTATCTTTGCAGCCGATTTCGCGGCACATGTCTTGCTGACCCTGATGCTCATGCGTTAGTCAAGTCAAGAGTGTGACACTTGATCGTTGAAACTTCGATGTCAAGGCTATGATGCTAAGTGCCTGGCAGTCAAGCGTAGGACGATATTAAACGAGCGAGACACCCAATAGTTGTTCAACCCCCTTGATGCCGGTGGGCTTCTCACACCGGTGGGGAAGAGCGCCCTCTCCACGATTGGATGTCCACACCCGGTTTATTGTGCTGCGCCTGTGTTTTTGTGTACAGGCAAGCATGTAGCACGCGAGTCAAACGACCGAGAATGTAAAACAAGAACAATAACTAAACAAAAATTAGAGAAACTATGTCTAAAGTTTGTCAAATCACCGGAAAGAAGGCGATCACGGGTAACAACGTATCGCACTCCAAGCGCAGGACGAAACGCAAATTCAACGTTAACGTCT